>JAAETH010000862.1 GCA_024228575.1 Actinomycetes bacterium
GCGGCTCGGTCCTTGTCGGTTCGCCTTCTGGGTGCCCCTCCGGGACACCACCGTGCGGCTCGGTCCTTGTCGGTTCGCCTTCTGGGTGCCCCTCCGGGACACCACCGTGCGGCTCATCGGAGGGAGATTCCGGCGAGCTTGGTTTCGAGATATTCGCCGAGGCCCTCGGCCGAGCCCTCGCGCCCGAGCCCGCTGTCGTTGACTCCACCGAATGGGGCCGAGGCAGAGGTCGGGTTCACATCGTTCACACCGATGATGCCGAAGTCGAGAGCCTCGATCGCATTGATCGCGGTCGAGAGCGACCGGGTGTAGACATAGGCCGCCAACCCGTAGTTCGTATCGTTGGCCTGGTCGATGACCGTGTCGACATCGTCATAGACAAGAACTGGCGCAACCGGGCCAAACGTCTCTTCGCGACGGATGAGCATGTCATCGGTGATGCCGGTCAGCAGGGTCGGAGCGAAGAAGTGACCCCTGTCGAATGGAGCCTCGCTCAGCCGGTGGCCACCTACAGGGACCGCAGCACCCTTCGAGACGGCATCGTCGACCTGGTGCTCGACCTTGGCGACCGCGGCCTCGTCGACCAATGGACCGACACCAACACCCTCGTCCAAGCCGTTGCCGGCCTTCACCCGGCCGACACGTTCGATCATCGTGGTGATGAAGGCCTCGGCCTGAGACTCGTGTACGTACAGCCGGTTGGGGCTGATGCACGCCTGACCAGCGTTCAGAAACTTGAGGGCAGCGGCGCCCTTGGCCGCCTGGATCGGGTCGGCGTCGGGGAACACGATGAAGGGTGCGTGGCCTCCGAGCTCGACGGAGACCCGCTTGAGGTGTGCCCCGGCAGCTCCGGCCAGTTGCCGACCGACAGCGGTCGACCCGGTGAACGTCAGCTTCTTGACGCGCGGATCGGAGGTGAACACCTCGCCGATGGGTCTCGGATCGGCGGCCGTGACCAGGTTGACGACGCCAGCCGGTACCCCGGCGTCGATCAGCACTTCGAACACAGCCCTCGCACACAGTGGTGTGGCCTCGGCCGGTTTCAGGACAACCGCACATCCGGCGGCCAGTGCCGGGCCCATCTTGCGCGTCAGCATCGACACGGGGTAGTTCCACGGCGTGATCGCAGCGACGACTCCAACGGGAACACGCATCGACAAGAAGCGCTGGTCGGAACGCTTCGAAGGCATCCACTGCCCCATCACCCTCGTGGCCTCCTCGGCGAAGAACCGCAGGAAATCCGAGGCGTAGGTGACCTCGGCGCGGGCGGCCTTCAGCGGCTTGCCCTGCTCGGTGGTCATGAGGTGGGCGATGTCGTCGTGGCGTTCGTTCATGAGCTGCCACGCCCTGTACAAGATGTCGGCCCGTGTGGCAGCGGTCGTCGCTCCCCATGCCTCCTGCGCTTCTGAGGCTGCGCCGATCGCGGCCTCGGCATCGGCGGAGCCGCCGTCGGGGACCGAACCGATCACCTCGCCGGTTGCAGGGTTTGTGACGTCGAACGTCGTACCGCCGATGGCACCGACCCATTCGCCTGCGATGTACATGATCGAACCTCCCGATGGGGAACCCAATCCCCGTCACTCGCTGCGACTGCGGTTCGTCGCCCTCGATACGTTCGGCGACGTGATGCTCGCCGATGTCGCGACCGTACCTTGCGGCGGCATCGTCGAACGCCGTTCTTGCAGGCTCCTCGGCTCGTGTGGACCCGATCGAGCCGTTCGTCCAGGATTCGTCCACGGCCCCCTGCCACCTAGGGTGATCACCGATCGACCGTGCGGGCCAGCCATCAGGGACTTTCCGCATCGTGGGCAGGCGAGAACTCACCTAGCGTCGCCAACTCGGCTGACGTGCTATGGTCCCGCACTGACGAGCCAGAGGGGGCGGGCGTGCAGCATTGCGGTGCGCTTTCGCGTCGTGTGTCGATTGCGGCCACTCTGCACGAACAGTCGGGGACGAGATGGCAACCAGCACAGACGCCGAAGTAATCATCGAACTGGATTCGGTCTACAAGATCTTCGGACCCCAGCCCCGAGGCCGAGCCCTGCAATTGGCCAAGAGCGGCATGAAGAAGAACGACGTTCAGGCTGCCACCGAACACGTGGTCGGCATGACAAACGTCTCGTTCAAGGTCCACAGGGCCGAGACGTTTGTCATCATGGGCCTGTCCGGCTCCGGCAAGTCCACGGCCATCCGCACGGTGAACAAGCTCCACGACATCACCGACGGCAGGGTCATCGTCGACGGTGTGGATGTGCAGGCGCTCAGCGGTCCCCCGCTGCAGCAGTTCCGCCGCGAGAAGATGGGCATGGTCTTCCAGCATTTCGCCCTCTTCCCCCACCGGTCGGTGATCGACAACACGGGCTACGGGCTGAAGGTCCAGGGCATCGACAAGTCCGAACGCGACAAGAAGTCGTTGGAGGCGCTCAACCTCGTCGGGCTCGGGCCGTTCGCTCACTCGATGCCCAGAGAGCTATCGGGCGGAATGCAGCAGCGTGTTGGCCTGGCCAGAGCATTGGCCGCCGACCCTGACGTGTTGTTGATGGACGAGGCGTTCTCGGCGCTCGACCCGCTCATCCGCCGTCAGATGCAGGACGAGATGATGGCCATCAACGCCGAGCTTCAGAAGACGATCCTCTTCATCACCCACGATCTGAACGAAGCGCTGCGCATCGGCGACCGGGTGTGCATCATGAAGGACGGCGCCGTCGTCCAGATCGGCACACCAGAAGAGATCCTCACCCGCCCTGCCACCGGGTATGTGGCCGAGTTCGTCCAGGACGTCGATCAAGGCCGGGTCATCAAGGTCCTCGAAGTCATGCAGGAACCACAGCCGGTCGTGCCGGGCACCACACTCCAGCAGGGTCTCGAGAGCCTGGGCGAGCGAGCCGGCGCCTTCGTGCTCGACGACGCAGGATGCCCCCGGGCCGTTCTCACCGCAGCCGACGCCGTTCGCGCCGCATCTGTCGGCAGTACCGAACTCGAGGCCGGTCTGCGCACCGACTTCACCAGCTGCGGCCCCGAGTGCACCCTGAACGAGATCTACGCCGCAGCAGGTCGGGGACTTCCGATCGCTTGCGTCGACGACTCGGGCCGCCTGGTTGGCAACCTCGACCCCCGCCACATCATGGAGGAAATGGGCCGAGTCGAGAACCTCATAGACGACTTCGAGCGAGAGGTGTTCATGTGATGGGAATCCTTGCCCAGACCGAAGCTGGTCCAAGCTGGACCGACAACGAGTGGACCGAGTCGTTCAACTTCCCGTTCGGCGAGTGGATCAAACAACTCGTCTTCTGGGCGGTCAACAATCCTGTGACCGCAAAGATCGGCGACATCATCGAGTGGCCGTTCGAAAGTTTCTTCGACTTGATCCTGTCCGAGAAGGTGGGCCGCGACTCGATCCAGACCATCCCGTGGATCTGGGTTGTCATCGCCGTGTTCGTCATCGGCTCGTTCACCCGCAACACCCGCGTTGGGCTCGCGTCCGCCGCGATGCTCTCGATTTGCGGTTTCCTCGGTGCCGAATATTGGAGCGAGACCTCTCGCACCATCGGCATGATCCTCGTTTCGGTGACCCTGTGTGCGATCGTCGGCATTCCCGTCGGCGTCATCTCGGGACGCGTCGATTCGGTCTGGAATATCGTGAGACCGACGCTCGACGCGATGCAGGTCGTGCACTCGTTCGTGTTCATGTTGCCGTTCATCTTCTTCTTCGGCATCGGTGAGGTGTCGGCGACCATGGTGACCATGGTGTTCGCCCTGCCGCCGATCGTGCGACTCACCAACCTGGGTGTCAGACAGGTGCCAGAAGACGTCGTCGAGGCCTCGCGAGCATTCGGAGCCACCGAGACCAGGGTCTTGTTCGACGTGCAGCTGCCACTGGCGCGTCCCGCCATTCTCGCCGGGCTCAACCAGACACTGCTTCTGGCCATCTCGATGCTAGGCATCGCCGCCCTCATGGGAGCGGGTGGCCTCGGCCGCTTGCTCTTCAGGGCAATCAACAACCTCAACCTGGGCCTCGCCGCCTCTGGTGGTCTGGCGTTCTTCCTGGTCGCGGTGGTGTTCGACCGAATCACCCAGAGTGAGGAACACGACGATCTCAACCTGTTCAAGAAGATCACTCTCGCCTGGCGCTTCCGGGCCGAACCGCAGGCCTACCTCGATGCCACACACGAGGCCATGGTCTCCGCTGGCGTCGAAGAAGGAGAACAACCAGAGGGCGAGGACGAGCCGGCAGAACGACTCACGCCGGTCAAGGGCAACGAGCGCCTCGGGCTCTTGATAGGTGCCGTGGCCAGCGTGGCAACACTCATCGCCGTCGTGCTCCCGTGGGCAAAGGATGCCGGGGCCGTCTCGTCATGGGGTCGTCGGGCCGACGAGGAACTTCTCGGGCAGTCCTTCAACGGTTTCGAGGCATCGGGCGGCAGCTTCTTCGGCGTCTTCGTCGGGATCTTCGCGATCCTGGCGCTGCTGGCCAGTGTGCGCCCCCTGCTCGGCAACTACGAAAAAATCGTCCAGGCCCTCAGGCGAGGCCAGGGTATCTGCCTGGTCATCATCGCCGCCCTGGGTGCGTTCATCTGGCTGCTGAACATGTTCTTCGACGAGAAGTTCATCGACCTGCCGGTGCCCAGCGTGTGGAATGACGAACCGTTCGGCGCCCTGCCAGAGCTGGGCCTCGTGGTGTTTGGTCTCTGCGTCGTGTTCCTGCTTCTCGAGCTGTTCATGGCCAGCACCCCACGCCTCGGTGCCGACGGAGCGTTCGTCGCCAGCATCGTGGCCTTCCTGGTCACGCTCGGTTTCATCGCGCTCGAGCAGTCTGTGTTCGTCACCGACTACTCGAACGGCATCGGCGTCTGGCTGGCGTTGATCACATCCGCAGCGATGATGCTGGGGACGGGAATGGCAGCGATGTCGGCCCCGTATTCGCCGCGTCACCCACTTCCACTGGCAAAGACGATCGTATCGGCGCGCAACAACCTCATCATCGTCGGTGTGGTCTTGTCGGGAGCTGCCGCCGCACTGTTCGTCGTGTTCAACTGGCTGGTTGCCGGCGACCGCTTCCAGGACGCACTCGACGGGGTGTTCTCGGACGGGGCGGCAAACTGGATAGGCGGCATCCTCAACGGTGTCGTCCTGGTCGGTGGCCTTGCTGCAATCGCGCGAGTCATGGGCAGCCAGACTGCGGGCGACGACGAGGACGAGGCTTCCAGCCAGGTCGCCATGGGCGCCATGTTCGGTGGCTTGGCCATGCTCATCACGTTCGGTGTCATCGTGGTCCTGAGCGACAGCGTGTTTTCGGGTAGCAACGAGTTCCTCGTCACCGAACTCGGTCTCATAGCGGCCGTCGGTGCGATGATGGCAGGTGTCACCTCGGGACAGATCGGGGCCGCCATCTTCGCGACTCTGATGATCGTCGGGTCGGCGTTCGGCATCGGCAATGCGGAGAGGAAGACCCAGTACGGCTGGTACTACGACGGGCGCATCGAGTCACTCATAACGCCAGAGGTACAGGCCGAGTTCGACCGTCTCGAAGAGGAAGCCGGCGACGACATCACCAAACAACTCGCAGCCGGACAGGCGATCGTCAACAAGACGAACTCGCTCCAATCGGGCGGCGGCACGGTGCACTCCGGAGTCGCCGACGACGGTCCAGGTCTCGCCTGGCTCAGCATGGGCCTCGGCCTCATGGCCATCCTGGTCGGCATCGTTGCATCGGGCGTCTTCGGCGGCGGCGAGGTCGTGCAATGGCGAGCCACCACGGTCACCACCGGAATCGGTTTGGGTATCGCGCTCATACCCATGGCCTTCATCCTCGGCATCGTCAGAGTCGACGACAGCGGTGGTGACGTGTTGGGAGGTATCGGCGCCTTTGCGACGTTCATCGCTGGGATCATGATCTTCGTCAGCGGCCGTTCGGTCGTAGCCGAGTTCCGCCGCACCAAGATCTACGCCGAGTACAAGGGCGACGGCCTGGTCGAGACGGTCATCGGTGTCGGCGACGGCGACGAAGCCGACCTCGTCGGCTCTGGAGGGTGAGCGCGACACAAGGCGACAGAATCCGTCTCGATTTCCCAAAACCGGCTGGCCCACCCGCCAAAGGCTGAGCCATCAGCTAAACTCTTTAACCGTTGTGACGCTAGTCACGGAGGGGTAACGCCCTCAACTCAAGCCCTATCAGGAGGGGACATATGAGAAGCAAATTCAGGTTACTGCTCGCATTGCTGGCGGTATTCGCGCTGTTGACCGCGGCGTGCGGCGACAGCGACGACACCAGCTCGGAAACCACGGCCGCTGCCGACGAACCCGCAGACGACACCAGCGCAGCGACAACCGAAGCCCCGGCAGACGACACGACGACCACCGAGGCCGCGGCTGACGAACCAGATGACGAACCAGCAGCCGACGCCCTGCCAGGCGACGGCCAGCCGACCGTCAACATGGGCCGCGCCAACTGGAGTTCTGGCTACGTCCACGCACAGATCCTTCACGATCTCCTCGAGGAGCTCGGCTACGAAGTCTCGAGCCCCGACGGTCTCGAGTTCGCTCCCGACCTCGGCTACCAGACGATGGCGTCCGGCGAGATGGACCTGTGGGCCAACAGCTGGTACCCGGGCCACTACTCGTGGCACGAGGGCGATCTGCCCGACGGAACCCGCATCGGCGACAACTTGACAGTGGTCGAGGGCTCGGTCATGCCGGGCGGTGGCCTCCAGGGCATGCTCATCACCAAGAGCTGGGCCGAGGACAACGGAATCACATCCCTCGACCAGATCAACCGTGAGGAAGCCCTCTGGAGCCAGCTCGACAGCGACGGCAACGGCAAGGGCGAGTTCTACGGTTGCCCCGAGGACTGGACCTGCGACGACATCATGACGGCGCAGATCGCATTCAACGCCTGGGAGAACCTCGAGCAGACCCAGGCCGGATACGACGCCATGTTCGCCGAGTTCCTCACCAAGGCTCAGAACGGCGAACCCGCCATCATCTACACCTGGACCCCGACGTCGTACCTGGCTCAGGCCATCCCGGGTGAGACCACCATGTGGCTCCACCAGGAAGCCATCCTCGACGACTCGAACCCGACCGGCAAGGAAGGTGGCGAGTCCTACGATCAGGGTGAGGGCTACAACGGCCTCGGTTCCGATGTGTGCCTCGGCCCAGCGGGCGAACAGTGCAACACCGGTTGGGAAGCGGCCGACATTCTCGTCACCGCCAGGACGGAGTGGCTCGAGGCCAACCCGGCCGCCCAGGCCCTGTCCGAGGTGTTCAACCCGCCGCTCATCCACATGGCTATCGCCGGTGTGGCACTCAACGCATCAGACGGATCTCAGTCTGCTGTCGAAGAGATCGCTGCCGAGTGGATCGCCAACAACCGTGAGCTGGCCAACGAGTGGATCACAGCGGCACTCGCCGCTGCCTGATCACACAATCACCTAGCTGACATCTGATTTCGGGCAGGGCCTTCGGGCCCTGCCCGAGTCGCGTCCCCCCTCCCCCTCTTCCGAGGTGTCACCGTCAGCGGTTCACATGTGAGCCGCTGACGGTGACAGGTTGGGGGGACAAGAGCAGTGTCACACCCGTGTGCTGGACTTCACCGATGCGTCACAGCATCTTTGTCGAACTCGCAGCCGCCCAACATGGGCTCGTCGCCACGTGGCAGCTTCGAGTACGGCTGTCGAGGTCCCAGGTACGAAACGAACTCGAGCGCAGCGGTAGATGGGAAAGGGTGGCGCCGCTCGTCTTTCGTTTGCGCGGCTCGGCGTCCTCACCGCTCACGTGGCCCATGGCGGGCCTCCTGGCAGGTGGCCCCGGCGCCCACGTCAGTCACGGTTCGGCAGCAACGTTGTGGGGTTGGAACGGGTTCCGACCGTTTCCTGTCGACGTGCAACGACCGAAGGGGACCAATTCCCGCGAGGCAGATGGCTGGCTCCGGATCCACGAATCGAGACGACTCCCCGCCGAAGACCTTGCCGTCCTCGACGGCATCACACTCCCAACTCCCAGCCGCCTGCTGATCGATCTGTCGTTCGATCACCCGAGGGCACGCATCGAACGTTGGCTCGAGTGGGCATGGAGTCGCCGCCAGCTGAGCAGTGGCACCGTGCTGGCGGCGTGCGCGCGCATGGGCAGAAGGGGTGTGCGCGGCGTGGTGTGGCTTGAGGAGATGGTTGCCGAACGCGGCGAGGGCTACATTCCGCCGGCGAGCGGCCTCGAGTCGCGAGTCAACAGCATCCTGCGGTTCGAGGGTCTCGGCTCGGTCGAACGCCAGGTCGATCTCGGTGATGCCTCCTGGATCGGCCGTACAGACTTCCTCCATCGCTGCGGCGTGGTCCTCGAAGTGCAGAGCGAACAGCATCATGCTGCGTTGGCGTATCAGCGAGATGACCGGCTGCGCTTCGCACGCATGCGCGAGGCAGGGTTCGACGTCATCGAGGTCTGGGAGGGTGAGGTCTGGAGCACCTCACGTACCTGGGTCGAGCGATTCCGCAACGCCATCAGGAAACGGAAGCGCCAAGCAGCCTGATCGCCAACGGTGGTCTCCGCCCGCAAACGATGCGACGCGTCACCGTCAGGGGCCCCTATGGGGGCCTCTGACGGTGACACCTCGGGAAGAGGGGGTCAGAAGCGAGGCTGGACGTACTGCCAGCCGAAGCGACCCTTGATGCAGAGCATTCCCGAAGTGACGTCATGATCGCTTGGTGATGTGACCTTGACGATGGTGTTGTCCTGGACGTGCAACTCGAGGTTGCAGCCCACACCGCAGTACGAACAGACGGTTCTGGCGACGTGCTGGTCTTCGGGACGCCAATCGGCAGCCTTGCGCAGGTCGAATTCGGTGGTGAACTGCAGTGCGCCGGTCGGGCACACCGCTACACAGTTGCCACAGTAGACACAGGCTGAATCGGGCAAGGCAGCATCGAACTCGGTCGAGATGTGAGCGTCGAAACCACGGCCAGATACCGCGATGGCAAAGGTGTGTTGTGCATCGTCGCCACACGCCTCGACACACTTGTAGCAGAGCACACACTTGTCGTAGTCGCGCACATACAGGTCGTCTTCGCGCTTGAGGGGAGCGCTCGACTTGGCCACCTGGTCGCCGTACCTGGTTGGGTCGGCCCCGTAGTGGTCGGACCAGACCGACAGGTCCGAATCGTGGTCGACGTCTCGTGCCTGGCTGACGTCGACCGCCGATCCGAGGAACTCGAGGACCATCTTGCGGCTGTGACGGACCCGCTCGGAGTCGGTAGCGACGACCATCCCTTCCTCGGCCGGGCGCGAACACGAGGGGACGAGGGTTCTGCTGCCCTCGACCTCGACGACACACACGCGACAAACGTTTGACGGAGTCAGATTGTCACCGTGGCAAAGGGTTGGTGTATCGACGCCGGCCGACCGGCAGCCGTCGAGGATGGTACGACCCACATCGACTTCGACGGTCTCGCCATCGATGGTGATGGTGACGCTCGAATTGTTCACTTGCCCGCTCCGATCAGTCCGAGGCGAATCGCCGACTGGACTGCGTTCGAGGCTGTGTGTCCCAGCCCACAGATCGATGCGTCCCTCATCGCCGCCGCCATCTCGTCGATGAGGCCGATGTGTTTGGCGTCGAGTACCCCGGCGCCGACGATCTCGTGCTGGCGTTGGGTCCCGATGCGACATGGCACACACTGACCACACGATTCGTCGCGGAAGAACTCGGCGATCCGTGAAACAGCGGCCACAATGTCGTCTTCGGTGTTGAAGACCATCACGACACCCGAGCCGAGCGTTGTACCCCTCTTCTGGGTGTCTTCCAGCGTCAGGGCCATGTCGAGGAAGGACCGGTCGACGAACGACCCGGCAGCGCCGCCCATCAGCACCGCCCGCAAGTCGCCCCTGACGCCGCCGGCCATTTCCAGAAGTTCGCCCAGCGTGATGCCAAAAGGTGCCTCGTAAAGGCCGGGTGTCAGCACCGCTCCCGACAGACAGAACAGCTTGGTCGCCGGCGAACGTTCTGTTCCCTGGGTGCGGTACTCCGAGATTCCCGAGGTGAGCAGGTGCAGGACGTTGACGAGGGTTTCTGGGTTGTTGATTGCCGTGGGCTCGCCGAACAGGCCGTGGGTGGTCGGGAATGGAGGCTTGTTTCGCGGCTCGCCCCTGAACCCCTCGATGGAGTTGAACAGGGCGGTCTCCTCACCACATACGTAGGCGCCGGCACCTCGACGAATCGTGATGTCGAAGTTGTGGCCTTCGCCCAGCGCGTTCGCGCCGAGCAAACCCCCCGTACGGGCCTCGGCAACCGCCTTCTCGAGACGGGCCGTGGCCAGGGGGTATTCGCCGCGGATGTAGATCCATCCGTGAGTTGCTCCGGTTGCGTAGCCGGCGATGAGCAGGGCCTCGACCAGTGAGAACGGATCGTTCTCGATGAGCACCCGGTCCTTGAAGGTGCCCGGTTCCGATTCGTCGGCGTTGGCTACCACATGGGCAGAACGGCCCGTATCGACCTCGGCGCGAACGGCCGCCCACTTGACACCCGTGGGGAACGCGGCGCCACCGCGGCCCGAAAGCCCCGAGTCGGTGACGAGCTGGACAAGTTCGGTCGGACCGAGTTCGCGAGCACGCTCGAGCGCTGCAAAACCCCCGTTGTGTCTGTAGGAGTCGATGTCTGTCGGGTCGACCACTCCGATCCGCCGCAGCAGGCGAAGTGAGGCGTCACCTTGTTGTGGGATTGTGTAGGGCAGGCTGTCGGCAGGCACCAAATCGGGCCCGGCGAGGCCCTGGACAAAGGTCGCCGGCGCCCGCTCGCACTGGCCCAGACACGGGCTCGCGTGCACCCTGGCCCCGCCCGCCTCGAGTTCGGCCAGCAGCTCGTTGGCGCCCGACATCTGACAGGCACCGTCGACACATACGTGGGTGACGGCCTCACGATTGCCGGGGTCGGTGGTACGGAACAGATCGTAGAACGTAGCGACCCCGTAGGCCTCGGCCGGGGGCACCTGGAGCCGTTCACAAACATGGTTGAGCCCGCCCGGCGAGATCCAGCCCGCATGGTTCTGCAACGCGTGCAGAGCAGGTAGCAGGAGGTTTCGTCTGGCGTGTCGTCGCCGGGTTCCCCCGCGCACGACACGTTCGTGTTCGACGACGAGGGCATCGTCGTCGGGACCGAGAACCACCGCCACCGCAGCCATCTCGCCCTCGCTCGCAACATCGGAGGAGATGTACAGGTCAGCCATCACAATCACCGATCCGTTCGATCCTGATGGATGCGGCCTTGAACTCCGACGTGCCCGATCGAGCGTCGTAGGCATCGTTGGTCAGCAGGTTCGAATCGGCCAATTCGGGGAAGTGGAAGGTCGTGAAGGTCAATCCGGGCACCAGGTCGGGCTGGATGCGCACGCCGAGGTCGACAGCGCCGCGCGGTGAGACGACCCTGACGAGTTCTCCGTCGGCGATGCCCAACCGCTCGGCGTCCGCCGGGTGCACATCGATCTCGTCGCCGTATCGGATCGGGGAATTGAAACTCCCCGACAGGACCCCCGTGTTGTAGGAATCGAGGGCTCGACCGGTGGTGAGCCTCAGGGGAAACTCGTCGGTCAGCCGATCGAGAGGTCCCGCGGCTTCGACCGCTGTGAAGGGGGCGGGAGCACGTCCGGCGAGGTCGTCTTCCCACAACCAGCCGTGCAAGAACGGCGAGCCGGGATGGTCGGTCGAAGGACATGGCCATTGCAGACCACCCTCGGCTTCGAGCCGCTCCCAGCTCATGCCAGCGTGAGGCGGCGAGAGCGAACGCAACTCGTCCCAGAGTTCCTGGGGCGATGTTGTCCCCCAGTCGTAGCCGAGCCTCCTGGCGAGGTCGGCGAGGATCTCGATATCGTCGCGCGCTCCTTCGGGAGCCTCGACGGCCTGGTGGCATCGTTGAACCCGTCGTTCCGACGAGGTGACCGTGCCGCTGGACTCTGCCCAGGCCACCGACGCGGGAAGAACCACGTCGGCAAGTTCGGCGGTTCGGGTCAAGAAGATGTCCTGCACGATGAGGCAGTCCAGTTCGGAGAGAAGTTTGCGCACATGGCTCGTGTTGGCCTCGGAATCGGCGGGATTTTCGCCGACGATGTAGGCACAGGTGAGTTCGCCGCTCTCCATCGCCTCGAACATGTGGGTCAGGTGTTTGCCGGGGACCGGGTTCAGATCGACGCCGTAGACATCGGCGAAACGGCCGAGAGCGTCGCGATCGTCGACGTTCTGGAACCCGGGCAACTTGTTGGGTAGGGCACCCATGTCACCACCACCCTGGACATTGTTCTGTCCGCGCAACGGGACCAGACCACTCCCCCATCTGCCGATGTGGCCGGTCAACAAGGCCAGGTTGCACAGGGCGAACACATTGTCGACTGCATTGTGGTGTTCGGTGATGCCAAGGGTCCACAGGATCTGCGCTCGATCGGCTCTTGCGTAGCTGTGGGCGAGCTCGCGGATGGCCCCGGACGGGACCCCGGTCAGAGCCTCACCACGTTCGAGCGTGTAGGCCTCGACCGAAGCCTTGTACTGTTCGAAACCCGCTGTCGAATGGGCGACAAAATCGGTATTCACCAATCCTGCATCGATGATCTCGCGACCGATCGTGTTGGCCAACGCGATGTCGGAGCCGACTTCGAGGCCCAGCCAGACGTCTGCGAACTTGGCGCTGGATGTACGCCGCGGATCGACGGCGAACATCTGAGCGCCGTTGTTGAGCCCCTTCATCAGATGGTGGAAGAAGATGGGGTGAGCCTCACGGGCATTTGAACCCCACATGACGATGACGTCGGTCTCCTCGATTTCGTTGTAGGACGAGGTACCGCCGCCCGCTCCGAAGACAGTCGCCAGACCGACGACACTGGGAGCGTGTCAAGTTCGGTTGCAGGAGTCGATGTTGTTCGACCCCAGAACCGCTCGAACGAACTTCTGGGCGGCGTAGTTCATCTCGTTGGTCGCCTTCGAGCAACTGAACATGCCGACCGCTTGTGGACCCACATCGCGTGCGGAGGCCAATCCGGCGGCGGCGCGTTCCAGCGCCTCCTCCCAGGTTGCCTCGCGCAGCTCGCCACCGTCGCGGACCAGCGGTGTCGTGAGACGCGGCCTTGGTGTGTGCCTGCGTCGTCTGCGGCGTTCGGTAGCTGTACTTGCCATCCGGCCAGATTACCGAAGCGAGTTTGCCGCCATGTCGAGTTCGCTCACACTGTGGGAAGACACTGGACCATGTCGTCGGGTCGAAGGCTTCGATCAACGGCGGTACGTCGCAAGACCAGGGAATGGGGACCGACAGAAACACCTTCAAGGTGAGCGAACACCCAACGAGCCGTTCACGCATCCGGGGGTGCCTTTCGACGTCAGCCCACGTAATGGCCCTCGGCGGCAATCCTCCACCGATAACGTCAGAAGTCATGCGTTGGTCGAAACTGTTCATACCCACATTGCGCGAGGCACCCGCCGACGCGGAAGCCGCAAGCCACAACCTGTTGTTGCGCGGTGGTTTCATGCGCCAGCTCTACGCGGGTCACTACTCGATGCTCCCCCTGGGAATGCGCGTTCACGAGAAGATCGCCGACATCGTCAGGGCCGAGGTCGACCACATCGGGGCCCAGGAGTTTCAGCTCCCGACCATGCACCCGGCAGCGCTGTGGCAGCAGAGCGGCCGCCTGGAGATCATGGGCGACGAGATGTTCCGTCTCGCCGATCGCAAGGGTACCGAACTCGTGCTCGGTGTTACCGAGGAAGAGGTATTCGCGACCCTCGCCCTCGAGCTGAACTCCTACAAACAATTGCCCCAGATCTGGTACCAGATCCACACCAAGTTCCGCGACGAGCCCCGACCCAAGAGCGGCCTGCTGCGCGTGCGCGAATTTGCGATGAAGGACTCGTACAGCTTCGATCTCGACGAGGCCGGGCTCGATGCATCCTTCGACCTCCACCACGGCGCCTACGTCAGAATCTTCGATCGCCTGTCGCTGCCGGCGGTGCCCGTCGAGGCGTCCTCTGGTGCGATGGGCGGCTCGGGCAGCGTCGAGTTCATGGTGCCCTCCGATGCGGGCGAGGACGACGTCGTGCGTTGTACTGGTTGTGGGTACGCAGCCAACATCGAGCGAGCCACTTCACGCCTCGCCGACATCGAAGACGATGCCGGTCCAGACTCTCCGGAGCGGTTCGCGACACCCGACGTGCGCACCATCGTCGCACTGGAGGAGATGCAGGGTGGAGCGCCGGCCGATCGCCAGATCAAGACGATGGTCATGGTCGTCGACGGTGAGGTGACCCTCGCCCTCGTCCGCGGCGACCACCAGTTGAACGTCCAGAAGTTGCTCGACGCCACCGGTGCCATCGAGGCCAGGCCTGCGTTGCCCGAGGAGACGGTCGAGTCTCTTGGTGCCAATCCCGGGAGCCTCGGTGCTGTGGGTGTCGCCCTGCGAATCGTGGCCGATCACACACTCGCGGGGCGCACCTCCATGACCACGGGCGCGAACGAAGACGATTGGCACTATCGCGGTGTGTCGGTCGAGCGCGACATCGCCGTCACCGAGTGGACCGATCTTCGGGAGGTGTCGGCGGGTGAACCCTGCCCGAACTGTGACCGTCCACTCGAGATCGTTCGCTGCATCGAGGCTGGCCACATCTTCAAGCTCGGTCGCAAATACGCCGAGGCCCTCGGCGCCGCCGTGCTCGATCCCAACGGCAAGACCCAGACGCCGATCATGGGCAGCTACGGCATCGGTATCGGCAGGGCGATGGCCGCCATCGTCGAGACGCACCACGACGAGCGGGGCATCGCCTGGCCCGTCGCCGTCGCTCCCTACGAGGCCGTCATCACCATCGCTTCGATGAAGGACCAGGCGGGTGTCGACGCCGCAGAGCTGATGTACTCACAACTTCGCTCCGCGGGCATCGATGTTGTGCTCGACGACCGAGATGCCCGGGCCGGTGTCAAGTTCGCCGACGCAGAGCTGGTCGGCATTCCGTACCGAATCACGGTCGGCAAGGCACTGGCCGATGGTGAGGTCGAGGTCACCGTCAGGGCAACCAGGGAAACAGAACGAGTGCCCGTCGGCGATGTCGTGGAACGTGTCGTAGGGGTCATCACAGCCCAACGGTGACGTGACCGCATCGAGTACCGACACATTGTGGCGCCGGGCGAAGTGTTCCTTCGACTGTCGAATTGCGACACGACGGGAAACGCCGGTGCCCACCGAATGCCGAGCCACACACCTGTCCGTGTAGCCTCGCCCGGATGTTTGCACACGACGCCGCGGTGAACCCGCACGCATCGGTTCAGCGTCGCACGATGTGGGTGCTGTTCGCCGGGACGATCCCGGCCGGAGCAGCCATGTCCGGAGCCTTTGCCGCCGCTGCGACGCTCGGCGAGGAACTCACGGGCAGCGATCGTCTCGGCACCCTTGCCGCTGCCTGTGTCACGGTCGGCGGGGCGTTGTCGGCGGTCCCGATCGCCCGGCTGATGTCTCGCGGCGGTCGGCGTCCTGGGTTGCGAACCGCATGGATATCGGGGGCCGGCGGATCGGCCCTGTGCGCTCTCGCCGCGCTGGCCGAGATCTACGCCCTTCTCCTTCCCGGGCTCGTCATGGTCGGAGCGGGTTCGGCTGGAACGCTCGCTGCGCGATATGCCGCCGCAGACCTCGCACTTCCCGAACAGCGAGCGAAGGCGATCGGTGTGCTGGTTTGGGGCGGGACGTTCGGTTCGGTGCTCGGACCCATCGTGGCCCTGCAGGGGGCAGGTGCCGCCAGCGAGGCCCTGGGAATGCCCGAACTGGCCGGGCCCTACTTCCTCTCGATCGTGTTGTTCTCAATCGCGGCGTTCTCGATCGAGCGCTTCTTGCACCCCGACCCGTTGGTGGTAGCTGGTGGACTCGACAGCGATGCGGCCGCCGACAAGCAGAGGCCGCCGTTCACGGTCACGATCTCTCGGATCATGGGAAATGCGCAGGCGCGCCTGGCGGTGGCAGCGATGATCGTCGGTCACGGCGTCATGGTCGGTGTCATGGTGGCCACACCCCTTCACATGAAGGACGGCCACCAGGCCCTCAGTGTTGTCGGCCAGGTCATCTCACTTCACGTGTTGGGCATGTACGCGTTCGCACCGTTGATCGGACGGCTGGTCGATCGCGTCGGCCCGACACTTGTTGTTGCATTCGGCGGCGTCATCCTCGCGGCCGGGGCAGAGATGGCAGCCCGTACCGATGCCCCACACGCGCAAGGAGTGGCCATCGGGCTGTTCTTGGTGGGAATCGGATGGAACTTCGGCATCATCGCTGCCAGTTCCCTTCTGACATCGGCATTTGATCTGCACGAGCGTGTCGCTGCCCAGGGCGCCGCTGACCTGATGATGACCAGCGCGGGGGCCGCGGCCGGATTGTCCTCGGGATTTGTGCTCGAGGCATGGGGGTATCAATCGTTGAGCCACAACGCCGGGCTGTTCGGTGTCGCTCTGACGGTACTGGCCATGTTCATGTTGCTCCCCCGTCGCCGTCTCGCCGCCGGCTGAGCCGGTCGCGTCGCGACCCTAAGACGCTGGCCCACCGATCCTCGTCGACACGAGCTCGCCAAGTCGCTCACCCACGTGGGGGGTCAATTGTGGCGAGAGGCGAAACGAGGGTCCGTAGAGGCCCACGGAAACGGCCGTTGAGCCGTCGTGTGTCACCAGGGTGGCCACCCCGTTGATATCGAGGTGCAACTCCTCGATGGCCCAGGCGAACCCATCGCGCCTGACGCGGTTCAGTCGTTCGGCAAGGTCGGGTGGGCTGATGACCGAGTGAGCGGTCGCGGCCTCGAGGTCGCTGGACTGATACTCGGCCAGCCGGTCCTCTTCCCAGGTCGCCATCATGCAGACGCCGGGAGCGACCAGGTGGAACGGGTGGCGTTCCTGCTCGACGCTTGCGACTTGGATTGCCCCAGCGGCCGCCTCGTGGGCAACATAGAGGACAGCGTCACCATCGTCGACAGCGACCGCCGCGCTCTCGCCGAACGTGCCGACCAGCTCCGACAACAGGGGCCTCAAGCGGGCGACGAGGGTCTCGATGCGTTCGGCACCTGGCGTGAGAGCCGCCAGACCCGGCCCGGGGGTCAGCCGGCCGTCGTCCAGGCGACCGAGCATGTCGAGTTCGACGAGCTGGGCACCCAACCGGGCAACGGTCGAACGTGCAATCCCTGTCTGCCTCGCCAGCTCGCGAACACCGATCGGGGCATCGGCACCAACCACTGTCTGGAGCAACACAAATGCCCGCGGGAGTACACCGGACCTTGCGGGAGTGCTTGACCGGATCGATGGCTCAACCATATCATCAGGATACAGCGCAATAGGACGTCCCGTTGAACGGGACGCGACGTCGATTGTCTCGAGGGGGCAAAACGATGACCCGACATCTTCCAACTCCGGATTCCTACGACTACGAATGGGTGGCGCTGAGCGACGCCCGGTTCGCTCCAGACACCGGGTTGATCCGGCTCTCGTGGCCCGATACCACGATGCTGGACGTCCATCCGACCTGGGTGGCCGAGAACACACCGGTCACGGGATACGACACCGTGGTCAACGAGGGGATTCTCGACGTCCGTGAGGCTCCGACACCGTCCGACGTCGCCGCGGTCACCATCGACGATGAGGGTGCCCTGGCGGTGACATGGTCCGACGGAGGGTCGAGCAAGCTGCATCCCGGCTGGCTGCGCCACATCGCCGAGAACAAACACCTCCCCGACTCGTTCCTTCCCGACCGCGTGAAGTGGACACCGGCAGACCTCGCCGAGCCGATCTCGGTCGACGGTTCGGATGTGCTGGGCGATTCGGGTGCCCTCGAGGAGTGGCTTTCGGCCTTGGTCGGCTACGGCCTCGCCCGCCTGGTCGACGCCCCCACCGACCCTGACTTCCTCCTGGACCTGATGAAACACGTGGGGCCGATCAGGGGGTCGAACTTCGGCGATCTGTTCTCCGTGCGCATCCACGAGAGCCCCGATTCGCTGGCCTACACGGGCCTGAATCTCGGCCAACACACCGACCTGCCCACTCGCGAAATACCACCCGGGTTCCAGTTCCTCCACTGCATCGAGAACACGGTCGAGGGTGGTTGGTCTCGTATGACCGATGGGCTGGCCCTGATCGACGAGCTTCAGACCAACCACGCCGATCACTACGAGGCCCTGACCACACTCGATTGGGTCTGGTTCAACCGCCAACACAACGACGATCACAGGTGGGTCGGTCCGGTGATCGATCACGGCGGCCCACATTCGCCCGTCACGTTCAGGGCGTTCTACCCGGTCAGGAGTTTTCCGGCGATGGACTCCCGCGACGTGAGCCGGGCGTACGCAGCGTTGTGTTGCCTGAACGATGTCGCCCACGACGAGAGATTCCAGATGCGGTTCGCCTTCAGGCCCGGCGACATCGTCGGGTTCGACAACCGAAGGGTGTTCCACGGTCGCGACGGCTTCGACCCAGGGGGCGGCGGACGCCATCTGCGAGGCTGCTATCTCGACAGCGACGATATCTTGTCGCGGACCCGAGTCCTGCGCCGCAGGACACAATGACGTGATGGGTAAGGAAGCCGCGTGGTTTCCTCGGCCAACACAACAAAGGAGTTGACGATGAGGCAGGTATCGACCGAGGTGTACATCACCTGCGCTGTCACCGGCAGCGGTGACACGGTCAACAAGTCCGGCGAGGTTCCGTTCACCCCCGAACAGATCGCCGCCGACTGTGTGGCGGCAGCTCGGGCCGGGGCTGCGATCGTGCACATCCATGTCAGGGATCCTCACACCGGCGATCCGTCGCGCGAGGTCGGGCTCTACGCCGAGGTGGCCGAGCGCGTTCGGGCCTCTGGCACCGATGTGGTGTTGAACCTGACCGCAGGGATGGGCGGCGACCTGGTGCTCGGTTCGGACGAGGAACCGCTGCCGTTGGGCCCGGGCACCGACATGGCCGGAGCGACCGAACGTCTGGAGCACGTCGCTCTCGTCCGTCCCGAGATCTGCACCCTCGACTGCGGCTCGATGAATTTCGGCGAGGGCGACTACGTGATGACGAACACGACATCGACACTGCATTCGATGGCGCGCAAGATCACCGACCTTGGGGTTCGCCCCGAGATCGAGGTCTTCGACACCGGACATCTGTGGCAGGCGAAGAGCCTCGTCGATGCCGGGGTCATCGAGGACCCGGTCATGGTCCAACTGTGTATGGGTATCCCGTGGGGGGCGCCCGCCGATCTCAACACGTTCATGGCCATGGTCAACAACGTTCCAGACTCCTGGGTCTTCAGCGCGTTCTCGATCGGCAGGCTGCAACTCCCATACGTGGCGCTGGCTGCAATTGCCGGTGGCAATGTCAGGGTCGGCCTCGAGGACAACCTCTATCTCGGTCGTGGCGAGCCCGCCACCAATGCCACCTTGGTGGAACGCGCCGCAACCATCATCGAGGACCTGAACATCGCCGTCATGTCCCCAGCCGCCGTGCGCGATCGGCTCGCTCTCACCAACGATGGATGACACAGCTGTGCCGTCGGCTGCAACACCTACCAGCGCTGCGGTGGTGGGTTGTGGTGTGATCGGTGCCGGATGGGCGGCACGCATGCGGCTCGCTGGAATCGACGTCCACGCCTTCGACCCCTCGCCCGCCGCCCGACGAATCCTCGACGAGGTGTTCGGCAACGCGGTGGCGGCATGGGCCGATCTCGACATCGTTGTCGAGTCTCCCGGCTCGCTCACCCTTCACGATTCCGTCGAGCTCGCCGTTGCGGACCAGGCATGGATTCAGGAGAGTGTTCCCGAGAACCCGGCGACGAAACGTGCGACCTACGAGGGGATCGAGGCCAGTGCACCGATCGATGCACTCATCGCCTCGTCCACCTCCGGCATCAAGGCGACCGACCTGCAGCAGGGCATGCAACATCCCGAGCGCCTCGTCGTCGCCCATCCGTTCAACCCTGTCTATTTCCTGCCGCTGGTCGAGATCTGCGCCGGTGAAGCAACGACCGAAGAGGTCTCGGAGCGGGCCATGGCCTGGTACCGGTCGATCGCCATGTATCCGCTGCGGATCAGGGTCGAGATCGACGCGTTCATCGCCGACCGACTGCTCGAGGCAGTCTGGCGCGAATCGTTGTGGCTCGTACACGACGGTGTCGCCACCACCGAGGAGATCGACGACGCGATCCGGTACGGGTTCGGGCTTCGGTGGGCCCAGATGGGACTATTCGAGACCTATCGCATCGCCGGCGGCGAGGGTGGCATGGCCCATTTCATCGGCCAGTTCGGCGAGGCTCTTTCGTGGCCCTGGACCAAGCTGATGGACACCCCCGAGCTCGACGATGCCCTGGTAGCCAAGATCGCAGCCCAGTCCGACGCTCAATCCGGCGACTACGACCTGCGCGAGCTGGAACGTATCCGCGACCGGAACCTGGCCACGATCCTCGCCGGACTCGAGGCGAACGACTGGGGCGCAGGGAAGGTCGTCAAGCTGATGCGAGGTTTCGAGCATCGATCCGATCGAGCTCGCCCGGATCCGACCCAGCCGAACGCACGACGGTGACCGAAAGCCCGACCGAGGCCACGGCGACGAGGATGAGCGACAGGGCCGACAGGAGGGTCACATGCAGGAAGCTGGGTACGAAGGGCAGTGAGATGACCATCGCTGATGTGGCGTAGCCGGCGGCGATATACCAGGTGATGTGTGTTATCTCCCCGACCGATACCGCCGCGACAGCTACTTCGACGATCATGATGGCGACGAGCACATCGGACGTTCGGTGCCCTGTCGTGATAAGAACCAGAGCCGACCATGCCACAACGACCGCGGGCAGTGCGGGGAGCAGGTATCCCTTGCGGGAATACGGCGTGAACACAAACCCCGCGAGCGCCAGGGCAGCAACAACCCCAACCGTGTGACCACTCGGCAAGGTGTTGCCGGTCAGGACGGCATCGTCGACGACGGGTCTCGGGATGAGGTGTTTCGCCAGGAACGACACCAACACCGCCGCACCCAGTGCCCACACCATCTTGAGATGCGCAACGTCACGTTCATGTGATCTGAATCGGGGCACTGTCGACACCAAAACGACGATGGTGATCCCGAACGCAACAACACCCACGGCGATGCTGCTCGCGGCAGAGTCGACCGAGCGGATGAAACTATCGGACGCCGCCGACCACTCGCTGGGCAACGACCGAAAGCCCTCGAGCGCGGCGGCATCCATACGTCGGCCACCGGCCAACAACACGGCGGGCAGCCCGACACCCAGCGGCGCCAGGAGCAGGCTTGCCCTGTTCATGATGGTGTGTGGATACCCGGCACTGCCGTCGGGGCGGGCAACTCCACTGCCAGCCGGCCGACCAACACGGGGGAACGCCCCGAGACCTCCACGCCGATGTGGCGTGCGGCCGAATTGATCGACCCGCCGCTGTCAAAAAGGCTCTCGAGATGAACATCGAGGTACGTCATGACGTTCTCGAAGTGCCGCTCGAGGTCGCCGACGAGCCCCCGCCCGTAGCCACAGCGCACGAGATCGTCGCGCACGGCACTCCACAGGTGCAGCACCTCGGAAGTGATCATCGTCGCACCGCCTTCGACGGCACAATGTGTATCGCCGAGCAGCTGCATGGCGGCAAGCCCAGCGACAGTCTTCATGCGGGCTTCACCCGCTGCTTGTTGCTCGACGGGCGAGATATTGTCGCCCCCGCCGAACGGACCGAGGTGTGCCGTGGCACGACCGCGGTTCAAATACCAAAACCCCAACCCCGTGGCCAGAGCCACGGCGCCGAGAAATCCGATCAACATAGTTGTCATCGGCTCTCACCTTCCACCAAGGTTACGAGCTTGCACTCTTGATTAGTCCAACACACACTGTTGACTATCGGAGGCACGAGGCCCCACAGTGAGTAACCGTCTCGTTACAGCCTTGTCATGAATTTCGTAATATTCGTAAGGCAAATTGTGGTGTTCGCCTCGGACACGTTCTCTCCTTCCTGTTCTCTTGACCTCGTCGCGCCCTGCCGGGCGCCGGATTGTCAGCCATTCGACCTGAACACCTCGATGCGATTTGAGGTATCGATCAGGCGCGACGCAAGATCGTTGACGCTTCGGATCGACGAGTCGAAGGTCGCCAGATACTGGCGCCGAAGGGTCCACGCATCATCGCCGTGACGGGCGTACTCGACGATCTCATCGATCAGATCGGAATTGTTGATGAAGTCCAGATCGTTCAACACCACGGCGCGCGCCTCGTCGAACTCGTCGCTCGTCAGACCGTTCGCCCCAATGTCGTCGAGCTCGGCCAAGATGACGGTGTGGATCTCGTCGAGACGTTCGGGATCACCGTCGACTGTCAACAACAACTCGGCGGTGCCGAAGCGGTCGTCCACGGCGATGAATGCGCTGCCACCGCCATAGGAGGCCGCCAAACCCTCCCGAACCGATTCGAACAATCGGGCGTTGATGGCACTCTCCAGGATGAGGGCGAGCGCCCGGTCGTCGGTGACCGAGTCGCTGGTCGACATCAACATGTCGATACCAGCACCCGCTTCGTCCACGCCCGCGCTCACCGTCCGCGTGGTGATTCCGGGCGGCATCGGGCCGGTTCGGTCGATGGACTCGTCGGATTGCCTTGTCGGCAAGGTACCGAGATAGGAGCTGGCCAGGTCGATGGCGACGTTCTTGTTCACATCACCGACCACCACAACGATCATGTCGTCGACTCCGGTGAGCCGGCTTTGGTAGAGCTCGAGGGCTTCGGCCGCTGTCATGTCGTCGAGGCGCTCGACGTCGGGAGAGATCCGAGCCCACTCGGTATCACCAAAGCGTGCGTTCAACAGCTCCTGGTACGCCGCCGAACCCGGATTCGCCTCCATCTGCCTGGCCCACGATCGGCCGTTCTCCTGGGCGTCCCTCCACGCCGACTCCTCGACATCGGCTTCGGTCGCAAGCAGGTGGATCAGCTGGAAGATCAGCTCCGCGTCCTCGGCGGAACCGCCGGCACTGAAACCTTCGTCGTAGTCGCCGATGTAGGGTGACGCTCCGGCAACAGACGACGACAGGGCTGTCTCGAGGTCGACGGAGTCGAAGTCTCCCAGCCCGCTGGCGCCGACGGCGTCGCTGACGAGCTCCGCGATGGGTGCATCCCCGGGATCGAGCAGTGACGCTCCGCCCGACGAGATGCTGTAGACAAACATCGACCCTTCGGCAATGGTCGATTCAACCACGTACACCTTCACACCGTTCGCGTACTCGACCTCGACCGCCTCGATGTCGGCGACGGTCGAGCGCCGAACGACATCAACAGCCTCTGGTCGCTCCATGAGTGGGTCGCCGGGGCTGACGCTCGAGGCGGTACGAACCTCGGCCTCTAGTGCGTCGATCGCTGCCTGTTCCACCACCTCAGCGAGCTCTTCCAAGCTGGGAAACTCGTCCGGATCAGTTCCGATCGGAACGAGGATCGGAGCCGAACGGCTGAGGATGTAGCGCAGATGGTTCGTCGCGTCTTCGGCTGTGATCGAATCGAGAAGTGCGGATTGCCGCTCGTAGGTCTCGTCAGGATCTCCGAGCGGTCGGCCGTCGAGGAAGGTCCCGACCAGCGAAGCCGCTATCGAGCTGTCCTGACGAGAGCCGATCGCCTGGATCTCCTGATCGATCGCAGCCTGCAACTCGGCGACGGAACGGGTGATTTCGTCCTCGTTGAACCCCTGGTTGGTCGCACGTCCGATGGTGGTCAACACAGCGAGGCTGCCGTCAGCTGCATCGCCCGCAACGAAGTTGAACCCGAGGAAGCTGCGGTGGCGCGCGCCCGAGAAGGTGTGGCCGTGGGGCCGAACTATGTCGAGTTCACCCCTCGCGGCCCCATCCTCGAGCCGGGCCGCGAGCAGGTCCGCGACAAGGGCATCGAGGAACCCGAGCCTCTCGCCGCCGATGGTTGATCCGTCCCAGTTAGGGATGCCGAAGTCGAGCGAGATGTTTGCTTCTGGCCCGTCGGGATGGGTGGCGATGTCGACGACAGCCTCATCGAGGTCGTCGATCTGATACTCAAATTCCGTGAGCATGCCCTCCGGTGGAGACAGGGCTCCGAAAGAGCTCTCGATCAGTTCGACGATGTCGTCGATGGGAAGATCGCCGACGGCTACGACCGCCATATTGTCGAGCCGATACCACTTCTCATAGAACTCGCGAAGTTCGCTCGCCGTCGTGGCGAGGACGTTGTCCGCCGAGCCAGACGGTTCGTGGCCCGAATACGAGCTGTCGGCGTAGTAGTAGTCGAACAACACACCGTTGAGCTGCCCACCCGCACTCTCGTCTCTCAGGCGAAGCTCCTCACGGACGACACCTCGCTCCTCGATCACGTCCTGCTCGTCGAGGGTCGCAGCGGTCGCCCAGTCGACGAGAACCTCAAACCCCGTCGCGACGGCACCTTCTTGGGCCGTGGGGATCGACAGGATGTAGACCGTCTCGTCGAGTGACGTATAGGCGTTGAGATCGGGGCCGATCTCCAGTCCGAAACCCCGCAATACCGCATCCAACTCGAGACCGGGGAAACGCTCGGTTCCGTTGAACAACATGTGTTCTAGAAAGTGGGCCGAACCCGCGTCAGCGATCGGTTGTTTTGCCGAGCCCGCGTTGACGACGAGGCGAAGCTCGAGTTTCGCTCCTGGCGAATCGTTGGACATGGCGTAGTAGGTCAGGCCATTGTCGAGAACGCCGTGGGCGATCTCGTCGTCCAGCACGATCGGCGTCGGATCACGATCGGGTTCGACGATGTCGAACCCGGCTCCAACCGTTGGTGCATCGGTCGTCGATGGAGTCCGCGCCGTGGTGGTGGTCGTCTCCACGGCAGCTTCGGTTGTGCTGGGGGCCGCTGTGGTTGTGGGGCTCGATCCGTCGCCACCACTACATGCCCCGGCCACCAGGGCGAGCGTCAGCAGACCTACCTCGCGAACACGCCACTTGCGTCTACGCCATCCATCATCGATTCCGAGCCTGCGAGTATCGATCACCAGCTCCCACCTCGTTCCTGTTCGGTCCGTGCACAAGGATCGCGCAACCACACGCAGGTCCTGCGACAACAGTCGGCGGCTACCTGCGCAGATTCAGTGAGTTCATCCGATGCGAACGCCAGCGCGCGTGAGTGACGTCGGGTCGGCTGCAATATCGTCTAGCAGGTGTCGAACTCTCCCCTGCCACTTCGATTCCTCCAGTCCGCGGCCAAGGAGGCCCAGCTTCCAGAGTCGGTTCGCGAGCTGGCCCTGGTCGGTCGCTCGAACGTCGGCAAGTCGTCGCTCCTCAACGCGCTGGCCAATCGCAAGAACCTCGCGCGCACGTCCAAATCGCCCGGTGCCACGAAGCTCATCAACGTCTTCGAGCTCGAGAGTGCGCCACGCCACTGGCTCGTCGATCTGCCGGGTTACGGATATGCCAAGGTCTCACCGAACGAGCGCAAACGTTGGCAGGCCATGATCGAGGGCTACCTGACCGGGCGCGAACAGCTCGTCGGGGTGATCTTGCTCATCGACGGCGAGGTGGGGCCAACCGCTCTCGATCTACAGACCCAGGAATGGCTCACACACATCGGCCTGCCGATCATCTACGTCGCAACCAAACACGACAAGATCAAGTCGTCGAGGCTCAAGACCCGCAAGCGCGACCTGACGGCAAAGCTGGGCCAGGCGAAGGGTGTCTCGTGGGTCAGCGCCAGCAAGGGCACCGGGATGGCCGAACTGCGTCGTCGAATCCTCGTCGAGCTGCTGGAACACTGAGAGTGCACCGGGTGGGTCCACCCACCTATTTGGCGACGACCGGGCGACTGAACATGGATCGGCTGGACAACCTCGATGAGTTGTCGCCCGATGCTCGGGTGATCCCGTCGACGATTTCGCGCAACGCCGTCGGATCATTTCCCCAGGTCAAGGCATACACGTCGGTGCTGACGCGCTCGAATTCGGCATCGCTTGCGGCCGCTGCACCCGACAAGAAATCGACCAGCCTGCGCCTCAGCGCCCTGTCGGCTGGGGCCTTCACCACAAACGCTCGACCAAATCGCAGCGACGCCACCATCTCGCCGAAGTCGTCGAACGTATGGGGTTCGAACATCTCCACGTCGTGCAGCCTAATGGTGATCGAACGGCCGCGACCCCGCGCGATCGCTTTCTGTCTCCAATATCGGCCGCCCCGGCGGCCGATATTGAAGACAGAACGGAGGTCAGCCCTGTCGCTTCTTCACCTCTTCGATGATGGCAGGAACGATCTCGTGGAGGTCAGCGATGACGGCATGACCGGCCTTGGTGACCAGGTTGGCTTCGGCGTCGGTGTTGATGGCGATGACGTTCTTCGAGCCCATCGCTCCGACCCAATGCTGGGTTGCGCCCGAGATGCCACAGGCCAGGTAGACCTCGGGAGCGATCCGGGTACCCGTCTGGCCTACCTGGTCGGAGTGATTGCGCCAGCCATTGTTGGTGACCGCACGTGAACACCCGACCCTGCCACCCAACAGTTCGGCGAGTTCCTCGAGCATCGCGAACGCCTCGGCGTTGCCCATACCACGTCCACCCGACACGACGACCGGCGCCGTTGCAAGGGTGACACCGGCGGATGTGACCGTGCGGTCCTTGATGACGGTACGTGCCAGCTCGTCGGGGAGATCGACGTTGAAAGTGCTCACGGTTCCCGCGGCTGGCGCCTCGGTCGGCTCGATCGAGTGATGCGCAAAACTCAGAACGGCCACACGAGCGTCGAGATCGACATCCTCGAGGAGTGAACCGCCCCACTGCTGACGGGTGACCGAGAATCCGCCAGCGGACTTCTCGGCCGCCACCACATTTGCTGCAAAGGCAACATCGAGGCGAGCGGCGACGCCGGCGAGTACCTCGTTGCCACGACTCGTGCCCGACGCCACAACCGCGGATGGCGAGATTGCATTCACCAGCGCGACGACTGCCTCGGCGTAGGCCTCGGGGCCGTAGTCGCTCAGGACGGGCGACATGATCGTGTGAACGACCTCTGCACCGTGAAGTGCCAGGTCGGGGGCTATCTGCGCCGACTCGTCACCGAGTGCCACCACCTCCACGGTGTCGTCCATGGAGGCAGCGAGGGTCCTGGCGGCTGTCAAGGCTTCGAATGTTGCGATGGGGACTTCGCCCCGGTCGTGTTCTGCAATGACCAGAACTGTCATCAGGACTCCCCTCCCATGACCCCGAGTTCCTCGAGCAGGTCGACGACAGCGGTTGCCGCCGCCGCGGCTTCGGTGGGCAACATGATGGTCTGACTGACCGTCTCCTCTGGACGGTGCAGGCGGACCCGCCTCAACCCACCGGCGTCGGAATCGATCGGCGCCTCGCCGATGACCGCCTTGCGAGACGCAAGACGCCCCTTCATGGTGGGGTACCTCGGCAAGTTGATGCCCTCGAGAATGCCCAACACGGCCGGCCGGGGAACCTCGTAGACCTCGAGACCTCCGTCGATCGCGCGCTGCGCCGTGAACGTCGATTCGCCGACCTCGATGCCCTTGATGCCGTTCACCATTGGACGGCCGAGTGCGTGGGCGACCCTCACACCGACCTGAAAACCGGCGGAATCGGCCGACTCGTTGCCGAACAAGATCAGATCGAACTGCCCACCTTCAGACTCCGACTCGTTGACCGCCTGAGTGATGATCGAGGCCGTCCTCTGTGGGTCGAGCGCCGTGCCGTCGGTCGGCACGAGCACGAAGCTGGTGCCACCGACCGAGGCGGCGTAGCGGAGCTGTTCTTCGGCCTCGGCGGGCCCGACGGTCAAGACGACGACCTCGCCACCCTCGCGTTCGACGATCTGAACCGCCTCCTCGAGAGCACACTCCTCGTGCGGGCTCGTCGTGAAACCGAGATGGGCCGTGTCGACATCTTGCTCGTCATCGGTGATGTTGATGCGCGACCCGGGCGCGGGCACCCGCTTCACACAAACCAGAACTCTCATCATTGTGGTCCCCGGCCACGCAGGCCGTTTGATTGTTGTTGTCGGATCATTTCGCGGAGGTTTCTCGGAGCAGGGCCAGGCCCAAACCCGTCAGGCCTTCATCCGGGCGTCGTCGTGGTCGAACATGGCCAGGTCGGCACCCGTCTTCTCAACCGTGACCGGATAGGTCTCGTACTGATACATGACCTGGAGTTTTGTGCCCGGCTCGCACTTGTCGATGGGCAGGTAGGCCATGGCCAGGTACTTGCCTACCGACGGGGCATTGCCTGCGGTGGTGAGACGGCTGACGCGACCGTGGGCATCAAGGATGCGCTCGCCCTCGAGGGTGAGCACCGGCTCGTTGCCAGCCCCGACCGGGAATCGGTCGTAACCCGCGGCGCACCGGAGTGAATCGAAGCTCAACACACACAGTTGGGCTACACCTTCTGCGGCGCGTGCTTCGATGTACTTCTCCTTGCCGATGAAGTCGGCGGCCTTCACCTTCGGGCGGGCAAGTCCGGCCTCGACGGGTGTGTACTCGTCCTCGAGTTCGGAACCCATGAGGCGATACCCCTTCTCGAGACGTCCGCTGGTGCCGTACACGGCGGCACCGATCGGGCGCAGGTCGAAGTTCGCGCCGGCAGCCCAAATGGCATCCCAGAGGGCCATGCCATTGCAGGCTTCGGCATAGATCTCGAACCCTGCGTCGCCCACGTAGGAGATGCGGAACATGTCGACGGGGATTCCTGCGATCAGGTGGCTCTGCACGCGGCCGTAGGGAAAGGCCTCCTGACCGAGATCGCTCTCGGTCACCGTCGACAACAAGGCGACGGCATCGGGGCCCCACACACCCAGTGTGACGGTGCCGTTTGTGCGGTTCTCGAAATGTACGCTCGAGTCGCCGGGCAGATTGTGACGGAACCAGTACTCGTCGCGGCCTCCGTCGAAGGCACCGGTGACGATACGGAACCGATCTTCGGCCATCCGCATGATGGTGAGATCGGAACGGAAACCACCCGAGGCGTTGAGCATCGGAGTGTATATCGAACGACCAACCGGCAGGTCACACTTGTTGACGACCATGTGTTCGATGTAGTCGACGACCCCTGGGCCCGACACCTCGAACACCTGGAAGGGCGAAAGGTCGACCAGGCCGACGTGTTCGCGCATGTGCAGGTGTTCGGCATCGGAGATCGGGGTCCACCAGTCGGCATCCCATACGTGGGTGCGGCTCTTGTTGACTCCGTAGCGCTCGACCAGGTCGGCGTTGGATTCGTACCAGTGGGGGCGCTCCCAGCCACCGGCCTCGAAGTAGAAGGCGTCGAGATCGTCGGTGCGTGCCTTGACCGGGCCGACCGTGACATTGCGGCGACTCTCCCACTGCTCGCGTGGGTGGGTGATGCCGTAGGTCTTGATGAAGTGTTCGTTGCAGCGGCCCTCTACGTGATGCACGTTGCGCTGCGGCGGGTAGAAGCGGGTCGCGTCGGCACCGTGGGGATCGGTCAGGTGTGGGTAACCATCGGTCATCCACTCGGCGAGGAGGCGTCCCACACCGGGCCCTTCCTTGATCCAGACCGCGGCAGCAGACCACAGATTCTCGACCTCGGGAGTCGGGCCGAGCACCGGCGCCGTGTCGGGTGTGAGCGACAGGAGGCCGTTGATGGCGTAGCGGATTTCGCCGTCGCCGAGAAACTCCATGAGCTCGATGGCTTCTTCCATCTGCTGATCGAAGTCCTCTGGGGTGAAGGGCATCTCGGTCGGTGTGAGGAGTGCTTCCTCGTTCGAGGGGATCTCGTCGACACGGTGCAGGATCGGGCGGTGACCATACGAGCCGACCTCCATGGATCCCGAGCTCTGGCGCTCGTAGCAGAAGGTGTCCATGTCGCGTACGACCGGGTAGGCGACCTCCTGGTTGGTCTCGACCAAGATGTCGAAGGGACCGACGTCGGCCATCTGGTGCACGGCGGGTGTCAAGGGGATGGTGGCACCGGCCATTTCGGCCAACTTCGGGCTCCAGACGCCACACGCCACAACGACGTGTTCGCACTCGATCCGGCCCTTGTCGGTGACCACGGCAGTCACCTTGGGCTTGTTCTTGCCAGGGGCGGTCTCGATGTCGAGCACCTCGGTGTTGGCGAACACCAGGAGCGCGTCGGCGTCCTGGGCCCTCTTGCGCATGATGGTGCCGGTCTCGAGCGAATCGACGACCGATACCGAGGGGCAGTAGAAGCCGCCGACGATGACGTCCTCATTGACGAAGGGAACGTGTCCCTTGACCTCTGCGGGTGTGAGCATGTAGGCCTCGACACCAAACGCGGTGGCCGAGGTCATGCGGCGCCGGAACTCCTCCATGCGCTCCTCGGTTCGAGCAACTTCGATCCCCCCACACGTGTTCTGCATGCCCATCTCCTCGTACTGGGCCTGCGAGTCGAGGGTGAGGTCGACGATCTCCTTGCTGTGGTCGACGGGAAAGATGAAATTTGATGCGTGGCCGGTTGAGCCACCGGGGCTGGGCAGTGGGCCCTTGTCGAGCAGGACGATGTCGGTCCAGCCCTTCTCAGCGAGATGGCCGACTATGGAGTTGCCTACGATGCCGGCGCCGATCACTACACAGCTTGCCGACGTTGGGAAGTCGCTCATCTGAGCCCCCGTTTGAGTCTCTGGATCAGCCTCCGCAACACGGAACTGATCGACTACTGATATATCAACCGTGTACTATACACAATGTGACGTCCAAGAAGTCGAGCCTCGCACAGGAGGCCTACGAGGAGCTTCGCGCCCTGATCATCAGGCTCGAGTTCGCGCCCGGCGATGTGTTGGGCGAGGACGACCTGCGCTCTCGTCTGGGAGTCGGGCGTACCCCCTTGCGCGAGGCACTCCAGCGTCTCGAACGTGAACACTTCGTCACGGTTATCCCGCGCCGAGGCATGTTCGTGGCCGGTATCGACGTCTCTGAGCTGTCGACGTTGTTCGAAACACGCATGTTGCTCGAGCCCTACGCCGCGCGCTTGGCGGCGATCCGCGGCGCTGTCGAACACTGGGACACCATGGCCCAAGCGCTCGACGTCATGAGCAGCCCCGGGCTGTCGCCCATCGATCACCTCGACATCGACCGGCGCTGCCACGAGATCATGTGGTCGGCATCCGAGAACCGGTTCCTGCTCGACACCCTCGACATGCTCTACGCCCAGAGCGACCGGCTATGGCACCTCCATTTGTCCGAGGTTCACGACATGGATCAGGCGGTCGTCGAACACAAGGCGATCCTCGACGCACTCCGTGCAGGCGATGCCGACGCCGCCTCCGAACTCGTGGAAACCCATGTGCGTTCCTTCGACACCCAGATCCGTGCCGCCGTCACGGCCAGCCTCGAGTCACCCTTGGCCGGCGGGGGCTGACGATAGGTGGCCCGAGATCGCGAGGGGACGTGTCATCTCGGAACGGTCCTGGGATTGGATCGCCAGGCTGCGACCACCACCTTCCTCGTTATCTGACAGATCCTTCATGAGTTCTTGACAGGTTGGTCCCCAATATCGGTTCACGGCCCAACGAACGGAGACTCAAATGGCTGGAACCATCAAACGAAACACTCACCTTTCCATCGTCGGCGCAACCGCAGTTGCTGCTGCCCTGGGCGGAGCCGCCCTGAGCGGTGGCGGCGTGTCTGGCGCCGACTCAGCCCCCGCCGATGAGGTGACGGCGATACTGGCGACAACCTCCATCGGTGCGGTCGACGACGTACAGCCCGGCGACGCGGTCCTCGTCGACGAGTGTTTCTTCGAAATGCCGGAGTTGTCGCAGGAAGATGTCGAGGAGATCAACGCCGAAAGCGACGAGCTCGCCGCTCATCTCGATGCGAAGGGCATCACATATGAGTGGGAGACCGACGAGCTGGGCATCAGGTTCCCAGAACCCGTCGAGGACGAC
>JAAETH010000863.1 GCA_024228575.1 Actinomycetes bacterium
CATTGTCTACGGGGCGTCCGGGCAGTGGGTGTTCCGGTGGATGGCGGTCTTCGGGGTCGTGCTTGGGCTGATCGCCGTCCAGCGCGTCCGCCACGGCTCCGACGAACCGTTCGCCCCCCTGCCCGAACCAGCGGTCAGCTGACCAACGAACACGACGTCGAGGCACCCTCACTAGAACCTGCCTGCGCAAGGTCGCCAGCAACCAGTGGCGCCTTCTTGGTAGCAACGGCACTAGCTCCTCGCGTCCAACACCTGTGATATTGAGATGCAGACCTCCTCGATGATCCGATCACGGTCCTGGGTTGCGTCGGTGTCGTTCGGTACCAGCAGATCAGCGAAACGCCTCGTCGGAGCATTGAACTGATGGTGTTGGGGCACCACACATTCGCGGTTGTACCAGGCGATGTCTTCCGCCGATCCCCCATACCCTGCGGCCAGATTCCGCTGGGTCCGACGATCCAACATCTCATCCAACTCGAGCGTGACATAGCACCGGAGATGCATGAGTGACCGGAGCTCCTCGTAGTAGAGAGCCAGGATCCCGTCGATGATCACGACCTCTGAGGCAGCCGCGGCCCCGCAGCGCCCGATCATCTCATGACGCTCGACCGAATCCGGATGATTGAAGTTCGGACGCCACTCGCCATGATGGGCCGAGTAGTAGGTCGGCATCGCCGCAGGCTCCAGGAAGAACCGGTCGAGATTGATGATCTCGGCCGACAATGGCCGTAGGCCGTCGACGAGGCGGGCCGCAACCGTTGACTTGCCCGATCCGCTCCCACCCCCAATACCAATGATGAGAGTCCCGTCTTCGGATCGCCATCTGCGTTCGACTACATCATGAAGTGTCGTGGCGGTTCCTCCATTCTCGGATCCATGAGACTCCCGGCTTCGGTCTGATCAGGTCCCCTTGACGAGCAGGGCGAAATGGTTGCTGGTGGCCTGGAATCTCAAAGGGAGAACCTCCTGATAGGCATCGGACTCATAGGCAGCCTGTGCTTCCTCCATCGAGTCGAACTCGAGGACGACCGTCTGATGCCCAGCTTTCTCGCCCTCGATCTGATTCGTGTCGGTGTCGTAGGCAATGAGTCGCGATGTCTCCCCGATGCCGAGCGTTGGCACTGCTCCCTTCTGGTACTGGCGGTAGGCGTCGGCATCCTCGACGTCGAAATTCACGATCAGATAGGCGGTCATGGCGCCGGTCTAGCACTTCGCTTCGCCCGACAACAGATGGGTGCTGCCACCTGATCCGGGTTCAAGACCTGGACTCAGCCAGAGATTCGAGCCCGTCGAGGATGAGGTCGAGACCGAAGACGAACTCGGCCGCAAAGTCGTATCCCGGTTGAAGGATGTGTTCGACCGTCAGTTCAACGAGGTGCGGGTAGTCGTCGGACGAGAACTGCTCGGTGATAGATCCTGCGAGCTCCGCCATCTCCTGGCCACCGGTGGCGGGGAGGTTGGCCTCCTGCAGGGCGAACCCGTAGACATAGCTGTCGACCAGGGCGTAGGCATGGGCCGTCATCTCCACCGAGAACCCCGCCTGGCGAAAGCACCCGAGCACTGCGTCATGATGGCGAAGCGTTTCGGGTCCAGGGGTGGTCCGCGACTCCATCAGTGGTGCCGCCCACGGGTGTCGTGCCAGCACTGCTCGAGCTGACCGCGCCCGCTGACCGACCGCCGATTTCCAGTCGACGTCGGTCGAGGGAAGGTCGATTTCACCGAAGACCAGATCGACCATGCCATCAATGATGGCGTCCTTGTTCGGCACATGGTGATAGATCGTCATCGGCTTGACGTCGAGCTCGCGGGCCAACTTGCGGATCGTGAACCCTTCCATGCCGATCTTGTCGGCCAGCGCTACCGCCCCCGCGAGTACACGATCTCTTGTGAGCCTCGCTCGGGATGGATTCGGGGTGTGGGTCGGGACATCGGCGGTCGGTGACATCGGTCTCGCCTCCTGCTTTCGATTGCCAATCGTACTTTGTACGGTTACAATAGCAAACGAAATGGTACTAAGTACGAAGGATCCAGCCAAACCGCCACACGATCACGGGAGCGACAACGTGTCAACCGCTACGAACCATGCAAGCAGCAGCCAGCGCCAGCCAGCCAGCGACCCCAGCCGGCAGCAGATGCACGCTGCGGTACAGGATCGCTACGGCTCGGCCGATGTCATCGAATTCCGGACCGTCGATCGACCGGTGACGGCCGCCAACGACGTGCTGATCGAGGTTCACGCTGCCGGGGTCGACCGAGGGACCTGGCACCTGATGACCGGCACGCCCTACCTGATCCGGCTCATGGGATTCGGACTGACCAAGCCAAAGAACAGGATCGCGGGCGCCGACGTTGCCGGCCAAGTGGTGGCGGTGGGGGCTGATGTC
>JAAETH010000864.1 GCA_024228575.1 Actinomycetes bacterium
ACATGGGAGAGCGCCGGCACCAGCACCAGCTTCGTCAAGAACGGTCTGACCAACGGTGTCACCTACAACGTCCGAGTCCGAGCCACGAACGAGGTCGGCAACGGCCCCGTCGCCTCCGCCGGAGCGATCAAGGTCTGGGACACGCCGCCGCCAACTGGCCCGCCGTCTGCGTCGGCCGGCAACGCTCGAGCGACAGTGAATTGGAACACCCCCGAAAACGGGGGCACTGCCCTGACCCGGGTTGAAGTCGACATCGACCCGGGTACTTCTTGGGCCGGGAACCCAACGACCTCGCACACGTTCACAGGCCTCAGCAACGGTACTGGGTACCGCTTCCGGGTCAGGTACCAGAATGCGGTCGGCTGGGGCGGCTGGAGTGCCTGGTCAAACACAGTCACTCCGCAGGCGCCGCCAGCCTTGAGCGCCAACTTCACCGTTGAGCACGCCACACTCCCAGGCTCATTCTGGATCAGCCTGACGGCCACGAACTTCAGCCCCAACACCTCGTACACCCTGACCTGCTCCGATTCAGAGCCGAACTTCTGGAGCCAACCGGCGACAACCAATGGTGCCGGGGGGTACACGGACACCGCGCTCTGCTTCACCAATGAATCGCCGGTCACGATGCGCATGGGTGGGGTCTCCGTCACCATCAGTCGATAGCGAGAAGAAGGGAACTCATGAACGAAGAACTAGCGTCCTGGTATCGGATGGCGTTCAACACGGTGTTGGAGAACGTCGAACGAATCGTGAAGGGCAAGCCAAACGAAATCGGGCTGTCGCTCGTCTGCCTGTTCGCCGAGGGCCATCTCCTGCTGGAGGATGTTCCAGGCACAGGCAAGACGTCGCTGGCCAAGTCGATCGCCAACTCTTTTGCTGGCACCTGGAGCCGGGTGCAGTTCACACCCGACCTCCTCCCGGCCGACGTGACCGGTGGCCTCATCTACAACCAGGCGGCTTCGACCTTTGAGTTCCGGCCGGGCCCGATCTTCTCCAATGTCGTCCTCGCCGATGAGATCAACCGGGCCTCACCCAAGACCCAGGCCGCTCTGTTGGAAGTCATGGAGGAGCAGCGAGTCACCATCGGTAATGACACTCACCCGGTGCCTCGCCCGTTCGTGGTCATAGCCACCCAGAACCCTGTCGAACAGGAGGGCACCTATCGCCTCCCCGAGGCCCAGCTCGACCGCTTCCTCATGCGTATCAGCCTCGGCTACCCCGACACCGAACACGCCGTCGAGGTGCTTCGGGTAGCGTCTTCCGGGGCCACCCCCGACACCCTCACCGCCGTGCTGGGAATCCCCGAGGTGCAGCAGATGGTCGAGCTGGCCAAGACCGTGCACGTCGACGACGCCATCTACCGCTATATGGTCAGCCTGACTGAAGCATCGCGGACACTGACCGATCTCCGCCTTGGCGTCTCCATGCGAGGGGCCCTGGGGATGATGAAAGCGTCGCGGGTGCTGGCGGCAGCCCAAGGCCGCGGCTTTGTCACGGTCGATGATGTCAAGGTGTTGGCCCCCGCGGTGATGGGTCACCGGATGCTGCTCACGGCCGAGTCGGAGTTCAAGGGACTCAAGACCGAGCAGATGGTCCAACAACTGCTCGACACCGTCGAGGTGCCAGCCCCAGGACGGGCGGCCTGATCATGCGCCGGTTCGTGCCGTTGACCAACAGCGGCTGGTTCTGCTGCATGGTGGCCGTCGTGGCCTATGTGGCCGGCTGGCAGCTCGGTTGGATCGAGCTGATGGTGCTGTCGGCGGGGTGCATCGTCGCCCTGCTGAGCGCCGTCCCCTTCGTCATCGGTCGGACCCGGCTCGACATCGACCGCACCTTGGATCCCGATCGAGTGGTGGTCGGCGAACCGGCAAGGGCCGTTCTTCGTCTGACCAACGCGGGGCGCAGCCCGTCGCCACCCCGTCTGGTCGAAGACAAGGTCGGCCGGCTGGCCGTTTGCATCGACGTACCGGCCCTTGTTTCCGGCCAGACCACGGAGGCCCTCTATCGACTGCCGAGCGAGCGTCGAGGCCGCTACCAGGTGGGCCCTGCGGTGCTGGTCAAGTCTGATCCACTCGGCCTCATGCGACGTGAATCGGTCCACACGAAGACCGACACCCTGTGGGTCCATCCCCTGCGCACCGCCCTCCAGCCTCTCCCCGTCGGGTTCGCCAAAGACCTCGAAGGGCCCACCTCCGATGCCTCTCCTGCCGGTGATGTTGCCTTCCACGCCCTGCGCGAATACCAGGCGGGCGACAACTTCCGTCACATCCATTGGTTATCGACAGCTCGGGCTGGCGAAGTGATGGTCCGCCAATACGTCGACAACCGAAAGCCGGAGATGGCGGTGCTGCTCGACGATCGGGCCTCATCGTATGAAGGCGACGCCTTCGAGGTAGCAGTCCAGATCGCTGCCTCGATCGTCGTCTCGTCGAAGCTGCAGCAACAGCCGGTTTCGCTCTGGTTCGGGGCTCGTTCGCTCAGCGGTCGAGCCCGCCCGACAAGCATGGAGGAGGTCCTCGATGCGTTGTCGGTGGTTGAGCCGGTTGGCTCTCGTGATCTGGCCAGTGCGGTCAGGAGCGTGCTTCGGGTCGAGCGGGGTGTCTCGGCCCTGGTCCCCATCACCGGCAGTATTGACACCGACGATCTGCATGCCGCCATCCAGCCCTCGCGGCGCTCCGCTCGGGTACTGGCCACGCGTGTGTGGCCTGAGGAGGCCCAGCGAGGGGCGCTTCCCGGCGCCACCCTCTTCGATGTGGCCGAACTAGGCCAGTTCCGCTTCGCCTGGAATCGGCTGACGGGCTGATGGCCGCCGACCTGCGTCTCGTCTTGGGCCGGCTATGGGTACCGGCGTTGGTCGTGGCCCTCATGGCCATGCTGGCCGCGAGTGGCTACCGGGCGGTGTTCTCCTCGTGGGGTTTCATGGCCTTCGTGGTGGCCGGGGCTCTAGGTGCGGCCCTCATGTCGTTGCTGGCGGCGTGGCGCAACCTTGTGTTGGGAGAGGCGGTTGCCGCCTCCCTAGCCGGGTTTGTGGTCGTCGGCCTCGGCGTTGGCCGTGGCCCCGGTGGCTTGTTCTCCGGCCTGGTCAACGGCTGGGCGGACCTCCTGTCGGTCTCGACTCCCGCCGACCTGACGGCTGAGTTCGCCGTCCTTCCCTACACCACGGCGTGGCTGGCCACCCTGATCGGTTGTGAGCTGTTGCGGGGCCGGAAGGTTCCAGCCCTGCCGGCAACGGGACCGATCATCGGCTTGGCCTTGACCCTGTTGTTCACCATCGAACGCCTCGATCTTGCCCTGATCCAGGGGGCAGGTCTGGCCGCCGGGACGGTTGTTCTGGGGCTGGTCCAACATCGGTCACTAGCCACCGATTCCGAGGAGGAGCTCACCGAGGGCAGCATCCGTCGCCGGAGTCGACGAGGAATGGTCATGTCGGCCGTCCTCCTGCTCCTGGTGACGGGACTGGCCCCTCTGGTCGGGCCCCGCCTGCCATTGGCTCGGGCCAATGAACGCTTCGACCTGCGCGATCTCCAGGAACCACCGTTCGACCCTCTCGCTGTACCCAGCCCCCTCGTTCAGCTGAAGTCGAACTTGAAGGACGACCGCACCGATGAGGTCGTCTTCACCATCTCCGGGGAGACACCGGTGTCGCGGGTCCCGGTCGCCGTCCACGGTGCCTACGACGGGGTGGTGTGGATCGCTTCGGAGAGCTTGCAGCCCGGGGCAGGAGAGTACCTGGCCACCGATCGACTATTCCCTGCCCCACCAGAGGCGACGTTGAGCGACCGGTCGCGGTCGCTCGAGCACCGTATCGAAATGGGCCAACAGGGTGGTCACTTCCTCCCCCGCCCCGGTTATCCCGAGGCCATCGACTTCTACGGGAGCGAGCCTTCAGTCCGTTTCAACAGGCCCACCGGCAACGTGGCCCTGGCCGGCGGGCTGCCGCCTGGTCTCAGCTACACCGTCCGCAGCGCGGTCGCCCCCGAATTGGCGCTGAGTGAGCTGCGCTCGGTCACGGTCGACCGGCAGGATCTCAGCACCGAGCTGGGCGCCTTGCCGCCCCCGATCCGGAACCTCGCTTCCGACCTGGTTGAGGGCAAGGACTTCGGTTGGCCCCAGATCGAGGCCATCAGCGAACAGTTCACCCTGACCGGCTTCTACGATGCCGGACCCCAATCTCGACCGGGGCACTCCTACTTCCGGTTGAGCGAGTTCCTGTCTGAGCCGGAGCGGATCGTCGGCTATGAGGAGCAGTATGCAGCCGCGGCTGGGGTGATTGCCCGTATTGCCGAGATACCGGCCCGGGTCGTGGTCGGCTACACCATCGATGATGAGCGGTGGCATGAGGCCAACGCCGAGATGAAGGCCGACGTGACCGCCGACGACATCTCGGCCTGGGTCGAGGTCCTGACCAACGAGCACGGCTGGGTCGTCGTCGACGTTTCTCCCGACCGCTCCCGCGAACCGAGCAACGACACGAGCGGTACGACGATCAAGAATGTCGCCGTGCCCAATCCTCCGCCCCCTCCGCCCCCTCCTCCCGATCTCCGTCCCTCCTTGCAGGAAGAAGAAGAGGAGCCCGACGACGAGGAGAAGGAGAAGAAGGACGACCCCGTCAACCGACGCAAGCTGTTGGGCACCGTTGGGCTGGCTACCGCCTTCTCCTCCCCCCTCTGGCTCTCGGGCATGTCGGTCATGGGGGTCGTGATGATCAAGCGCCGTCGCCACCGGCGGCGACGAAGGGTCGCCGACCCTTCGAGCAATGTGATTGGGGCTTGGGCCGAGCTGAGCGACCGCTATCGCGAGGCCGGTCTTCGGCGGCCGCGGACGGCAACCGTCAAGGAGCTCGCCTTGGCCTACGCCTCGGTCGATCGGTCGGCGGCGAAGGTGGAAGACGAGCTTGTTGATCTGGCCGGTCGGGTGGACAAGGCAAGCTACGATCCACATGGTCCAGCCGTTGCCGATGTCGAGGCAGCCTGGGTCAATGCCGACATTGCGGTCCGAGCTTTGAAGGCTGAAAGACCGTGGTGGAAGCGGATCTTGATGAGGGCCGACCCTCGGTCCTTGTGGGACAGCCCCGAAGGCAAGGAGTGACAACGTGAGCAACCCCTTCGATGATTTCGACGACGAGATTACCGTCGATGCTGACGTTGACCTTCTCGAAGAGATCCGCCGCCTGTCGCAGAAGTCAACGGCGCCACAGCAACGCGTCGACGACTTCGACGACGTGACCGAAGCCGCTGACTGGAGGGAATTCGAGAATCTCTCAGCCACTCCAGCGCCATCGGCTCAACCCGCACCGGCACAGCACTGGCCACCCCCTGGTAGATCAACCGTGCCTGATACCGACTATCCCGAGACTCACCATCCCGACACCCGATATGAGGTCGATCCCTCTGACAACAGCCAGATCGGGTGGGCCGACAGCCAACCTACGCCCAGGGTCGAACGTTCACCTGTGTCCGGGGTGCATGGCCGGCTGGCACCTCGCGCCGACGGCCCGCCGATGCCGGGGGCCGAGGATCTACTTCGAAGCGAGGCAACAGTGGCGCGGGTTCCCTCGGGCCCACCCTCGGAACACCCGAATTGGTCAGAGGACCCTAGATCCGAATCTCAGATCCCGGCCGCGACACCATTCGGCCTGTTGGACTCCTCGGTCGATCCTGGTTTGGTCCCGTCGCCATCGAGCCCGCCGCCGGCTGCCGTTTCTTCCCGGCCAGGTGGGTGGCAGCCGACCCGGCGAGATGTGTCGAGCGCGGCCGCCCAAGTAGTGCCGGTACGAGCCGAGCGACGGCTACCCGTCTGGGTCGTCCCGGCGGTGACGGCCGTCCTGTTGTTTGCCGGGGCGGCCGGCTTCTTGCTGATCCGGGGCGGAAATACCACGGCCGCCGATGACACGCCAGCGGCCGACGCCGAGGCCGACGCCGGAGGGGGGCGGACCAATGATGCGGAAACTGAAGGTGGCCGTGGTGGGGGCGATGACGGCATTGGTGGTGGCGGCGGAGACGGATGAGCATCGTTCCGATCGATGACGAAGAGACCCTCTCAGTCGACGAGACCGAGACCCTGGCCGCCATTCATGCCGCGGTCACCAGTGAGGCAATAGAAGTCGTTGATTGGTGCGGGGCATCGGACATCGGCCGGGTGCGGTCAGAGAACCAGGACTATTGGGGTCACGACGGAGACCACTTCTTCGTTGTTGCCGACGGTATGGGTGGTCAGGCCGGTGGCCGGTTGGCAGCTGAGGTGGCAGTGGAATCGACGCTGGCCAATACGGGCAAGCTTGTCGATGATGGGGCCCAGTCGGTCGTCGACCGAGTCAACGCAGAGATCGTGGCCGCCGGCACCGAAGCCGGCTATCCCCTCCTCGGTGCCACGCTTCTCTTCGTCGACATCGGTCGATCTTCGTCGGTGGTGGTCAGCGCTGGCGACACGCGTCTGTACCGGTTGGGCCAGCAAAAACTTGAGCTGTTGACGGAGGACCACTCGGTTCGGAACAAGCTTGTGGCCGAGGGGCTTGACCCTGGCAACCTTGATGGTGCCAATTCACGTCTCGATGCGCTCACCTCATTTGTCGGCCGAGAGGGCGGCCCTTCCGAGCTCTGGGTCAAGAGCTTTGGACCCCTTCCTGGCGACCGACTCTTGTTGTGCACCGACGGGGTCTATCGTGCCCTCGATCCCGACGAGCTCACCGATACGCTGGTCGAGGTGAGTTGTCGCGTCGCCGCCGAACGCCTGCTCCATTTGGCCTTTGCCCGAGGGAGCCGTGACAACGCGACGGCAGTCGTGATCGACATTGGGACGGCCCACCCGTGACGGCCGTCGCTGGTCGTTTGGAGGTGGCGGCAGGACAAGGGCTGTTGTGTCGTCGAGGCCGGTCGCTGCTGTACACACCGGAGGCATCAGAGCGCGCCGAACCACTCATCGCGGCGTTCAAAGATCCGGCACAGTCCGATCCAGGCGAGGCGGTGGCAGGAGCGATGGTGACTGCAGAGTTTGGGCTCGCCGATTTTGTTGTGGTCGACTGGCGCCAGCGGGTGCATATTATGGTGTTCGGCGATCTTGCTCTTGCCACCGATCATCCTGCTCTTCCGCTTCTGACCGGTGCGGGGTCGAGCACCTGGGTCGAACACAGCCTGCGGGGGGCCCAAGGCGAGGTCACCATCGAGGTCGATGCCGCGGAAGCGGCCACCGACAGCGACCTCCGAGATGGCGAGGTACCGGCCGGAGGATTCCGCCTCGGTCTCATCGTCGATGTTGAGTCCTCTATGGGGCCGGCGGACACGATACCAGCGCAGTTACAGGCCAGGGTGACGGCCCCCTCTCCGGCTCCTCCCGCACCCTCGACCGGTCTGGCATCCGAACCCGACGCTCCCTTGCTACCCGACCCCGTCCCGCCGCCAACGTTCACCGCAGGGATCGAGACTTTGCCTGCTCCTGACGCCGTCCCCGGTGTCGCAACCGTCCCTGCTGCTTCCTCGCAGACCCCGGTTGAGGAGCCGGATGACGAGTGGGCCAAGCTGCTGGCCGGGCCGGAAGCCGCTGGGACCTTCGCTGACAACACTCCTCCGCTCGACCAGACTCCGACCCCGAGCTTGATCCCGCCCTCGGATCTGGCCCTCGCCGACGACGGTACCGAGACTCAGTTCGACGATCGATACCCTCCTCGGGGCGACTCCGATGGCGACGATTCGCCCGACCTGATTGCCACCGCCTATTGCCAAGCGGGGCACGCCAACGGGCCGGACATCGTCCTCTGCCGGCTGTGCTCTGCGCCCATAGTCGGAGATGCGGTCCCGGTGCACCATCCTGAGCTGGGAGTCCTGATCTTGAGCGACGGGCAAAGGGTGCCGCTCACCAAGACGACGGTGTTCGGTCGCAACCCGAGTGTCACGGATCCTGGGTCGGAGCAAGTGATCCAACTCGACGGGGAGAAAGTCTCCCGCAACCATGGGGCCATCGTGGTCGATGGGTGGAGTGTGTTGGTTGAAGACCTCGGCTCCCGCAACGGGACGAGGATCGTGATCGACGGCTATGCCCCCAGCCTGGTCGAGCCTGGCCATCGAGTCCCGATCGAGATTGGTACGACCGTGTTCTTTGGAGCTGAAGCGGTCCGCTACGAGGCTGGTTAGGCATGGGTGTGGGGCCGTCGCTGCGGCGACCTTTGTCGGGTGGTTGCCCGCCTCGAAGTACAGGACCAGCTCAACTGGATCCACAACGTTGGATCGAGACTGCCGCTCAACGTGGCTCGTATTACCGACCAACGCCCATGCCGCCGCTCGACTGGGCTGGTCCATGACCAAGTTCAATCGCAAGCTCGATCATCTGTGCGCCAAGTTCGATCGTCTTGGAGTCTCAGCGTTGTGAGGGGATCGTGGGTAGTTGGCCCCGGATCGACGGAAACGTATTGTCGAGTACGCACTGATGTCTCAGATGATCGATGTGACTGATCTCAGCTGTCCTTCGGACTCAGTACGAACGCGGAACTGGCTCTGGAGCTCGACCCGGTGGAGCTCGACGGTGCCGTCGTGGCCGAGTCGGCCTTCGTAGAGGGCTCAGCCGGGCTGTTGGAACGGTGGCCGCGCTGGGAAGGCGGCCCTGCGCCACCGGTTTGGATCCATACCCGGTGCGACGAAGAGCTGTGACTTGTTCTCTACGAAGTCGGATCCGACGAGATCGGCATGATCCTCTTCGTACCATGCGAGCTGATCGAGAGGGCCGGGGAACACGAGGGCGACCCCGGGGGCGAACTGCGGGCCGACGGTGTAGCGAGTTGGTTCGGCCGTCAATCGTCATCGAGGATCGGCCGGGCCAAGGCTGCTTCGAGTACAGCTCGATCGGCTCGAGCTAGCGATTCGAGATCGGCCGGTTGGAGTGATCGAAACCCCAACCTTCTGATCCGTAGTCATGGATGAGTCACCGCAGCTCACAGAGCCTCACGGCCACTCGGGGCTTTGAGCTGCTGGACGTACTCACGCATGAGCCTGGAGCCATCGATCCACGTTGCTGGTGGGGCGAGGAAGCGGCCACGGTCGAGCTGTACGGTGTCGGTGGCCTCGTCGATCAGGAGTCGGCGGCTGCGGCCGAGATAGGCGAGCCCTTCTCCGTCGACGAGCTGCTTGACGACGGGTGATTCAACGAGGGCGTCCCGCTCGACCATGTTCTCGAGCATCGTTCAGCGAAAAGGGCTAGGAGGCGCCAAGCTCGTAGGCCCCGACATCGGCACCGACCGCAGGGCGAGAGCCACCACCGGCATCGACGGCAACACGGGGCCCGATGTCGA
>JAAETH010000865.1 GCA_024228575.1 Actinomycetes bacterium
CGATCCTGAGGAGGCGGGCGAGGTAGCGCCAGTTCAACCCCACGTGAACGGCGGCCGCCACTCCCATCACGTAGCCGAACTGACTGTGGATCACGAGCTGGTGGAGGTCGAGTTGATCGACGACCAAACCGGTCACGACTACGCCGACGGTTGAGGCGAGCAAGGTCACGTCGACCAATAGCCTGGCAACCCTGCGGTACATGATCCGGCCTCCCCTTCAGCCGAGCACGACACCTGCATGCTTGTCCGGAAGTAGCTTGCAACTCGAATCTCGACACAGTCCAGCATGCGTGTTTTGCGGTATCGCCGGGCAGGGCCAGAGGTCCCGCACAGTGACGGGCAACCAAGACGATCCCGCGAAACACATCTGGTAGCGCCCGCCCGGAAGCTGGACCCATGCCTCACTACGCGAACGGTGCTGGGGGTCACCTAGTGGACATATTGGACAGAGTCAGAAGGAGACGCGACCCTCCGGCCGATGGCGGCGACATGTCGGTGGTCGGTGCCACAGCACCCTCCGAGAACCGAAGCGTTGGGTAGCAGCCGCCCCAGCTCGGCGAAGAGCTCCCCCAGCTCGTCGGGGTCGCCGGCGTCGAGCTCCTCGGCCTCGTCCAACTCCGCGTGACTGAGCCGGGAGGCGTTGGCCCGGACCAACCCGATCCGGTCAAGCCACTCGCCGCCCTCCACTAGTGTCCTGAGTTTGTTATTCGTCCGCATATTTGTTTGATGGATTCGAGGATCTGGTCGGCGGTTTTGGTCCAGGTGTAGGGGCGGGGGTTGTCGTTCCAGGATTCGGCCCAGGCGATGATGTCGGTGCTGAGTTGGCGGGTGTTGGCATGGGCTGAGCGTTGCAGCATTTTGGTGGTGAGCTCGGAGAACCAGCGTTCGACCAGGTTGAGCCATGAGCTGGAGGTGGGGGTGAAGTGGATCGTGAAACGGGGGTGGGCTTTGAGCCACCGGTCGATGGTTGGGGTCTTGTGGGTGGAGAGGTTGTCGGCGATCAGGTGCACGTCGAGATCTTCGGGCACCGCAGCATCGATCTGGTTCAGGAATTTGCGGAACTCGATGGTTCGGTGTCGTTTCTCGATGGCAGTGATGACTTCACCGGTGCCTACGTTGAGAGCGGCGAACAAATCAACGGTCCCGTTTCTGATGTAGTCACAGGTGGCGGTGGCTGGGCTATGGGGTAGTACCGGCATTGAGGGTTGGGTCCGGTCGATGGCTTGGATCCCGGATTTCTCGTCGACACAGAACACCACGGCTCGTTCGGGTGGGTTGAGGTACAGGCCACAGACGTCGTGGATCTTGTCGATGAAGTTCGGGTCGGTCGACAGTTTGAAGTGTTTGACTCGGTGGGGCTGGAGCCCGAAGGTCCGCCAGATCTTCGAGATCGATGTTTGGGACAACCCAACGTGGGTGGCCATGGTGCGGGTTGACCAGTGGGTGGACCCATCGGCGGGTTTGGTCTCGATCGTTTTGACGACAACGTCTTCGACTCGCTCATCGGACATGGTGCGGGGCCGTCCTGACCGGTACTCATCACAAAGCCCGACCAGGCCTCGCTCAACGAACCGGGCCCGCCACTTACCCACCGTCTTGGCGGTCACACCCACGGTCTTGGCTATCTCTTCGTTGCCGTGAGCGTCGGCGGCCAGTAACACCATCCGGGCCCGTCGAGCCAGACCCGCAGCGGTGGTGGTCCGACGGCACCAACCCTCTAACACCGCCCGTTCCTCGTCGGTGAGTTCCACCGTTACCGCAGGCCGTCCCAAACGCTGACCCGAACCAGCGGCCCGTGGCCGGTCTCCCAACGCCTGAACGCCTCCCTCCGCGAAACGCCGCCGCCACGACGACACAGTCGTCGGCGACACCTTGAGAGACTCAGCAATATGAGTGTTCGAGTAGTCATCAGCGGCCAACAACACGATCTCGGCCCGGACCCGCAGTCGGGCACGTGTCGCCGGGTCGCCCACCATTGCTTCCAGCTCGACCCGCTGGGTAGTTGTCAACCCCACCATCACCGGGTCCGGACCATGTGCAGCCATCGCAAGCACCTCCATAGTTGCTCACCATGAACAGCGCCAACACCCCCGCGAAAATTCCCGCACCCAACAGAAACATTCCACACCGAACAAGAAACTCAGGACACTAGTTTGGAGCTCCCGATCCTGTTGTTATCGAGCGCCAGGGTCTGTCAGGGAGTTTGTGGAAGTGGGTGAGTCATGAGGGTCCACCACTTGGGTGTGGGGACCGGATTGGATCACTTTGATGGGAAGTAACACG
>JAAETH010000866.1 GCA_024228575.1 Actinomycetes bacterium
CCAGACCCAACACCCGACCGAACGCCCACGCCGGACAACGACCACGAGTGCCGAATCACCGAGACTGCATCGGGCGTCGAACTGATATGGGACGCAGTACAGGGCGAGAGCATGTATCACCTGCGCCGCGACGATCAATGGGTCGAGTCGATATCGGCCACCAGGTTCGCCGACGACGCCGGGTCGATCGACCGCGACTACATCGTCAGATACTGGCAGAGCGGGCCACACGACATCAGCTGCGAGATCGCCGACCCCGAACCCGAACCACAGCCAGAACCGACGTCCTGCATCGCCACGGTCTCACACGACGGCGTATCCGTGCAGTGGCGAGCAGTGACCGAGGTTGGTGAATACAACCTGCGCAAGAACGACTCGTGGCTCGCCACCGTCCACGGCTTCGTGATGACAGATCCAACGGGAACCTCCCTGGACCGATACGTCGTGCGCTACGACGAGGGTGGCCTGAAGGAGATGACTTGCACAACCGTCGTGGCCGGCAGCGGCGGGTGAGCGAGCAGCTGTGGATGAACCCAGATTGCTCCGTAGTCCGGATTTGTCTCGTACAAACAGAGTGTGGCGTGACCTGATCGGCTAGGGTTCGCGCCACATCAGAACAACCGTCCAGCTTGAACACTTCTGACCTTCGATCCCCCTGGGTTGAGGTCTGGCGCGAGTCCCGGATCGACGCAACAACCGATTCTGGAACGAGCCGAATTCATGACTACGCCAAACACGAAACCGATACACAGATGAACGCACACCGATCGGCAACAACCCTGGCCCGGATGGGTCTGGCCATGATGACTCTCGTGGCCATCATGGGTCTGGTCCCAACCCCCCTCGACCAGGCCAGGCCCGCGGCCGCAGAAACACCGCTAGTGCCCGACACTCCATCTACGGGCTACCCGGTCATCCAGCAAAACGGCAGCTATCAGGTACGAGCCGCGAACCAGGTCGGCGACTACATCTTGTCTGGCGGCGATTTCCAGCAGGTCAAGCTCCAGAACGGCACCACAATCAACCAGCCGTACTTCACGGCGTGGCACATCGACACCAAGCAGATCATCTGTACCAACATCACCTTTGACGACGAAGTCCTCGACATCATTCCGGGTAACACGGCCAACACAGCGTTCGTGTCGGGTCGGTTCAGGAACGTCGTCGCCCCCAACGGCACGTTCAAGCGGTCGAAGATCGTCAAGATCGACCTGCCCAGCTGCAACGTCGTCGCAGCATTCGACGTCCAGGGCACCTGGGGCAAGATCTCCGAACTCGCCCTCTCGGGCAACCGGTTGTTCGTCGGTGGCGACTTCAGCCAGATCAACGGCCAGTCCGTCGGCTACCTCGCCGAGCTGAACGCCAACACCGGCACGGTGAACACCAACTTCAACCTGAACGTGGTCAAGGGATTGTCGACGGTGTTTCGAGGCATGGGCGTCAACCCGGCCGGAACGAGGCTCGTCGTTGGTGGACGATGGTCAAGCATCAGCGGCGTTTCCACCGGTCCAACCGCTGTCATCAACATCTCGGGCGCATCCCCGGTTCTCACCGCGCACCGATCATCGGGCATGGTCGGCACACAAGACATGCAGGACGCAGCCGTCAGCCCCGACGGCACGAAGATCGCACTGGTCTACGGCACGGCCACCGTTTCCGACTACGTCTACGTGATTCAGGCCGCCGAACAGTCGGTCACCTACACATGGCGTCACTACATGCGCGACTCGAGCTTCGGCGTCGGCCTCACCAACGACATCGTCTACGTCGGTGGCCACTTCTGCAAGATCGATTCCGGACCCGGAGCGACCAGCACAATGTCGCCGAACACCTTGGAAGTCTGCTCCGGTGTGTTCTTCCCGGGCGGTGCTTGGCGTAGCCAGCTCGCTGCCCTCGACATCAGCAACGGAACACCACTCACCTGGAATCCGGGCAACAACTCGTTCACAGGCGCACGCGAACTCACCGTCACATCCCGGGGCCTTCTCGTCGGGTACGACGGCGATCGAACCAACAGCATTCTGGTCGGTCCTCTCGCCTTCTTCGACCTCGGTGGCGGCGGTGGCGGTGGTGGTGGTGGTGGTGGTGGTGGTGGTGGTGGCGGTGCCACATGCACAGCGACGGTCACTGCGGGCACTGTCGTGATGACCTGGAGCGCTGTCGACGGGAATCCCTCCTATCAGGTCAGGAAGAACAACGCCTGGCAGGCACAAACAAACAACACGACGTTCACCCTCACCGGATCGATGAACGACACCTTCGCCGTCAGATACTGGACCGCTGGCGGCAACACCGACATCAACTGCGACAACGTCGACGGCGGCGGCGGTGGTGGCGGCGGCGGTGCCACATGCACGAAGACCGCCGGCGGCGGGGGTGTCCAGCTGTCGTGGAACCAGGTCGGCAACATCGGCACCTACTACGTGCGTCTCAACAACTCGTGGATCGCCACGGTCAACGGAACCAGCTACACCCACCAGGGTGGAAATCTGGGCGCCGCCTACGCGATCAGGTACTGGAGCAACGGCGCCAAGACCGACATCACCTGCAACTGACTCGCAACCCCTGAGATTGCGACGCTCGAGCCACAATGACCGGCCGAGACGTCGCAATCCTGGGTAGATTCATATTCGACGGTGAGTCGGACGAGGTGGCCGCGGGCGTTCCTCAGGGAAGGCTCGAGGAAGGTCGGGACTCCAAAGGGCAGGGTGCTGGCGTGAAGCCAGGCGCCGCGAGGCGACGGAGAGTGCAACAGAGAGCAGACCGCCGATGGACCGGGAAACCGGTCACAGGTAAGGGTGAAACGGTGCGGTAAGAGCGCACCAGCGTCCCGGGCGACCGGGCGGCTCGGTAAACCCCACCCGGAGCAAGGTCGAGCAGAGATCAGGTGGCCCGCCCCACGATCTCGGGTAG
>JAAETH010000867.1 GCA_024228575.1 Actinomycetes bacterium
CCATCCCAAACCCGAGGAACCGGCAATGAGCATCATCACCGAGACGCGAGGCAACACGTTCGTGGTCACGATCGACAGACCCGAAGTCCGCAACGCCGTCGATCGAGCGACCGCCGAAGCACTCGCCGATGCCTTCAGGTCGTTCGACTCCGACGACACACTTCGCGTGGCAATTCTGACCGGAGCTCAGGGCACATTCTGCGCCGGGGCCGACCTGAAGGCAGTCTCGACCGACGGGGGCAACCGGGTCACGCCGACCGGCGACGGACCCATGGGACCAACCCGCATGGTTCTCTCGAAGCCGGTCATCGCCGCGGTCGAAGGCCATGCGGTTGCCGGCGGGCTCGAGCTGGCCGTCTGGTGCGATCTGCGTGTGGCAGCAAGCGATGCGGTATTTGGGGTCTACTGCCGCCGTTGGGGCGTCCCACTGATCGACGGCGGGACGGTCCGTCTGCCCCGACTCATCGGCCAGAGCCATGCGACCGACCTCATCTTGACCGGTCGAGGTGTCAGCGGAACCGAGGCGCAGAACATGGGACTCGCCAACCGGATAGTCGAACCCGGCCAGGCTCTGGCATCGGCGCTCGAACTGGCCGAACAGATCGGCCTGTTCCCGCAGCGGTGTATGCGCTCGGACCTCGAGTCGAGCAAGCGCCAATGGGACCTCGACCACGGTGCGGCGATGCAGAACGAAACCGCACTCGGGCTCGCCGTCATCCACTCGGGCGAGACCCGCGAGGGGGCTGCCCGATTTGCCGAGGGCGCCGGCCGGCACGGCTCGTTCGACTGACCGCCTCGATTCGGCCCAGCACGTGGGCGTGGCTACGATTTGAGACCTTTCCAAGGGGGCATTTGTGACCGGCTGGAATTTTGCGGACGTCTGGGAGACCAACGCGGCGGCGGTGCCCGAACGCGACGTCCTCGTACACGGCGACACACACATCTCCTGGGGCGAACTGAACCGCCGTGCCAACGGTGTGGCCGCGTCACTCCTCGCCATCGATGGTATGGCGCAACAGGACAAGGTCGCCCAGTACATGTACAACTGCGCCGAGTTCATGGAGTCGCAGTTTGCGATCTTCAAGGCCGGCATGGTTCCGGTCAACACGAACTATCGCTACACCGAGAGCGAGTTGTTCTATCTGTGGGACAACGCCGACGCGGTCGCCGTCGTCTTCCATGGCATGTTCACCGAACACATCGAGCACATCCACGAGCGGTTGCCCGACATCAAGGTGTTCCTCTGGGTCGACGATGGAAGCGGTCCCTGCCCGTCCTGGGCCACACCGTACGAGGCCGCGGCGCTCGAAGGCACCGAGGACAATGTCTCAGGCCCGTGGGGTCGCAGCGGCGACGACCTCTACATGCTCTACACGGGTGGCACCACGGGGAAACCCAAGGGTGTCATGTGGCCCCAGGACGAGCTGATGAAGATCTACCGCGCTGGCAATCCAGAACTCCCCGAGGAGGTCGACCTCGATCATGTCGCTGCCAAGGCGACCGGACCGGCACGCGTAGGCACACCGTGTTGCCCACTGATGCACGGCACCGGCGCTTTCACGAGCCACTCGGTGATGCACTCGGCGGGCACAATCGTGACCCTCACGAACCACCATTTCGAAGCCGACGAACTGATCGACACCGTCGAACGCGAGGGGGTCAACACCCTTGCAATCGTTGGCGACGCTTTCGCCAAACCCATCGTCAGAGCTCTCGACGCCCGTCGGGGAACCGCCGACATCTCATCGCTGGTCACCATCACTTCCTCTGGCGTCATCTGGAGTCAGGAAACCAAGGAAGGTCTCCTGCGTCACAACCCGAACATGACGCTCATCGATGCTTTCAGCTCGTCTGAAGCGCTGGGGATGGGCCAGTCGGTCTCAACTGGAACGGGAACTGTCAAGACCGCCAAGTTCGAGCTTGGCGAGCGGGCGATAGTCGTCGACGACGACAACAATCGTGTGACTCCTGGGTCCGGCCAAATCGGCAGGGTCGCAGTGCGTGGAATCCTCCCCATCGGCTACTTCAAGGATCCCGAGAAGACCGCCGGGACGTTCATCACCATCGAGGGAGAACGTTTCTCCACGCCCGGCGACTATGCGACGGTCGAGGCCGACGGCTCGCTCACCTTGCTGGGACGGGGTTCGGTGTGTATCAACACCGGTGGCGAGAAGGTCTTCCCCGAAGAGGTCGAGGAACGCCTCAAGACCCATCCCAGCATCCACGACGCGGTGGTTGTTGGTGTCCCCGATGAACGATTCGGACAGGCCGTCACCGGAGTCGTCGAACTCGAGCGCGATGCCGCGCTCGATGTTGGCGCCGTTATCGCACACGTCAGAGCCGAACTCGCGGGATACAAGACGCCAAAGAGGCTCGTGGCCATCGACACGATCGGACGTGCTGCGAACGGCAAGGTCGACTACAAACGGCTCTCGACGTACGCAGCGAGCAACACCTGATCACCGGGTCGCGCCTGTTCAGAACACCCCTTGAGGGCCGCTAACATCCCGGGCCGGACAAACCGATCTGGAAGTGTCCCCGAACAGGAGAGAACCATGGCTGATCTCGGCTATGACAACAAGGTCGCAATCATCACCGGAGCTGGTGGCGGGCTCGGTCGCGAACACGCGCTGCTGCTTGCCGCACGTGGGGCACGCGTCGTTGTCAACGACCTCGGGGGAGCCATCGACGGGACGGGTGGCGATACCAGCGCAGCCCAGAAGGTCGTTGACGAAATCGAGGCCGCCGGTGGCGTTGCCGTCGCCGACCACAACTCGGTCGCCACCGAAGAGGGTGGTGCCGCCATCGTGCAGACCGCCCTCGACGAGTTCGACAGCGTCGACATCGTCATCAACAACGCCGGCATCTTGCGCGACAAGACGTTCCACAACATGGACGACTCGATGGTGACCCCCGTCATCGACGTGCACCTGAAAGGTGCGTTCTACGTGACCCGTCCGGCATGGATCAAGATGCGCGAGCAGGGCTACGGACGTATCGTCAACACCTCCTCGAACTCGGGCATCCTTGGCAACTTCGGCCAGGCGAACTATGGCGCAGCCAAGATGGGGCTCGTCGGCTTCACGCGCGTGCTTGCAGCAGAAGGCGCCAAGTACAACATCAAGGCCAACGCCCTGGCGCCGGTCGCCCGCACACGAATGACCGAGGAACTGCTCGGCCCACTGGCCGACAATCTCGACCCGTCGATGATCGCCCCGACCGTCGCCTGGCTGGTGCACGAAGATTGCCCGGTCAGCGGTGAGATCTACTCGGTGGCAGGTGGTCGAGTCGCCCGCTTCTTCATCGGGATGACCGAAGGCTGGTACAAGGCCGGCCACAGCGTCGAAGACGTCCGTGACGCATTCGATCAGATCCGCGACGAAGACGGCTACACCGTCCCCGGCGGTCCCGCCGACGAGTTCGCTGCCCTACTGAAGGCATTCCAGAGCGACCGGTAGACAGGGCCCATCAAGGCGGCCCTCTCCCTTTTTGTCTTCATCTGCTCAAGGTCATCGGCAGGACGCCGATGAAGAACATTGGATTGCAACCTTGACATTCATGTAACAAATGTTACAGTTTGATGACGTGACGATGAGACATATTTCCCGCAGATTGTTCACAACCACACTCGCCGCCTCACTCCTGCTGGTCACAGCAGCGTCGGGCGTCTCCGCCTCGGACGGCTGGTCGAACATCATCGAATCCGGCGACGAGGTCAGAGACCTCGCCTACCCGCTCGCCGGGGGCGAGGGTTTCTACGTGGACACCTGGCTCTTCCCGCGCGGATCTCGCCGCCACATCGGCGTCGACATAATGGCTCCCAAGCTGACACCTGTGTTGGCCGTCAACGACGGGTGTGTCACCTACCTGGACTACGGCGGTCCCGGTGGCGGGAACATGCTGACGCTCACAGACGACGACGGGTGGCAGTACCGCTACATCCACCTGAACAACGACTCGCCCGACACCGACGATGGTGCCAACCCCTACGAATGGGCCTTCGTCGGAGGTCTCGAAGAGGACGACTGTGTCAGCCGCGGCGACCACATCTCCTACGTAGGCGACAGTGGCAACGCAGAATACTCCGGGGCGCACCTCCACTTCGAGGTGCGACGCGCCGACGGCAACTGGATCAACCCCTTCCACTCGGTGGAAGCAGCGCGCGAGGCACTCGCGGACGAACCCGACATAGACGACACGACTCCGGCGCCCGTACCCCCGGCGAACGAGGACGACCAGGGAACCGGCGAAGAGACGACGTGTGAGCCCCAAGAGCGCACCGCCCCCGAAGCCACACCGGACGCAGCGACCGCCGAGGGCTACTGGCTGCTCGACGATCAGGGTCGCGTCCATGCGGTCGGCGTCGATCACCTCGGCGACCTCAGCGACATCGAGGACGCCGCCGCACCCTCGTCCATGACACCAACACCAACCGGACTCGGCTACTGGATCGTCGATGCAGACGGCGTCGTACATCCCTTCGGTGATGCCGAAGGGTTCGGCGACATGAGTGGCTGGGACCTGAACGGTCCGGTCCGGCGGATTGTGCCAACACCCCTGGGTCATGGATACTGGCTCGTCGCCGACGATGGTGGTGTGTTCACCTTCGGCGAGGCCGAATACCACGGCTCGACCGGAGCGATGTCTTTGCGGCGTCCCGTCATCTCGATGTCGTCAACCTCTGCCGGTGACGGCTACTGGCTCATCGCCAGCGACGGCGGCGTGTTCACCTTCGGCGAGGCCGAATACCACGGCTCAACCGGAGCGATGGACCTCGATGCGCCCGTCATCGACATGGCCGTCGAGTCGACGGGCTCGGGCTACTGGTTGTATGCAGCCGACGGCGGCGTGTTCAGCTTCGGCGTCGACTTCCACGGAAGTATTCCGGGCCTCGGTCGGTGCGACGTGGCACCTGCCACTGCGATGAGGCCAACACCCACGGGTCTCGGATACTGGATCGCCACCACCGATGGCGAGGTCATCTCCTTCGGCGACGCGGCAATCTTCGAAGGATCTATCGAACTCGACGAGGGCGCAAACATCATCGACCTCGCGATGGCGATCGTTCCCGTGGCCCCAGAAGCCGAACCCGACGCCAGCACCGACTGACACGAGACGATCCCAGCGCACACGCCCTATGCGCTAGCCCTCTTGAGAGCCCCGCACGGGTATCCTGGCTCGTCATGGCACGACAGAAGCGACGCCCAGCCATGCGCAAGGCAGTTTCGGCGACCCGGCCCATCAGGCCAGGTGTTGTGTCACCGCGTCGCGACGTACCGACCACGATCCCCCGGCCCGAATACGCCGAGCGGGGATACCCGATCGGACAACAACCCACCGATCTGCGCCAGAGCGACAGAACCATCGAGGGGATGCGAACCGCAGGCCAAGCCGCCCGACGCATCCTCACCAAGGTCGCGGCCGAAATCCGACCGGGCGTCACCACCGAACACCTCGACGAGGTAGCCCACGAGGCGACCATCTCCGAGGGCGGATACCCAAGCCCACTCAACTACAACGGCTACCCGAAGTCGCTGTGCACATCGATCAATGAGGTCATCTGCCACGGCATTCCCGACTCGCGTCCTCTCGAGGACGGCGACATCATCAACTGTGACGTCACGATCTTCCTCGATGGAGTTCACGGCGACACGAGCGAAACATTCCTCGTAGGCGACGTGAACGAGGTCTCGAAGAGGCTCGTCTCGGTCACTCGCGAATGCCTGTACCACGGCATCGCCGCCATCCGGCCGGGAGGCTTGGTCAACGAGATTGGGCAGGCGATCCAGACACATGCCGAACGCAACGGTTTCGGCGTGGTTCGCGAGTTCGTCGGGCACGGAACCGGTCCCGTCTTCCACATGCCGCCCAACGTGCCCCACTACTTCGACCCGAAGCACCATTTCGAGATCATCCCCGGTATGACCTTCACAATCGAGCCAATGATCACCGTCGGCAACTGGCGCGCCCAGATATGGGACGACGACTGGACCGCCACAACAGTCGACCTCGGACACACCGCCCAGTTCGAACACACCCTCGTCGTACACGAGGACGGTGTCGAGATCCTCACCGTGCTCGACAACGAACCGCAGCCATTCCTGGCCGGCGCCGATCGGTCGACATGGCCAGACACCCTGCCGACCGCAGAGGGAATCACCGTCTAGGTTTGTCGCTCGTGAAACGCCTGCTGCTGTTGCTCTTGTTCACCACATCGCTCACCTTGGTGGCATGTGGCTCATCGGACTCCGATACCCAATCTCCGCCGACGAGTCAGCCCATCCCCCTCACGACCGCACCCACAGCGCTGACGACGACCACGACCACAACGCCGCCCGGACCGAAGTTCTACGAAATCCAGCCTGGCGATGTGCTGTCGAGCGTCGCCTCTGCTTTTGGCCTCACCCTCCAACAGGTACTCGACGCGAACCCGAACATCTCGGACCCTGGGCGCATCAGCGTCGGTCAACAGATCCTCATCCCAGAGATCGACAACACCGTGAGCACCACCACCGATGCTCCACTCGAACTCGACGCCACTACGGAGCCGACACTGCCCGAGCTGCGGGACACGACCACGACCACCGAACCCGACGCCACGACCACAACAGCGAGCAGCTAATCGTGCCAGATCCCACGACGATCGCCTCACCCAATACTCTCGCTCCGGAGTTCCTCTGCCGGTGACAGGGTCGGATCACTCGAGTGGCGAGCCCGGGCCGTTCGGCCCAGCGGTAGACACCTTCGACAACCTCGTCGATGAAGCGTTCGAACCTCTGCGCGCGAACGCCATCGCAAACCGGGTCATGTACTACGCGTCGACCCTGGGCGACTGGAGCACCATCTGGCACATCGCCGGGTTGCTCGTTGCGGTCCGCAGGAGGGACCCGAAATTCGCCCTTCGTCTCAGCGCGACGATGGGCATCGAGTCGCTACTGGTCAATCAGGGCATCAAGCGGTTGTTCGGTCGAGTACGCCCCCGACGAGACGATGTCGACCACGAGCGTCACATACGCCAGCCGCTGACCTCGTCGTTCCCCAGTGGGCACGCCTCGGCGGCCATGACCGCTGCTGCGGTATTGGGCGCAAACAAGCGGACGAAGCCCGCGTGGTACCTGCTGGGTCTTGTGGTGGCATCCAGCCGCATACACGTCAAGATGCACCACGCGAGCGATGTGGCCGCCGGACTGATAACCGGGGTCGTGCTGGGGCGCGTGGCAAACCGCGTCCTGAGGTCCTGAAGACGTTCAGCACCAAAACCGGTTGCCGCCCTGCCGATCAGGCAGGCGCCACCTCGGGTTCGTGGTCATTTTGTACGAGCAGTGATCGCACATCGAGCAAGAGGTTGGCCACCTCGTCGGTGGACACGAGCTCGCGCTGGATCATGTCCTTGAGGCCGCGATCGATTATTTCGAGAGCTTCATCTAGGACTCTTGATTCGGGCGCTTCGGTCATCGACTCCTCTAACGTCTAACGGCCGCTCGCAATTCCCTCGCGAACGTTTCGATGCGCTCACCCTACACAGCATCTGAGTTCGTGACGACGCAACTTGTAGGGTCGACGCTCATGACCACCCAAGCACCGCTCGGACTGACCTTCGCCAGCCTCGGGGCACTGGGGGCCCGCTCGGTCCCACATCTGGCCGCGCTGGCCGAAGATCTCGGCTACACATCGTTCTGGACAGCCGAGGCAAATGCGACAGACGCCTTCACCCTGCTTGGGGCGGCGACCGTGGCCGCACCCTTGCTCGACCTGGGCACCGGCATCGTGCCGATGCAGATCCGCTCACCGTCTCTCACCGCGATGTCTGCGGCCTCCCTGCAGGCCCTGTCCCCCGAACGAAACATCTACCTGGGGGTGGGTGTCAGCACACCGATCGTGGCCGGGCGGTGGCACGGCACACAGTTCGGCGGCAGTCCGCTGGCCCAGATGCGCGAATACCTGAATCTCCTGCGCGAGCTGCTGTCGGGCGAGCCGGTCACATTCGAGGGCGACTATTGGAGTGTCAGGAAGTTCCGCCTCGGTGTCCGATTGGGCGACCGACGACCCAAGTTGGTCGTCGCTGCACTCAATCCCCAGATGTTGCGTCTCGCCGGCGAGCTCGCCGATGCCGTCCTGCTCAACTATGTGCCGGCGTCGCATGTACAAACATCGACCGACGAGGTTCGCGAGGGCGGCGACGCCGAGATCTTCGCCTACGTACATGCCGGGGTGTGCGACTTCTCCGAAGCGGCACCATACGCACGTCGAGATCTGTTCGCATACGCGATGGCCGACGGTTATGCCCGGATGTTTCGCCACGCTGGTTTTGCCGACGAGGTCGACGAACTGCGCGAACGTTATGCGTCGGGCGATCGCAGCGGAGCGGTCGAAGCGGTCTCCGATCGAATGGTCCAGGCAATCGACTTCATCGGCGACCCGGGTCAGGTGCACTCGTTCGTGCAGTCCTACACAGATGCGGGAGTCGACCACCCGATCCTGATGCCGCTGCCCTGGGGCCAGGACAGACGCTCGGTTGCCGAGGCGACCATCAGGGCCGCAGTCGACGCAAGCTGAACCATGGCCTGACAAGACCGATGTGATGTTTCATTGCGCCCAGATCCTCTCGAGGACCAGGCTCGTGACCACGTCGGTCGCCAGGCCCCTTCGCGAGGTCAGCTCCTGCAACAGGTCGTGAAGATCGGACGTCGACTCGGCCGCTACGCGGACGATGTAGTCGGTGCGTCCCGTTATCTGCCACGCTTCGACGACCCGCGGATCGTTCAAGAAGAACTCACTTGCATCCGAAGACACCGCACCCCGAGCGAGCCGCATCTCGAGGATCGTCTCGATCGGGCGCCCCAGTGCCTGCTGATTCAACCGGGCGTGAATACCCGTGATGTAGCCGTTCTCGACGAGCCGTTTTACCCGGACACCCGTCGCGTTGGCGCTCAGGCCAGCCCGCTGCGACAGCTCGCGGTTCGTCTGGCGCCCATCGCGTTGGAGTTCGCGGAGGATTGTGCGGTCAATCGAGTCGATCACGGTGTGAATCCCCGTCGATAGCGGCTACTGACGACACAACAGTGCCACATCATCACGATTTGTGATCATACTGGGAGTGAACCCGACGGAAGGACGGCGCGATGAACACCGAATTCTGCAGATGCTGCAACCGACTTCAGCACGTGACCGACACCATGGTCGAATTCGTCGATCACGGTGAAGCCAGAAGTGTTTCGTGGTGGCGTTGCCAGCGTTGTGACCAGCTCAGCTTCACAGTTCTCGAAGCAGCAGACGTTGCGGCCGCCAGCGGCTTCGATCGGCTCGCCCTGATCGCTTGAGCGACGCTCAGCCCAGATCGCCGAGCGAGACGTCACAATCGCCGAGCAGACCCATGAAGCTGCCCAAGAGATCGGCACCGGGTTCGGCGTCGTTCGCTCCGACCTCCAAGAAGTCGATCATCATCTCGCGGTCGTTCAGTATTCCCTTGGCCAGGCAGTTGGCCTGGTCGTCGCTCATGGTGCTGCCCTCGGCCATACCCTGAGCCATCACATCGGCGAGGGTGTCACCGGCGCAATCGACAAACATGCCGAAAGCCTCGACCTGCTGGTCGACCGTCATCTCTTCGAACTCGATGTCGGAGAGAACGGCATCCATCAGGGCGTCGTCCTTGACGATTCCTTTGGCGATGCAGGTCATCTCCTCGTCGTTCATGTCCTCGACGGGCGAGTCCGAGCCACCACTGCTCTTGTCGCGAAGCGCCTGCACCACTTCTTGTTCTTCGGCGGTGGCCTCGACACCATCGTCGTCGCCACACGAAGCGACGGTCAAAACGGCCAATGCAATGATGATTCCGAGGGTCTTGTTCACGCGTCCATTCTTACAGATGGTGTGTGAACGCGGCGAAAACCGGACGTCATGGCCCACTGGGAGTGATTCCCACCGGACACGAGACACCGGTGCCGCCGATGCCGCAATATCCGTTGGGCACCTTCGCCAGGTACTGCTGGTGGTAGTGCTCGGCGTAGTAGAACTCGCCCAGTTCGGCAATCTCGGTCGAGATCTCACCGTAGCCCGCAGCGCTCAGTCGGTCCTGAAAGACGTCACGAGACAACTCGGCCAGCTCGGCCTGAGCGGGTGAGTCGAACAAGATGGCCGACCGGTACTGGGTTCCGATGTCGTTGCCCTGTCTCATGGCTTGTGTCGGATCGTGGTTCTCCCAGAAGATGCGCAGGATCGCCTCGTAGTCGATGACGGCAGGGTCGAACACGACGAGGACCACCTCGGCGTGACCGGTCCTGGCCGCACACACCTCTTCATAGGAAGCATTGGGGGTGAACCCACCCGCGTAACCAACGGCGGTTGAATAGACACCATCCGTTTGCCAATAGACACGTTCGGCGCCCCAGAAACATCCCATTGCGACGACCGCCGTCTCGAGCCCGTCGGACCACGGACCAACGAGTGGGTTGCCGTTGACGAAATGGGTGTCGGGAACGGGCATCGGAGTCGATCGCCCCGGCAGAGCCTCATTAGGTCCAACCATGTACGTCTTGTCTCGAGAAACAAACATCGTCAGACCTCAGCCACGGGCTGCCGGAGAGAGGTCACGGGCTGCCTGAACGGGATCGATCCCGCCAAAGGGCATGATCGCGATGGCAGATGTCGTCACACCGTTGGCGTGGTAGCGGTCGATGTGATCGCGGCACTCCTCTGGTGAACCGTGCACGATCAGTTCGTCGACCACGGAGTCAGGAATGGCGTCCAGGGCAGCCTTTCGATCCCCGGCCCGCCATGCATCCCACATCCCTCGGAGCACCTCACCTCGACCCAACCACTCTTGGAAGGCGGCATAAACAGGCACGTTCATGTAGGCGGCGATCGCGCGCTTGGCCTGAGCCCTGACGGTCTCGGAGTCGGGGTTCGGGCACACGAAGATGCGGGCGCAGATCTCCTTGTCCGGACCACCCTCGTGAACGAAGGGTGTCACGGTCGACACATCTTCGGCACCGAGCCAGTTGATGATGGCACCATCGCTCTCGCGACCCGCCATACGCAGCATTCCCGAACGCAGGCCGGCGACGAGTATCGGGGGTTGCTGTTCTGGTGCCGTGCCGAGTCGGAACCCGTTCACCGAGAACGTCTCGTAGTCGACCACGATCTTGTCGCCCGTCAGGGCCGAACGCAGGAACCGAGCCATGTCCCTGGTCTTCTTGTAGGGATCCTCGAACGCGATTCCGTTCCAGCGTTCCACGATGACGTTCGACGAGGAGCCAAGACCCATGACGAAACGGCCTGGCGCCGCGCTGCAGATTGCCGAGACCGTCTGGGCCATCAACGCTGGGCCTCTCGTGTAGGCGGGGATGATGGCGATACCCAGCCTCATGGAGGGCGCCCACTGGCTGGCCAGCACCAGCGGTGTGAAGCCGTCGAAACCATCACTTTCGGCCGTCCAGAGGTCTGTGTAGCCAAGATCGGCCAACTCGACGATGGTCTCACGCTGGGCGTGGAGGGGTGCTCCTCCGAGGGGTACAGTGATTCCGAAGCGGTTGGGGGCTGCCATGGTTCTCCATCCATCCGACGAGGTCGCCGAGGTCGGGTGTGTGTGACCGCGAGTTTATGAGATCGTTGCCTCCGACCTCGCAGCCGAGTACCGCAGCCACTTGCCGTTCTCGAAGTCGTACAGCTTGCAGGTGCGCACCGCGGTCAGGTAGTCGCGAACCCTGATCTTCCTCTGGATGACCACATCGGGATACGCCCCGCGAATTGCCCTGGCCGCCTCGGTCAGGCGGTAGCAGGGGATCTGCATGTCCACATGATGAGGTACGTGGACCATGATCCAGTGGAAGAAGAAGTCCCAGCCCGGCGGGCCGATCAGGATCGTGGTTCCCTCCATCTGGCCTCGGAATCGATTCCATTCACGACGTGGCCACCAGCGGGTTTCGGGGTCGATGTGGTGAACGTAGACGACCCAACCAATGGCCTGGCAGAACAGCAGGAACGGAATCCCGATGATCTTGACCCAGGCCCAGATGCCACCGAGAACCCCCGATGTCAGCATCAGCACCACCAGCGACAACACCAGGAACGCGGCCACAAAAAGACGGTCGCGCCGCATTACCCTCACCCAACGCTTCGGCGCTTTGAAGCGGACCATCTTGTTGAAGAAGACCTCGCGGAAATAGTAGGCACCCGCACCGAAAGGTCCCCACTCGAAGCGGTGCCGCATCCGTCGGAGCCGACCCATCCGGGCGTAGTCCTCGACCGTCGATGGGTGCCAGACGAAGTCGAAGCCCTGCTTGAGGGTGTGACCGTGGTGAACCCGGTTGTGTCCGAATACCCACAACTCGGTCGCGTGCCACGACGGAAGCATGGTCAGGCGTCCGAAGATCCAATTGAGCCGTTTCGAATCGAACAAGGCATCGTGAGCAGCATCGTGTCCGATCACGAACAGGCTCGCCACCGTCACGCCAGAGAAGATCCACAGCGGAATCAACAGCAGCGGGTCATCGGTCGACAGCAGCCCCCAGATCGAGAGGCCGTAGAGGACGAAGTCTCGCGTGATGATGCCCAGCCCTCGAACGGTCGACCGCTGATAGCAGTGCTCGGGAATCACTTCGAGGACGGGCTTCAGACCGGTGGGTCTCGGTCTTTGTGCGGGGTTGGTTTCGGCAATTGACATGAGACGGCCAAGCAGACTCGACGGTTTCTCCAGGCACCGGTTGTGCGCCAAACCCCACGCTAGCCGCACTCGTTCGATCTCGGGAACCCGGCAACAAACGCTGCCCGATCTCGCTCAATCGACCTTCCACGCCGGTGACCACAGGTTTCGTCGGGGCCAGATTCCATCACCGGGGGAAAGATCGAGATCGCCGTCCTCGAAACACTCCTTGGCCCTGTAGGTGCCCGGCATTCGCGGGAAGACCTCGTTCCAGTACCACTGGCCCATGGCCCGAGCCGTTTCGGGCGCTGCCCCGAGCATGATCGCCGCTTCCTTGGACCTCTGAAGAGCCACACACTCGGTCTCCGCCTCGCTGGTGATGCCACTGACGTGTATCGCTTCGTGGGTCAACACGTGAACGGCGATTGTCTGATCCTCGCTCGGGTCGGCGGCTCCCCCGCCGATGAAGCTGCGCAGATGGGAACACACTCCACCCCTCACCTGTGCCGTTGTTGAGGTTCCGCCCTTGCCGTCGAAGGCCACCTCACCGAGATTGTTGTCGAGCCGGAACTCTCGCATGAACCCCTGACAATTGGCGTTGGCACCGGTCCGTCCACTGACTTGCTCCACGACCTCGCTGAGACGCAACTCGAGGGTGTGCTGGCGCCAGGCGAAGTAGGCGGACGGCACCAGGACCAGCCCCGCCAGCACCATCCAGCCTGTCCGCCGCCGCCCACTCCACTGCCAATACGCAACGAGGCCCACGAGGCTCAGAGCAGCTGCGATTGCGGTCAATTTCACGGTCTTCAAGCCTCCGTCATCTGACCCTCGAACCCGATCTACGAACCGGTTCGATCCTTGGCTGTCCCACCCCCTATGCAGACTTATCGGCATGTTGACCAACCGATTGATCCTCATCGACGGAGCCGATGGCGAAGGGCGCGACTGGCGCCTCGACCCAACGGTGCGCGAACGGGGCCGCCAGGGTGTCGCAGCAGCACGCCAGATCCTCGACTCGGCCCGTCCCGCGTTCCTCGACGATGCCGCCGCCTGACGGCCCAGACGTTGGGTCGCGCCACCCCACACAGTTATCGTCGTGGCATGCCCATCATCGGCCGTCGAACGCATCTGATGTGATCAAGCCACTGCTACTCGCGACATGCCTGCTCGCGGGATGCTCGACAGACATCGAGACCAGCAGTTCCGACGGCGACTTCGCACCGAACGCCCAGGTCATGTGGATCATCGACGGCGACACCATCGAGGTCGATGTCGATGGTGTCCAAACGACCGTTCGACTCATCGGAATAGACACTCCAGAAAAGACTGGAGGTTTCCGACCCGCCGAATGCTACGGCGATACCGCGACGGAGCGCATGAAACAGCTGCTCCAGCCCGGCGACGGCGTCTACCTCGAACTCGACCGCGAACCGCGCGACCAATACGATCGCCTGCTCGCCTATGTGTTCGGCCCCGAAGGCCTCATCAACGAGATGCTGGTCCGCGATGGGTATGCGGCGGCCTACCGCTACGAGCCGAACACCAGCCGCGCAGAACAACTCGAGGACGCCCAGGACCATGCACAAGAGTTCGATCTCGGGCTCTGGGGCCAGTGTGGTGGCCCAGATGTCGTCATCGAGAGTGTCAGCCTCAGCAATCTCACGGCCACCAGAACGAGTTGAGCCCTGCTGCACGCGCGTCAGCAGCCATCCCATCGTGGCGGAGGCTCCTATCTTGGGCGCTGTTGGCTTGGCGGTCACCGCCGCGGTTGAGGCGGCGTCGACCGAACGGGGGGCGTCGAACGGTCTTGCCCGATGATGCTGGGATGGGTTGACGCCACAGAGCGCGGCGAATCGCGACACGAACTCAGACGCAACACGACGCGATTGGAGCCGTGCTTTGGGTCATGGGCTGCTCGGCGATGAAATGCGAGCACCCCACAGACACAAACGCGCTGGTCAGACCACACATCTCACCAAACAATCAACCGCGCTCAGCCATCACAGAACCCGGTAGCCAGGAAACTCCCGCCAGGTGTCGATCGA
>JAAETH010000868.1 GCA_024228575.1 Actinomycetes bacterium
ACCGCCGCCGACACCCTCTCCGTGGTTCGCGATGCCTCGGCCTCGAATGCCTCGTTCGCCTGGCAGGTGATCGAGTGGGCGGGTCCTCAGTGGTGGGATCCCGCCTACAGCTTCCGTCAGCGGATCGATGTCGATACATCGAGTGTCGCTGCTCCCGATGGCTACACGGTTCCCCTCGACTTCGATCATGCCGCCCTCGTCTCGACCGGGCTCTCACAAAGCGATGGCACCGATGTCCGGGTGGTGCGTTGGGATGGATCCACCTGGACTGAGCTCGACCGTGTCCTCGACGACGCCTCCACCTGGAACGCCGTCAGCACCACGATCTGGTTCAAGACCGTCGAGCCGATCGCGGCCGACACGACGAGCACCTATTGGCTCTACATCGGCAATGGCTCCCCGGGGGCGGTGGCCAATGATCCAGAAGCCGTCTACCTCCTCACCGAGGACTTCGACTCCGGCACCCTCGGCGACTTCGAGGATCGAACCGGTGGCACGGGCTGGTACCAGGCCGATCCCTGGACGCGACGGATCCCGCTGACAGTCTCAGCGGCACTGGTCCGGTCGACCCTCACCGATGTGCCCTTGCAGATAGAGGTGACCGATGCCGATCTCAGCGCCTCG
>JAAETH010000869.1 GCA_024228575.1 Actinomycetes bacterium
CCCGTCGACAGTGAACTCGAGCAGCGGCCCGTAAGACACGAACGTGTTGCCTACGCGGATGGCGTCCTTCCAGGCGTCGTAGCTGAACTCGGTCCCATCGGGAATGTGAGCGTAGGTGCGGATAGTGCCAACGGCGGTCGTAGCACTCATCTTGTCGGTCCCGCCGACGGCCGGGTAGAAGTAGCCGCAGTTCAGATAGCGGTACCAGTCGGAGAGTGAGTAGGGGTCGATCCCTGTATACAGGTCTCCCCAAGAACACATCTCGATGGCGTCGACGTCCCCGTGCACAAGGGCGGCCGCGTTCTCAGCACGAGGCTGCGGGAAGTGTGGGAAGACGACGATTCCGCCCTGTGAGCGACACTGGCGCGCCCACTCGGTCATCAGCACACCGACCGGATCGCCGATCGCGGACTCATCGGCCCCGCCCGAGCACATCGGGGTGATGATGTTCCCCTCGTAGCCGATCAAGGAGATGTGGCCCAACACGTGTTGGCGGTTCTCGGTGCCCACGCGCACGAGCCACTCTCCGTCGCCGCCTGCCTGCTTCGAGCCGAACGTTGTCTTGCCGTCGAAGTCGCCCACGTTGGTCATCAGCTCGCCCCACTGGCTGGCGAGCAGGTTGATCACGTTCACCCCCTCGGCCGCGCCCTCGAGCTGTGCCGTCTTC
>JAAETH010000870.1 GCA_024228575.1 Actinomycetes bacterium
CGTTTGCCCAGGTCAGCTCATGTCCCAATGGGAGGGAGTTGTTGCCAGGCGAGCCTCACGACGGTCTCCCGTCTGTGTTGTTAGCGGAGTGCGAGCACTGTGAGCAGGGCTTCGTCGACGCCCCATTGCTCCTCGGGGCTGAGGTGACCCGCCAGTTCGCCTATGCGGGAAGCGTCGATGGCGCCGACCCGTTCGACGAGGACTCGGGTTGTTTCGCCGGCGATCTCGATCTGGGGTCGAAATGATGCCGGGTGTGCTGAGCGGGAGGTGGGTGCGACGAGGATGACCGATCTGGGCAAGAGCTCGTTGGCTTGCACTACGACGGCGAAGCGGTCTCCGTGCTGTTCGTGGCTGAGTCCCTTTGGGAGCTGGAACCGGTAGATGTCACCGCGGATCACGCATGGACTCCATCAGGTCGGTCACGGCGAACATCTCGGCTCGGTCGGATTCGTCAGCCTCGAGCTCGGCTACCTCAGCGGTGAGCGCTGATCGACGTTGGCGACGTTTGGCCGACTCGACCAACGCTGTCCGGATGGCCTCCGAACGACTCATTCCGGTGGCTTCCAGAGTTCGTAGTGCGCGTTCGGCTTCGTCGTCGAGGCGAACCGAGATCGCGCTGGCCATGTGATCAGTGTATTACGAAACGTGATACACCCAGACTCCGATTGTGGTTCTCGCTGTGGGCGCAGACGTTGACGGGCCCTGGTGATGTCGGATTCCTGATTGCGACCGACCCGGCCGACGTCTCCTCGACTCAGTGGTCTCACCGCGTCTTGGACCGCGGTAGCAGTGTCGTGGTGTTTGTCGATGACGCTCCGATCGGTGCCCTCGATCTGGTCGGGCTGACCACGTCCGCGCAACGGGGCGGCGTTGCCCACGCTTTGGCGCCTGGACTCGCAGGTGCAGCGGATGGTGCACTCGACGAGTGATCGTTGGTGCAACGCATCGACTGACAACACCGCGGGTTCGGGTCGTCAGCGCCAGGTACCGCGTCTGGCGATGGGGCCAAGGGCCCTTTGGGTTCGATTCGGATCCCCGTTAGAAGGGGGTGGGACGATCGAGCGATGGAGGCGGTTCGATGCGGATGACGATGGCGGTGTTGCTCATGTTGGTGCTTCTGGCGGGGGCC
>JAAETH010000871.1 GCA_024228575.1 Actinomycetes bacterium
CTACCCCGACGCTGCCGGATCGCTGCGCGAAGGCCTCGAGGACATGTTCACCGTTCGGCGTCTGGGCATCGACGGAACTCTGGCCCGGACACTGGCATGCACGAACATGATCGAGTCGATGTTCGACACCGTGCGAACCACAACCCGCAACGTCAAACGCTGGCGCAACGAGGGCGACATGCGACGACGCTGGGCCGCAGCTGGCGTCCTGGAAGCCGAACACAGGTTCCGCCGGGTCCGAGGCCACAAGCAGATGCCCCAACTCGTCGCAGCCCTCGCCCGTCACACCCAGGCTGTCACACCAGAATGCGATACTGCACACAACCCACTCGCCGCATGACAACCAGGACCACCACCCGCGGCCACTTCAACAGCCAACGGGACATCCTCCGGCAAGCTCCAAGCTACAAGTACACGCCGGGACGGTTCTCACCACCCGGGGCCAGGGGGGCACCCGGGGGGCCGCCCTGGCCCAGAGCCTGCTGCTGCATCTGCTCGAGCTGAGCCCGAGCCTCCATCTGCTGAGCGAAGAGGGTGGCCTGAATCCCATGAAACAGACCCTCGAGCCAACCCACGATCTGGGCCTGGGCGATCCTCAGCTCGGACTCGGTGGGCGTGGAGTCATCGTCGAACGGCAACGCCAGCCGCTGGAGCTCTTCCTGGAGATCCGGTGACAGGGCCGAAGACAGCTCAACGATCGACGTGTCGTACATGTCGGCCAGACGTTCGCGGCTGGCCTCGTCGAGCTCGGTCTCCTTGACCTCGGCCAACAGGGTGCGGATCATGGCGCCGATGCGCATCACCTTGGCCGGCTCGTTCACGGCCTCGGTGGACTCACCCGCC
>JAAETH010000872.1 GCA_024228575.1 Actinomycetes bacterium
GATCGAAGGCTGGTTCAACAACTCGATGGAGCGCGTCTCCACCTGGTACAAGAAACGGACGCGTTGGGCAATGCTCGTCTATGGGCTGATCGTCGCCATCGGATTGAATGTGAGCGCGGTCAATGTCACCGCAGAGTTGTACGAGAACGAGATCGTCCGCGAAACCGTTGTCGAGCTGGCCGAGGTCGACACGATCACGGCCAGCGAGCAGGTTCAGTCGTGTACCGACCGGGAGTGCGTAGAAGCCAAGATCGGGGATCTCGTTGACACCGGGCTCCCGGTGCTCTGGCGGGACTGTGATCACGATAAGGGCTACACGGCTTGTGGATTCGAGGACGGATGGGCCGTAGTCGGCACGGTGAGCGGGTGGTTGATCACGGCTGCTGCCTTGTCTCTCGGAGCGTCGTTCTGGTTCACGATCCTGAAGCGGGCGTTCCGCCTTCGTTCCGGGCTCACCGGTACCACCGGCTGATCCCTCGCCGATCCCGACGATCGGGCACTGCTCGGTCCGTCGCTGGGTGGCTAGTCGGAGCGGTCTTCGGGCTGGTTGTCGGCGTTGTCTTCGAGCATGCGGTAAACAGCGCTCCCGGTCATACGACCCCCAAACCCTCCGCCC
>JAAETH010000873.1 GCA_024228575.1 Actinomycetes bacterium
CAACCTGGTCCTCCGCCACGGCGAGCAACTAGCCGGAGCCCGCGCTCTCGTCGGTGACAACGGCAGCCAATTCATCGACACCTTCGACGACATCTTCCGAACCGAAGGCCTCAAGATCCTCAAGACCCCCATCCGCACACCAGTCGCGAACACCTTCGCAGAACGCTGGATCGGATCAATCCAACGTGAATTGCTCGACCGAACCATCATCTGGAACCGTGGCCAGCTCGAACGCCTCGTCACCGGCTACGTCGAGCACCACAACACCCACCGGCCACACCGCTCACTCGAGCAACGACCGCCAACGACGACCACGGCCCCTCCACACACGCCACCCGCGACCGTCACCGTGCTGCGAACAACCCGATGCGACAGCCTCATCAACGAATACCGAAACGCTGCCTGACCAGGTACGACCGAGTTTCCGGGCGGCACGGGGGTCCCCAGGCGCGGGACGGGGCCAGTTCAAGTACCAGGGCAAGTGCTTGCAATGGATGCGGCAGGGTTACGACGCGCTCGCCGACCACGATCGGTCCCGCGTCGATGCTGTGCTCGCGGGGACAGGCTGCGAAGCCTTGTTCGTGTGAAGTCCAACGTCCGCGGCAACCCGACCACGCCCACCCATCAGTACGTGGTGGGTTGGACGAAGTAGTTGTAGCGGCGACGGCGGGCGATCGTGACCCAGGCCCGTTCCACCCTCTGCAGCTTCTTGAGCCGGGGCATCGCCTTGAGGTCAGCTTCCATGATGGCGTGTGCCTCCGCCTCAGCGATCGGGGTATCGAGTTGGAGCCCATCGTTGAACGCCACAAGCGCCGGCTGGACCCACTGGTCGAGTCCGATTCGGCCCAGCATGGCCACTACGTCGGCGGCCACGTTTCGCGGCTGCTTGTATCGCTCGAGGAGCTTGCCAACGTCGCTCATCGCGAAGGTTCGCAGCGGGGCGGGAATGGCGCGAAAGAGCGGTTTGACGTCGTATATCGGGGCCCCGTGCTCGTCCCAGAAGAAGGGTGTGCCCACGTCGATCGAGGTTGCCGTCGCGCCGTCCCATGACCAGTTCGACACCTGACTGTCGATGCTCACGCGGTCCGACAACGACCCAACGATGTCGGCCAGGGCGACCAGGAACGGATGCTCGGCATCAGGTTGGGCTGCGGCCAGGATCTTGTCGGCCAGCGAGTCAGGATCGAGCCGGGGCTGGACCTGGTAGCCGACGAGATGATCACCGCGCTCGACAGACATCAGCGAGGTCGGCACGACATCGACTCCCGTGACCGCGAGTGCTTCCAAATACTGGCTCATCACTTGTATGTAGTCGTCGAGCTCCGCGGGCGTGTAAGGCGCCGTCGGCTTGCATACCACCCGAGGATCGTTGGCCGGGTACCCGAGGGCGATCGACAGCTCGCCGTAGCCGATCACGTTCAGCCCCGAGTTGTCCCTGGCGTCGAGCGCTGCCACCACGGACGCGTCGAGTTCCTCGATCTCATCCTGGGTGAGCAGCGGAGAGGTCACGAGGCCGGAACGTCGGCTTGGGCGTCGAGAATGGACGAGATGGCATCGACCACGAACTCGTTCA
>JAAETH010000874.1 GCA_024228575.1 Actinomycetes bacterium
CCTCGATGTCGACTTCATCCACGACAACGGGGCCTACACCCCCTACGGCATCATCGCCCCCCTCATCACGGCCACCCAGCTCCCGGGGCCGTACAAGCTCCCCAACTACCGGGTCGACTTCCGCAGCGTCTACACCAACACGGTGCAGGTCACCCCCTACCGGGGAGCGGCCCGGCCCCAGGCTGTGTTCGCCATGGAGCGGACCATCGACCGCATTGCCTCTCACCTCGGACTCGACCGGACGGTCGTCCGCTACCGGAACTTCATCCAGCCCGACGAGTTCCCCTATGACCTGCAGATGATCTTCCAGGATGGTCGGCCCGCCATATATGACTCAGGCGACTATCCCCAACTGCTGGACAAGGCCCTCGATCTGATCGACTGGGCCGGATTCGAGGAGCGCCGAGCCGAGGCTGCTGCCGCCGGCCGACGGAGGGGGATCGGGGTTGCCTGCTATGTGGAGGGGACCGGGCTCGGCCCCTACGAGGGAGCCCACGTCCGGGTCGAGACCGCTGGCAAGGTGCAGGTATCGACCGGCCTGGCGTCCAGTGGCCAGGGGCATCTGACCTCGTTCGCCCAGATTGCTGCTGATGAGCTCGGTGTCCCGTTTGACGATGTAGAGGTCGTCACCGGTGACACGAGGCGGTTCCAGTACGCAGTGGGAACGTTCGCCTCCAGAGCTGCCGTCGTCAGTGGCAACGCCGTCGCCGATGCTGCCCGCAAGGTGAAGGACAAGGCGCTGAGGATCGCGGCCGAGGCCTTGGAGGCCAACCCCGACGACCTCCAGATCGTCGACGGGGTCGTCGAAGTGAAGGGGACCCCCAGCGTTTCGATCCCCCTTACGCAGGTGGCGGTCCTGGCTAACCCATTGCGCTACTCGTTCAGCGAGGCGGCCCGGGCTGCTACCCAGTTCGCAGGGACAGCCAATCTCGACGAACCACCGGTGAGGCCGGGCGAAGACCCAGGGCTCGAAGCCACCGGCTGGTACTCGCCAATACGGGCGACCTTCGCCAGCGGCGCCCACGCCGTCGAGCTGGAGATCGATCCCCTCACTTCCGAGGTCGACATCATCCGGTATTGCGTGGTTCACGATTGTGGGCGCCTGATCAACCCCATGATCGTCGAAGGCCAAGTCCACGGCGGGGTGGCCCAGGGGGTGGCCGGTGCCCTCTACGAACGGATGGCCTACGACGCGGACGGCAACCTGCAGAATGCCTCGTTCATGGACTTCCTCATGCCCTACTGCACCGAGATCCCAACGATCGAGATCGACCATTTGGAGACCCCGAGCCCCCTCAATTCGCTCGGGATCAAGGGGGCCGGTGAGGCTGGCGTGATCCCGGCTTCAGCCGTGATCGCCTCAGCCATCGAAGACGCAGAAGGGTTCTCCGTCCCCCGCATGCCCCTCGACCCCCCCGAGATCCACGCCTTGCGCCTGGCCCACGGCACCCTGGCTCGCCCCCCGGGGCCCATGGGCTGAGCTGAGCCACCGTCTTACCTGTCGCTACCGAGCCGAAGCGGTACCGTTTGCTCGGCTATTACCCGAACGCCAACCCCAGAGGAGCCCCTCATGCCGTTCGCCGCACACAAG
>JAAETH010000875.1 GCA_024228575.1 Actinomycetes bacterium
CCGGCCGCTCAAATCCAAGTGCCCATCAACTCAGGCCGACACCCCACTCGGCACCGGTCGCTGTCCGCAGGGCCAGGGCGAAGTCGATCAGCTCCTGGCGATCGAGTCCGTAGGCGAAGATCGTGATCTGATGATCTCCGAGCCTGACATGCAACGATCTGACCTCCTCGTCGGTGATGGGCTGGCGGCGGATCCAGACCTCCTCATCAGCGACCAGAGCCGACTCGGTTGCTGTGATGAGGGCGGGGATGCCGGCGAGATCGATCAGCTCCCCATCGGGGCCGAGAAGTACTTCGTAGGGGATGTAGGCACCGTCGATCGCTGGTCGGACCTGGATCTCGACGGAGGGGCCGAAGTTGCGATCAGCGGTCTCTGGCGCGGAGTAGACGGTGGTCGATCCATCAGGGGAAGCACCGTCCATGCGGGGATACTCCGAGGGATGGTCAATGCCGACGGTTGCCTCTACCCCGGCCAGGGTGAACCCAAGGAGCTCATCGGGAAAGACGGTGGGTTCGCTGTGTTCGATGATGGTCCGAGCGGCGGCGAGCAACTCCTCGTCGCTGAGCGGGTCGGCGCCGATATGGAGCGAGCCGCTGATGCTGAACAACCTCGAGCCGGCCTCGAACATGGCTTGTCTGAAGCCGTCGCCCAGAACGACTATCTCGACGCCGTTGACATTGGATGTAACTGCCCCCGAATAGCTGGACAGTTCCTTCTCGATCTGGGTCGAATCAATTGATTCGAATGTCGTCACCGACATGGTGGCCGTGTTGGCCTGGCCGACGTAGACCGCTCGGGATCCGGTGGAGAGTGGCGGGCCGAGGTCGGCGTTATCGATAGCCAGGGTCAGCTCCAATCCCGCTGGTACCGCATCGCTGACCAGGCGGGAGGCATCGACCACATCGCTGATCGAGGCAATCTGCTCCGGTTCGGGCTCGGTGACCTCGGGCCAGGCGTCCAGCCCTGACTCCGACTCCTGGTCCGATGAGTCTGGGTTGGTGAGGGCGGCGCGCCAGGTGGCCTCGTCGACTGATCGAAGACCGTCAGCTAGGGCCAAGGCATCGGCCCGGCTTCGGTTGGTGAGGACGGCAACGGCATGCCCGGTGGGGGAGTACCAGACGATGGCGGTGATCTCACTCCATTCAGGTTC
>JAAETH010000876.1 GCA_024228575.1 Actinomycetes bacterium
ATCCGATGTCGCAAGCCAAGGATGTCGGTGTCGCGGTCATCACCGCACACGATCAGCAGCTCGAGACGGGCGAACAGCAATCGGAACAGCCAGGAGATCGGTGATAACGCCCGCCGCAGGGTGAAGCCCGAGAACCGGCTCTGACCAGCTGCGACACAACTTCGGCAGCCTCAGGCCAGATCTCAAGTCCGGCATCGTCTGATCGACGGGACACGTCTCAGTACGTGAAACTGAAGGACCTCCGGTGCTCACTCTCAAGACAAGGCTCATCTGTGGCCTCTCGGCTGTGGCTCTCCTGCTCGGAGCGCAGGTCATGGTCACGAGCTCCATGACGAGCAACAGCGTCGAGCAGTTGGAGCAGCTGGAACAGGACCAGAACTCGAGCATCGAGTCTGCCCTGCTGGGCAACCGCATCAAGCTCAACGTGGTCCAGGTGCAGCAATGGCTAACTGACATCTCCGCCACGCGCGCCATGGACGGCCTGAACGACGGCATCGATGTGGCGGCAGAGCACGCCGCCGACTTCCAGCTTGCAGTCGAAGAGCTTCAGACCCTGCGGCCTGAGTTGGCCCAGGACCTCGCCAATCTCCGCTCGGTGTTCTCCACATACCACGCCACAGGTGTGAGGATGGCTCACGCATACATCGAAGAAGGGCCGGCGGGCGGCAACCTGATGATGGCCGAGTTCGACGAGGCTGCGGCCGCGATGGGAGAGACCGTCGACATCCTCGTGGACGAACTCTTGGCTGAGACGGGGTCGTCACTCGATGCAGCTAGATCGAATGCCCGCAGAATAGGGACCATCTCCTTGATGGCTTCCCTGGCAATCGCGGCACTCATCGCAGGAACAGGCGCTGTGATTCTCATCAGTATCCTGCGCAGGTTGAAGACCTTCACAGCCGCGGCGTCGGAGATCGCCTCAGGCGACCTCACGATAGAGACCCTCCCGGCTGACCAAAACGACACACTCGGCCAGCTCGCAACATCGTTCAACGAGATGGCCACAATGCTCTCCTCCGTTGGTCATCAGGCCGAGTTGATTGCCGCAGGGGATCTCAACACCGAACACGAGATTCCGGGTGAGCTCGGACAGTCGTTCGACTCCATGATCGGGTCGCTGAGCACAATGGTCAACCAGCTCAAGAACTCGTCCGGCCGGCTTAGCAGTGCCGCTGACCAACTGACCGATGTGGCTTCGAAGGTCGGCGAGAGCGCTGAGAAGACCGCTGGTGAGGCGAGTTCGGCTTCCATGGCCGGCGACGACGTCTCTGAGCGGGTCGCGACCGTCGCCTCGTCCATCGAGGAGATGAACAACAAGATTCTGGAAGTCGCGGCCAGTGCCTCCACGGCCGCTTCAGTAGCCTCCGAGGCCGTTGAGGTGGCCGAGCACACCTCGAAGACGATCACCAAGCTCGGCGAATCCAGCGAGGAGATCGGCACTGTGATCATGGTCATCGACTCCATCGCCGCAAAGACCAACCTGCTCGCTTTGAACGCAACGACCGAGGCAGCGAGGGCTGGTGAGGCAGGCAAGGAATCGCCGTTGTGGCTAGTGAAGTGAAGGAACTGGCCAATCAGACGGCGCAGGCGACCCAGGAAATATCCGAACGGATCGAAGCGATCCAGGACGACATGGCGGGTGCCATCGATGCGAACCTGCAGGTAGGCGAGACCATCGAGAAGATCAACGACATCTCGACGACTATTGCCGGCGTGGTCGAGGAGCAATCGGACACAACTGCGGAGATCAGCCGGAATGTCGCGGAAGCGGCATTGAGTAGCCAGAGCATCGCAGGCAACATCACAGACGTGGTAACAGCCGCAGCCGACACCCGTAGATCCACCGAGGACACCCGCTCCGCGGCAGTCGAGATGACCCGGATGGCGGAGGAACTGAACGACCTCGTCGGCCACTACCGGTGAACCCCTCACGAACCCTTCACGAATCCTTCGAAGGTGACGCATCGCCGGAGTTCCCGGTCTTGGCGGTATGGAGACGGATCATTCGCTCGGGCATGGCGAGCACCCAGAGGTAGCGATCCACGGACTCGTGCAGCACTGGCATCCCCCGGCCCAAGTCCGACCACCCCATGCCTGTGCCACTCGAAAACTCGGTCGTTCCTGCCCGCCTCAGTACGCGAAGCAGTTATGCATTACGGAGTGCATTGCGTATTGCCATGCTTGTGCCCATGGTTCAGCTGGTGACACGGGTAGAGGATGATCGCGCGGTTGCAGCCGATCAGCTCGTCGAGGCAGGAGTGGTTGCGAGCCGATCCGAGGCGGTGAGCGTTGGTCTCGAGCAGCTTGTTGACCGCTGCCGTCGTCAGTTGCGGTGTCGCTCGGGCTGGAACTCGCCGACAGAACAGGCCAGCTGCCGCGAGCTCTCATCGACGCTATCGACGATGGGGTCCGTGCAGTTCTGGGCATGTGACGACAAGTCCGGAGTCATCTCGCCACAAGCTCACCACTAGCGGGCGAGTAGCTCCAAGGGTTGGGGTCTGAGGTTCCCTTGGTATGGATGAGACGGCACCGATGAAAGGCTCGATCGTGGCGATCTGGGGTGGGGTGGGGGCGTCCGCGGGCGCGTCTGGTCGACCAGCGGTGACCGAACCACCACCCACCGTCACCCAGCCAGCCAGATAACACGCCGCGGAACGCAACAAGCCCTTGGAACACTCATCTAGGGCTTCGGGGCCGGGGTCTGTCAGACCCGTCTCCTAGTGGCTGCGGAATTCGTAGTTGCGGGTGACCTGGGCGATGCGCGTCGAGTATGAAGCGTAGAAGCGGTCGCGCCCCATCCGCTGAGCCTCGGCGTGTTCGGCCACCACCTTCCAGGCCACGAGGTCTTCCTCCGAGCGCCAGTACGAGACGGTGATTCCCGAACCGTCGGGATTGCGAGCCGAGTCCGACCCGAGGTAGCCCGGTTGCTGCTCGGCGAGCTCGAGCATGCGGGCGGCAACCTCGGAATAACCATCGGTGTCGTCCGATAGCTGACTGGTGAAGATGACCGCCCAGTACGAGGCGGGCAGGTCTGGGGTCCGCATTCGAATTGTCCTGTCTGAAGCCTCCCGCCAGCCTACGGCTGGAGGGTTCGCCCTAGGTCCTGCGATGGCCTGGTCGGCGCCAGGGACTCTTGGGTGGGCTGACGAGGCGCGTGTTCTTGTGGGTCGCGTCGATCAGGGCGATGTCGCCATCGTCCAGCTCGACCTGCGCTGCCTCCAGGTTTTCGACCAATCGCTCCCGCTTTCCCGTCTGGGGGATTGCCGAGACGTTCGAACGAGAGGTGACCCATGCCAGCGCAGCCTGGGCCGGCGTGACTCCGTGTTTGCTCGCCACCGACACACAGGCTTCGTCCTCGAGGACGAGACCGCGGGCGATCGGGCAGTACGCGGTCACGTGTAGGCCGAGCTTCTCGGCTTGGGCGAGCAAGCCGGCCTGGCCGAGGAGTGGGTGGTATTCGATCTGGTTCACCTCGACGGGGGCGTGTTCGACGGCAAACTGGACCTGATCGACCTCGAAGTTGCTAACGCCGACATGTGTGGCTCTGCCGTCGGCCGCGAACTCGGTCAATACTGCCAGGGTCTCGGCCATTGTCTCCCAGCAGACCGGCCAGTGGACGAGCAACAGGTCGACCCTGTCGATTCGCAGATCGGTGAGACTCTGCTCGAACGATCGCCGCATGTCGTCGGGCCGGTGATTCTCGTCGTTGATCTTGGTGGTGACCCAACAATCGTCCCGGGCGACTCCGCTGGCGGCCAGACCGGCCCCCACACACGATTCGTTGTCATACATCTGGGCGGTGTCGATGTGGCGGTAGCCAACCTCGAGCGCAGCGAGCACGATCTCGGATCCGGATCTGCCGTTGAGGCGCCATGTCCCGAGCCCGATCGAGGGGATGGTCGCCTCGCCGATCGTTCGGCCAGGAACGTGGTTCGCGGCTGCCATCAGCGCAACGCTAGCGGTCGAAGGGTCGACTCTCGTATCATCACTACTCATGATTGGTCGTCCCCGTCCCGAAGTGTTGGCAGTTGCCGGCTACGTGCCCGGCAAGTCGAAGAAGGCAGTTGAGCAGGAGACAGGCATCACCGATGTCGTGAAACTGGCATCGAACGAGCGCACCGCCTCACCAACTTCGAGTGTCTCGGCTGCCATGGCCGAGGCAGCGAGGCACACAAACCGCTACCCGGACAACGGTGCCGTCGTCCTGCGGTCGGCTCTCGCCGCCAATCTCGGCGTCGACATCAACACCATCGCCGTCAGCTCGGGCTCCGTGGGATTGTTGCAGCAGATCACGGCCGCCTACGCCGGGCCCGGGCGAGATGTCGCGTATCCGTGGCGCAGCTTCGAGCTGTATCCGATCTTCACGAAGCTCAGCGGAGCCCGCGAGATCGCGACGCCACTCACCGACGGCTGGTCCGTCGACGTCGAGGCCTTGGTCGATGCCGTCACGCCCGACACGACCCTCATCAAGTTGGCCACCCCGAACAACCCGACCGGCACGGCGCTGACGTCAGCCGAGCTGCAGTTCATCATCGACGGGGTTGGCGACGACGTCATCATCTTGGTCGACGAGGCGTACCGCGAGTATGTACTCGCGGACCTGTGGGATCCTGTCGACCTCGTGGACCGACACCCGAATGTCGTTCACATGCGCACGTTCTCGAAGGCCTACGCACTGGCGGCGGCCCGCGTCGGTTGGTGCTACGGCCACCCCGAGGTCATCTCGTGTATCAAGGCGACTCAGCCGCCATTCCCGGTGACCAACATGGGTCTCGCGGGTGCTCTGGCAGCCCTGAGCGACACCGAGGCGCTGGAAGCTCATGTCGAGGAAGCGATAGCCGAGAGAGCGAGGGTGGTCGCCGAGCTACGGTCGCGCGGCTGGGACATCCCGTCGAGCCAGGAGGGCAATTTCGTCTGGATGCCGACCGCCGATGCGGTCGAGCTGACACAGTCGCTCGAGAGCAAGGGAGTCATCGTGCGCCCGTTCCACGGTGAGGGCATCAGGATGACCATCGGCCGACCGCACGAGAACGACCACTTTCTCGACGCCTTGTAGACGAACCCTTCAGGGAACTAGATCCCGCAGGAATCGAAGCCTTGTGTAAACCCGGTGCGCAGGGCGGCCACCGCCTCGAACAAGAAGCCGTCGTCGAGACGATCTTGATTGGTTTCGACGATGCGGATCATCGTCAGGACCGCCTCATCCATGTCGCCAGGCGACAGGCTGAGTCCGGCGAGGGGTGTGAGTTCCGCATCCTCGAAGATCAGGGGAGCGAACGCAGCACCGGCCAAACACGCCTGTTGGAGGAGTGCTCCCTCGCCCTCGGATTGTGCACCCTCGAGAATCTGAAGCCGCTTGGCGAACATGAGAGCCATCGCGGTGCCTGTTGCGTTGTCGCCGATCTGGGCGTGGGCGTTGCGCCAACCATCGAGCTGTTCCTCGCTGATCGTCATGCCGGGCCATTCGTTGTGGCGCGTGGCGAACAGGGCGTCGAAGTAGGGGTTGACCAGGTCGATCAGGGCCTCGAAGTCGAGGTTTCCCCCCGTGTCGGCGTCTTCTTGATCCTGGAACGGGAACTCGGTGATGGGCAGGCCGATGTCGCCATATTGACCGCAGTATCCGACCCCGCGGTCAAACCCGTCCTGGAATGCCCTGACCCGATCGAAGCCGGACCCGTGTGCGTCCGAGGCTGCGGCAGAAGCGCCCGGATGGTCGCGGAAGCTGACGGTGGCTCCGACCGCCGAGTCGAGCGCCGCAGCCGAATCGAAGGGTGATATCCGCCGATCGGTCGCCCAAGCCGCGTAGGCGCCGGCGAGACAGTCGGCCTGTTGCTCGACGACCAGGGTCGAGTTGCGAAGTGCCCCGGCCTGGTACTGCACCGCGTGGCCCATCTCGTGGGCGAGCACCACCGTGGGACCGGTCGTGCCGAAGTCTTGGAACAGTTCGGCGAAGAGGTCGTCGTCGTCCCAGACGATGAGCTGGCCTTCGGAGCATGCAGCCGCAAGAGCGTTGTCCTCGACGTCGACGGTGCCGATCTGAGCGAAGTCGCAGTCGGGAAGATCTGTTGTTGCATCCTCGACGGCGACGATGCGGTCGCGATCGAGAGGAGTGAAGGTGCCGGAACCGGCGAAGGCGGCGAAGTTCTCGTCCCAGAACGACTCGATGAGGACGATGACCTCGCCCCAAGCACCGGCGCTCTCCGGCACCGACGTCACGGCGGTCGGAATGACAGCCGTCCCCGATGTGTCGGTGTCGACGGTTGTCTCGGTTCGCCCCGGAGCCGTGTCCAGCGGGATGTCGAGTTCGGCTGTGTCGTCGGTTGTGTCACCTGGAGAGGGGCTGTCGGATGTGGATGTCGGCAAGCCGACGGCGGCATCGACGACCCCGTCGTCTACGCCGCACGAAGCCAGGACGAGTGTGGTCGCGAGCAGTGCAGTCAGGCCGCGAGTTGGCCATGTGTGCCTATGGCGAATTCGGATCGATCCTGTTTGCATGGACTCGGTAACTCCTCGAGGTCGTGTCGAGTTCCCACGCGAGGCACACTGTACGCATGGCTCAGGCGAGCGGGAGTAGCGTGCGCGTCGATGTCTGGTTGTTCTCGGTACGTGCCTATCGGACCCGTACGGCGGCGACTGAGGCGTGTCGGACCGGAAAGGTCAGGGTCGACGGCGATCCCGCCAAGGCGGCTCAGCGCATCGCTCCCGGGGCCGTGATCGAGTTCCGTCGGGGTGGAGACACCTTCGTGTTCGAGGTGGTCGAGCTGATTTCGAAGCGTGTTGGAGCGCCCCGCGCCGAAGAATGCCGAATCGACAGGTCGCCGCCGAGGGTGCGAGAAGACTCTCCTCTCGACGTACCCGCGGCCGAGCGGCACCGGGGAACCGGTAGGCCCACAAAACGAGACCGACGTCAGATCGAGTCGTTCACCCGCCGTCGCTGAAGGCATCTCCTGTTGCCCTCGGCCAATCGGCCGGTTGGGCCCGCCTCCGATCCGGTCGTCGCTTGGGTTCTTCCCTATTCGCGCAGCTCCTAAAGGTCCGGGGGCAATTGTGTCGATGTGTTCTGGCATGGATGCGGCAGTCCCTGTGCGTCAACCGGCCGGTCGTCGGAGGCGTGATCAGAACACCTCCGACCCCTCGCGTGGGGTCGCGATCGATGTGAACGGGCGAACGATCAGTCTCGGCGGCGTCGATCGAAGGCTGCGCCGACTGAGGCCAGAGGGCGCAATTCTGCCGCGCTACATCGACATGGTTCTCGCCGCTCGAGGCCTCGACCCCACCTCAACGCTGACGGTTCGAAGCGCTGACCTCCTCTCGTTGAGCGCCGCGCTCGAAACGCCGCTCGGAGCGGTCGGCGGCCAGCTGCGGCGGGCGATGATTCGGGCCGCGTCAACAGATCAGGCCCCGGGGACGCTGGCGAGACTTGTACTGCCAGCGGCCGGCCTCGTCACCGCAGGTGGCGCCGGCACAGCTATGTACTTGGGCGCGGGTAGCGGAACTCCACAGCGAACGGCCGACACGGTCGACCCCTCAGTCCAGTCGCAACGTGCGGCCGGCAGCATCGACGTTGTGGGGCTCGACGAGATCGGCATCGCCGACGCAGCGACAACCACGTCGACGGCGGTTGGTTCCTCGACGACCAC
>JAAETH010000877.1 GCA_024228575.1 Actinomycetes bacterium
CGTACCTCCCCTCAGCGCCCGCCAGGTGGAGCGCCTACCCGACCACCTGCGTAGGGCCCATGTGTCGTGGACGAACCGGCAGCTGGCCCGGAGCCGACGAGACCAGATGTGCCCCCCCTACCAGAACCGCTCCGCCAGCTAGTGCTACCGCCGCAGACGTCCAAATGGCAGTGATGCCAGATTGAATATCGGACGGCACCAACACGAGGCTAGTTGTACGTTGGCGGTGGTGAAGCATTCCCGATAGATTCACGGCGACGGTGCTGGTCTAGTCATACGCATGATTCAACATCGCTGGCTACCGACTAGAGCGAAGGCGACACGTTCATACGCGGGCGAGATACTAGGAGGTTGTCATGAAACGACTATCGATTTCTGTCCGGGCAATGGTCGGGCTAGCGGTTGGCGCTTTGGTTGCTCTGCTCGCCGGAGTCGGTCCGGCAAGCGGTGTGAATGACGGAGGTGACCCAGAGTGGGACTACGCCGAGAATGGTCCGACGACGTGGGCTGATAGCTTCCCAACCTGTGGCGGCGACTTCCAGAGTCCGGTCGATGTCCAGGAGGTCACCGCGGGGGAGGGCGGAGCCGAACTGGTCTTCGACTACGACCGTCGCAGCGACGTGACGGTGTTCAATAACTCCCACACAGTGGAGGCCGAGGTCGAAGCAGGTGCAGGCTCGATTGAGGTCAAGATTGGTGATGAATCCAAGAGCTACGAGCTGCTGCAGTTTCATTTCCACACCCCAAGTGAGCACGAGTTGTCGGGCTATGACCAAGAGGCTGAAATGCACCTTGTGCACAAGGCCGAGGACGGTTCACTGGCTGTCGTTGGTGTGCTGTTCGAAAATGGGCGACGACAGTCGGCCCTCACCCGAATCTGGCGTGATCTGCCTGATGTCGACGATGAGCGTGAGATCGATGTTCGCCATGTGCCGCTCAGGAGTCTAGTTCCAGCCAAAGCCGACGCGTACCACTACGTTGGCTCACTTACCACACCGCCATGTACCGAAAACGTCGACTGGTTTGTCCTGGATCGGATCGACACGATGTCTCGCGGTCAGCTTCGCGAGCTGCGCCACATCTTCTCCGGTCTCGAGTTCCCCAGCGGCAACGCTCGTCCCATCCAGCGTACGGTCGTCGACGACCTCGATGCCGTCGACCTCAGCAGGGACTAGGGGCAGCCGAGCTTCCGTACCGAGACCAACCCGACCAGCACCAGCCACCCGGTCGAAGCTCAAGCCGCGGTGACGAGCGGCGAAGTCGTCCTCGATGGGGCGGGTCGGTGGTCCGAGAAACGGTTTGATCCCTCCAAGCGAGGCTGTGGGTCTTCCAAAACTCACTACTCGCGAAGAGGGCACGTTTCACTCGCCACGACGCAGCACGCGAATGCACCGGCGGCCCGAGAGACGTTGGCCCGGTTGTTCGACGGTACCCAGCTTTGAGATCACCCGATCATCAAGTGAGCAAGTGATCAGTAGGCGCCGCGGCTCTTGATCACGGCTGGAACAGTGCGGGCCATGATGGCCAGGTCGACGACGAACGACCAGTTGTCGACATAGTAGAGATCGAGCCGGGTGTACTCCTCGAAGGTGGTCGAGCTACGGCCCGA
>JAAETH010000878.1 GCA_024228575.1 Actinomycetes bacterium
AACCGGGCGAGTGTGGTGATGGGTCATGGGGTGCCGATCCGGTAGGCGACCGTGGTCAGGGACCAGCCGGCGGCGGTGATGGGTTCGAGTTCTGAACCCCTCTTCCCGGTGTAGAGCGAACCAACGCTGTTTGGCTGGCTGGTGGTGTTCAACGTGGTTGGTGACGTCATCAGAACACCGACTCGTCGGGCTCGTTGGTGGTCCATTGTTGGGGTTGGCGGGCTTGCCAGATCGCTTCGGAGGCCTCGTGTTCGGTTGGGTAGTAGCCAACGTGGATCTCGTAGTCGACTTCGCCCATCGTGCCGGGATGCAGGGTGCTGCCCCGGCCGGCTTCGTAGTAGTCCTGGTCGTTGTCATCGAGCCAGTTGGTGATGAATCCGAGCTGGTCGCCGGTGCCGGTGTCGTAGACGTAGTTCGTTCGGTGGCCGGTGTCTCGGTACTCCCACCGGTTCCTTCCCTGGTTGTTGCCGGTCATGGGGTCCCGATCCGGTAGGCGATCGTGGTGACTGACCAGGCAATAGCGGTGACGATGATCACGGCCGGGATCAACCGTGTCTGTCGGATGCGACGCCATCGTGGTTCGGGGTTTGGTTCAGTTCCGTAGTGGGTAGCGAGATGGGCTCGTAGTGCGGTCACGTCAGTGTGGTTGTCGCCTGTGGGGGTGGGGATCAGGTTTGGGTTGATGGGGGGCCGGGGTTGCCAGCCTGCGGTGAGGAATCGTTTCTCGATCCGTCGTTCCACGGCGTGGTATTGGATGAGGTACAGCCCGCCGATCAAGGCCGTGATGGCGAAGGGGGCGAGGATCAATCCGATGACGGTCACCCAGAACCAGTAGGCCACCCCGACACCAACAGCGATGACGCCTGTGATGAGTGAGGGGCGGGCGGCACAGGCCCGGAGTACGGGGCGGGCGATGCCGCACCAGATCAATGCCAGGATGAAGCGGCCGGCTGCGATGGGCCCGTAGATGATCCAGGGTGCACCGCTGGTTTCGGCTGAGCGGTAGGTTCGTTCCACCAGGGGTGACGCCACAAGGCCATGACCGGGCTGGTGTTGTTGGGTTGCGGTCGTCATAGCTCGTCATCTCCGAGGTTGAGGTCGGTGGTCCAGGACGCTTGGTCGACCCAGAGGGTGAGGTATTGGTCATGGCTGATCTGTCCGGGGTTGAGACCAAGACCAGCCACGGTGTCGGGGTCGACATCGGTGGTGTTGGCCCACCGGAACTCGGGTGAGGTCGACCCGGTGTGTTGGGCTATGTGCCACCCGTCGGCGTCGGTGTGGTGGAGCCAGTAGCGAGAATCGGGGCCGGTCATGCTGCTCGCCCACCGTCGTTGTCGTTGTTGTGGTGGTTGGTGAGGATGTCGCTGAACCAGGCCGTTGACCCGGTGGTTTCGTCGGGGTAGATAGTGACCACACCTTCGGCTGATTCTTTGAGGGCCCGGTCGTTGATG
>JAAETH010000879.1 GCA_024228575.1 Actinomycetes bacterium
CATCAGGTGCATGACGCCGGCACCCGGATCTCGAAGCAGCGTCTGCATCATCACACCGGCGCGCCAATCCTTGGCACGACGGTGGGAGTTGTCCGATCTGAGCTGGCGTCGGTCCGGCTGGCCGCGCTCCCAGTTCTTCACCCTCATCGCAAACATGTAGGCGCCGTACACGAGCAGGATCGGCATGACGGTGTAGAAGACGATCTTCAACCCGTCGGGAATGTTGCCGAACACGGTGCGGTGGATCTGCGACTCCTCGTGGAAGTCGAAGACGGACGCTGCGATACCAGACAGGACCGTCACGATTGCCATGACGGCGCCGAAGGCAAGAACCAGCTGATGAGGCTTGATGCGGCGAGTGTTCACGTCGCAAAACGTATCCGAGCGGCGCCGCGCGATCGAACGTGGGCTCGCGCTACGGCCATTCGGGCACGATATGCACCCTCAGGTCACCCGTGGATTGAGGTGATCAGCCGAAGATCTTGCGATCGAGTTCGCGCACCTTGGCGGCGAGAGTTGCAGCGAGCTTGATGGCGATCGTCGGCGAATCCTTCAGGATTCTGGCGAAGTCCCTGGACTTGAGTCGCAGTAGCTGCATGTCGGAGTCGGCGATGACCGTCGCTGTTCGGGGGCCGTGGTCGAGGAGCGAAAGCTCGCCGATCGAGTCACCCGGTTTGAGTGTTGCGATCTTGCGACCATTGCGCTTGACGACCGCCTCACCGGACAGGATCACGAATGTCTCGGTCCCCTGGTCCCCCTGGTCGACAACCATGTCCCCCGCGGCAACTTCGACCTCGTCGGCTGCCTTTGCGATGTTGTTCAGGTCCTTCTTCGAACACCCCGAGAAAAGATCGAGATCCGAGAGAAAGCCGATGTGTTCAGTACGCCCCATGAGTGCAGTGTAGATATCTTGTGGCCCCCGTTGCCCATCGACGTCGAGATCGTCTCGCGGTGACCCTGTTCATGTTCGGGAAACATGGGTGTCACAAGAGCTTCCTAGTTTGGTGTGGATGGAAGTCTCACGTGTTCCATGGCCCGGCGGCGGCGACCTGCGAAGGCAGCTCACCGCGTCGGGCAAACCCAGATTGCTGGTCGTCGCCGAAGACTCGGCACCGCCGCTGGTGTCGGACCCCCTCGAGGATTGGGTGCGAATGCCTGCCAGAGAGGACGACATCGAGGCTCGGGCGCGGACCCTGGCTCGGCGAGCCGAGAAGGCCAATGCCCCGTCGATCGATGACGACGGTGTGCTGAGCTTCGATGGGTACCAGATGGCGTTGCCGCCGGTCGAGGCCCGTCTGGCCGGACACCTGGTGAATCGACTGGGGGCGGTGGCGAGCAGGACCGATCTCGCGCGGGCTGGTTGGCCTGGCGGGATCCCCACCCGCAACGCTCTCGACGTGCGGATTCTGCGGCTCCGGCGACGGGTTGAACCGAGAGGTCTGGTCATCCGAACCGTCCGCCATCGTGGGTATCTCATGGAGGCCGCGAAAAGGATCTGAAAAACCTAGACAGGAAAGTTGTTAATGGCACACTCAGGTTTTATGATTGTCCCTGTCTGTTTGGGTCGGAATTGTGCCGGTCCGCAGGCACACTGATCGCACAGAGCGAGCCTCGAGGCCCGCACCAAGAACACAGGAGAAAACCACCATGGCCAAGGCCGTAGGCATCGACCTGGGTACCACCAACTCCGTAGTCGCCGTTCTCGAAGGCGGCGAGCCCACCGTCATCGCAAACGCAGAAGGCGATCGCACGACTCCCTCCGTCGTCGGTTTCAGCAAGAGCGGCGAAGTTCTCGTCGGAGAGGTCGCGAAACGTCAGGCTGTGACCAACCCGGCCCGCACCGTCTCGTCGGTCAAGCGCCACGTCGGCAGAGCCTGGTCGATCGACATCGATGGCAAGGACTACACGGCCCAGGAGATCTCGGCTCGTGTCCTCCAGAAGCTCAAGCGTGATGCCGAGGCGTATCTCGGCGAACCTGTCACCCAAGCCGTCATCACCGTTCCCGCCTACTTCGACGACTCGCAGCGCACCGCGACCAAAGAAGCCGGCCAGATCGCCGGCCTCGAGGTCCTGCGAATCATCAACGAGCCCACGGCTGCGGCTCTCGCATACGGCCTCGACAAGGAAGAGGACGACCACACCATCCTGGTCTTCGACCTCGGCGGTGGCACGTTCGACGTGTCGATCCTCGAGATCGGCGACGGCGTGTTCGAGGTCAAGAGCACTTCGGGCGACACAACTCTCGGCGGTGACGACTGGGACGACGTCGTGATCGAGTGGCTGATCGCTCAGTTCAAGGGCGACCACGGTGTTGACCTCGGTGCCGACCCCATGGCCAAGCAGCGGCTGAAGGAAGCTGCCGAGCAGGCCAAGAAGGATCTCTCATCCAAGCAGACGACCCAGGTCAACCTGCCCTTCATCACCGCTACCGACTCAGGCCCGTTGCATCTCGACTACGAGCTCACCAGGGCCAAGTTCCAGGAACTGTCGAGCGAGCTGGTTGCCCGGTGTCGGGCACCGTTCGAGCAGGCCATCAAGGACGCAGGCTTGTCGAAGAGCGACATCGACCACGTCATCATGGTCGGTGGTTCGACCCGTATGCCCGCCGTGCAGGATCTGGTTCGTGATCTCACCGGCAGCGATCCTCATCAGGGTGTCAACCCCGACGAGGTCGTCGGTGTTGGAGCCGCAGTCCAGGCCGGTGTGCTCAAGGGCGAGGTCAAGGACGTCCTGCTCCTCGATGTCACCCCGCTGTCGCTCGGCATCGAGACCAAGGGTGGCCTGATGACCAAACTCATCGACCGCAACACCACCATCCCCACCAAGCGCTCAGAGACCTTTACCACCGCAGACGACATGCAGCCCTCCGTCGAGATCCACGTCCTCCAGGGAGAGCGTGACATGGCGGGTGGCAACAAGACCCTTGGGAAGTTCCAGCTTGTCGATCTGCCCCCGGCTCCTCGTGGTGTGCCCCAGATCGAGGTCACCTTCGATATCGATGCAAACGGCATCGTCCACGTGTCGGCCAAGGACCGTGCCACCGGCAACGAACAGTCGATCACCATCACCGGCCAGTCGTCTGTTTCCAAGGACGACATCGCCCAGATGGTCGCCGACGCTGAGGCCCACGCCGAAGAGGACCACAGGCGACGCGAAGAGGCCGAGGTTCGCAACAACGGCGATGCCCTCGTCTATTCGACCGAGAAGGCGCTGCGCGACAACGGCGATGCGCTTCCAGAGGCCGACCGTGAACCCGTCGAGGCTGCGCTCAGCGAACTGAAGGCAGTTCTCGAGGGCACCGACATGGACGAGATCAAGCAGAAGACCGATGCCCTCGGAGAGGTCAGCCAGGCCTTCTTCCAGAAGGTCTACGAGGCAGCGGCGCAACAGGCCGAATCGGGCGATGCGGACGGATCGACTGCCGCGGGTTCCGATGACGATGTCGTCGACGCTGAAATCGTGGAAGACGACCAGTGAGCGAGGACGAGGCGACCGACCTCTGGTACGCCGATCCGTCGGTACAGGACGAGGTTTCCGCGACCACGCCCGAAGCGGCCGACGAGGCTCCGATCACGGTCGAGGATCTAGTCGGGTCGCTCGAGACTGTCAGCGCCGAGCGCGACGAGTACCTGTCGTTGGCCCAGCGCATCCAGGCCGAGTTCGACAACTTCAGACGGCGTAGTTCAGCCGAGGCGGTCGAACGCTCCGCGGCTGGTGCCGGCCGTCTTGTCGAGGCCCTGTTGCCCGTACTCGACGCCTGCGATACGGCCGCCTCTCAGGGCGACGAATCGGCCGGCGCGATCAGGGGTCAGCTACATGCTGTTCTCGAACGCGAGGGTCTCGAACGTGTTGCTGCCGAGGGCGAAGCCTTCGATCCAACCGTTCACGAGGCCGTCTTGCACGAAGCCGGCGATGGCGAACCGACGGTCGCCGAAGAACTGCGCCCGGGATACCTGTTCAAGGGACGTGTCCTGCGCGCTGCCATGGTCAAGGTCCAGGGGTGAGGCAAACCACACTCGAAACAAGAGCCAGACGACATCTCGAAGGGAGGTGAATCCATGGCGGTGCAACGTGAATGGTTCGAGAAGGACTACTACGCGGCGCTGGGCGTGAAGCCCGATGCGGCCGCCAAGGAGATCACCAAGGCCTACCGCAAGCTCGCCAGGCAACACCATCCCGACGCGACCGGCGGCGACGACGAGAAGTTCAAGGAGATCTCGGCGGCCTACGACGTGTTGGGCGACGAGGACACCCGCAAGGAGTACGACGAGGCTCGCCGGGTCGGGCCTGGTGCTGCGGGGTTCTCCGGTGGGCCGTTCACGGGTGGCCCCGGTGGATTCCAGGTCAACTTCGAAGACGGCGACATGGGCGGGTTCGGCGACCTCTTCGGTGGCCTTTTCGGGCGCCGCGGTGGTGCGGGCGGACGGGGCCCGGGCATTCGAGGGGTGGACCAGGAGGCACGTCTCCACCTCGGATTCAACGAGGCGGTCAACGGGGTCACGACCACAGTCCATCTTTCCTCGGACGTGCCGACGGCGAACGGGATCGAGCGACGAACCAGAGAGGTCAAGGTCCGGATCCCGGCCGGAGTGGACGATGGCCAACGAATCAGGCTCCGCGGCAAGGGTGGACCCGGCCGCGGTGGCGGCGAAGCCGGCGATCTCTACGTTGTTATCGACGTTCAACCACACGAGATCTTCGGTCGTTCGGGTCGCGACCTCACGATCGCCGTACCCATCACGTTCCCCGAGGCCGCCCTCGGTGCCTCGGTGAAGGTTCCCACCTTCGACGACTCCACCGTGACTCTGAAGGTCCCGGCGGGAACCAGGTCGGGGAAGACCTTCCGGGTCAAGGGCCGTGGCGTCGAGACCCCCAAGGGAAAGGGCGACATGCTTGTGACCGTCGATGTTGTCGTACCCCAGAAGCCGACCAAGAAGGAACGCGAAGCCATCGAGGCACTCGCCGAGGTCACCGACTGGTCACCGCGCGACCATTTGGAAGACAACTGAGACGAATCGCCACCGCACTACTAGGAACATGCCATGACACTTGAGGACCGAAACCGAGAGATGGCAAGGGCTCTCTACGTGATCTCGGTTGCTGCCGAACTGGCGGGTGTTCACGCTCAGACACTTCGCATCTACGAACGCAAGGGCCTCGTCGAGCCGGCGCGCACCCCGGGCGGCAGTCGTCGCTACAGCGACCGCGACATAGCGCGACTTCAACGCATTCAAGAGTTGACGAACGACGGCCTGAACCTGGCTGGGGTCAAGCGGGTCCTCGAGCTCGAAGCCGAGAACGATCGCCTTCGCTCCGAAGTAGAGGCTATTCGTCAGCAGGCTGTAGTGGCCGTCGAGGAGGCGAGGCGCGAACATCGTCGCGATCTGGTGCCACTCCAACAGTCCGTGGTCCGCTGGGAATCGACTCGGCGCCCGGGGCGCTGACATGGACATCGTCGAGCTGATCTCCCTGCTGGTCGCGCTGCTCGGTGCGGCGATACTGCTGTTCGGACTCGGCTTGTTCGTCGCGAACCGGGTGAACAGGAGGCGCCTGGCCGGTGTCAGTGGCCCCTTTCTGGTTCGCGTCGGATCGCCGAAGGGCCGGGGCAGGGACGGAGAAGATCTCGACGACCGATTCGAGAGTCTCGACGAGGCCCGCGCTGCGGCCCAGGAGGCCTTGTTGACCCGTTCTGACGAACTTGTTGCTCATGTGCTCGGTCAGCGGCCCGATGGCCAATGGGACGTTGTGGATCGGGTCGACGTGCTCCAGCCATAAAGTTGATGTCTGTATTGTCAAGTTTCTTGATAACTAAGGTATGATGTTCTCATGGCTATCGATCCAAACCGTTGGACCCTGAAGACTCAAGAAGCCATGGCGGCTGCCCTCCAAGTCGCCCGCGATGCCAGCAATCCAGAGGTCACGCCCGACCATCTGCTCGCCGCTCTGCTCGGTCAAGAAGAGGGCGTGGTGCTTCCTCTGGTGACCCGACTGGGCCTCCAGCCGTTGTCACTACGCAACTCTGCGTCCGATGCGATCGGTCGCCTGCCCAGCAGCTACGGAGGTGAAGATCCGCGGATGAGTCGCGAGCTCATCTCGGTGATCGAGACCGCCGACACCGTCAGGGTCGAACTCGGCGACGAATACCTCAGCACCGAACACCTCGTTGTGGCGTTGGCGAACGGATCCGAAAACGCCGATCGGCCTGCTCGTATCGACGTCTCGCGTGAACAGGTATTGGACGCGCTTCGAGAGGTCAGGGGTAGCCGCCGGGTCACCAATCAGCGTCCCGAAGACACCTTCGAATCGCTCGAGAAGTTCGGTACCGACCTCACCCAGGCCGCTCTCGAAGGCAAGCTCGACCCGGTCATCGGGCGTGACGACGAGGTTCGTCGCGTCATCCAAGTCCTGTCGCGGAGAACCAAGAACAATCCCGTGCTCATCGGCGAGCCCGGGGTCGGCAAGACCGCCATCGTCGAAGGCCTCGCCCGGCGTATTGCCGAGGGCGACGTGCCCGAGAGTCTCAAACACAAGCGGCTGGTCTCGCTCGACATGTCGGCGATGGTCGCGGGTGCCAAGTATCGCGGCGAGTTCGAAGAGCGGCTTCAGGCCGTACTCGGCGAGATCAAGGACAGCGACGGCGAGGTCATCACGTTCATCGACGAACTCCACACGATCGTCGGCGCGGGCGCTACCGGCGACTCCGCGATGGACGCCGGGAACATGCTCAAGCCCATGCTCGCACGCGGCGAGCTGCGCATGATCGGCGCAACCACCCTCGACGAGTACCGAGCCCACATCGAGAAGGACGCCGCTCTCGAGCGGCGATTCCAGCCGGTCCTCGTCGGTGAACCGTCGGTCACGGACACCGTCGCCATCCTGCGTGGCCTCAAGGAGCGCTACGAAGTCCACCACGGTGTGCGAATCCAAGACGCCGCGCTGCTGAGTGCGGCCGTGTTGTCCGATCGTTATCTGAGCGACAGGTTCCTGCCCGACAAGGCCATCGACCTCATGGACGAGGCGGCCAGTCGGCTGCGTATCGAGATCGACTCGATGCCGATGGAGATCGACATCGTCGATCGGCGTATCCGACAGCTCGAGATCGAGCGGGTGGCCCTTTCAAAAGAGAGCGATCCGGTCAGCGTCGAGAGGCGCGAAGAGATCGAGGCTCGCCTCGCCGACGACCGCGAAAAGATGGCGGCGATGACGGCCCACTGGGAGCTCGAGAAGAACACCATCGACAAGATTCGTGCGCTCATGTCGAAGATCGAGAGGCTGAACAGCGAACTCGAACGCGAGATCGACCTCGAGAAGGCGGCCGAGATTCGATACGGACAACTCCCCGAACTGACGCGCAAGGTCGAGACCGCGACGGAGCAGCTCGCCGAGTTTCAGGCCGAACAGAAGATGCTGAAGGAAGAGGTCGAGCCAGAGGACATCGCCGAGGTCGTGGCCCGTTGGACCGGGGTGCCCGTGTCACGCCTGCTGGAGAGCGAGGCAGACAAGTTGGTACATCTCGAGACACTCCTGCATCAGCGGGTCATCGGCCAAGACGATGCGGTTGTTGTTGTCGCGAATGCCATCCGGCGCAGTCGAGCGGGTCTCTCGGACCCAAACCGGCCGATCGGAACGTTCTTGTTCCTCGGCCCGACGGGCGTGGGCAAGACCGAACTCGCCAGGGCTCTTGCCGAGGTCATGTTCGACGACGAGCGGGCCATGATCCGCATCGACATGAGCGAGTACATGGAGAAACACTCGGTCAGCCGCCTCATCGGAGCACCTCCCGGATACGTCGGCCACGACGAGGGTGGCCAGCTCACCGAGTCGGTGCGCCGCAGGCCCTACTCGGTCATCCTTCTCGACGAGGTCGAGAAGGCCCACCAGGACGTCTTCAACGTCTTGCTCCAGGTCTTCGACGACGGGCGTCTGACCGACGGTCAAGGCCGTACGGTCGATTTCACCAATGTGGTCATCATCATGACCTCGAACCTTCGTGGCGAACCCGGCGACTTCTTCCGACCCGAGTTCATCAACCGCATCGACGACATCGTCCGGTTCCACGAGCTCTCGCTCGACGACCTGCGTCCGATCGTCGGGATTCAGCTCGACGCAGTTCGGGGACGGTTGGCCGATCGAGGCATCGCACTCGAGGTCAC
>JAAETH010000880.1 GCA_024228575.1 Actinomycetes bacterium
GTTGTGGTGGCCACGGTGTCGGTGACCTCGGTCGAACGTGCCTTCCAATTGCTGAGGGCGGTCCCCACCAGCGACGGCACTCTCAGCGGGTTATCGCGTGAGACGGGGCTCCCGGTGGCCACGGTCTCGCGGCTCATGAGTGCGCTCGAGAAGGCTGGTGCTGTCCTTCGCAACGACGAGAAGGTCTACCGGATCGGTCCAGCCCTGGTCGAGCTGGTGAGCAGAGAGCCAAGGCCTTATGACTTGCTGGCATTGGCCACGGCCCATCTGAGTGAGCTTGCGGCCCAGACGAACGAGACGGCCGGCGTCGTCGAGGCGGTAGGAACAGAGTTGGTGCATCTGGGTCAGGTAGCGACCGAGCACGACGTCTCGGTCCGGGACTGGACCGGTTTTCGGGTGGCGGCCCACTCGGGTGCGGTTGGGTTCGTTCTGATGGCGTTCTGGGACGATGCAGTTCTCGACGAGTACCTGGCCGGTGAGCTCGAGGTGTTCTCGCCCGCCACCATGACCGACCCCGAGCAGATCCGTTCTCGGCTCGAGGTCGTGCGTTCGCAGGGGTGGTTGTGGTCGACCGACGAGTACGCCTTGGGGGTCACGACGGTGGCTGCTGCGGTCCTTGATCGCGAGGGGCACGCCGTGGGAAATCTGCACGTCCACGGGCCGTCGTACCGATTCCCCGGAA
>JAAETH010000881.1 GCA_024228575.1 Actinomycetes bacterium
ACCATGCTCCCGGTCTATTGGACTCGGCTGTCTCGTCAGTCCCCGACCGGCATCGTTCGAGGGCTAGGGCCGTGGTGGCGATACACCGTCGATGCCGAAGGTTTGGAGAACCTTCGGGCGGTGCGCTCGCATCATGCCGAGGGCGCTCGGGGCAATGTGGAAATCCTGGCCGACCAACACCGCCACGCCATCCGAACCCACCTCATCGCCGATGTCGTCGCCCTGCTGTTTGTCCTGATCGGCAGCTTGATCGTGTGGGCAGTTGCTCCATGGTGGGGTCGGGCACTGCTGACTATTGGTGTGCCCGGTGTCGGGCTGCCGATCCTCGGCTTGGTTGGTCGAGACAAGAGCGTGCCGATCGTTGAGCGGTGGCTTTCCACTGGTGCCATCGTCCCGAAACTGACTGAGGGCTTGATCGTCCAGTCATTGCGTGATGCCCGTATTGCGGGGATGGACCGGGCGTTCAAGGACCAGGGCGACCGCGCTGTCCGGTGGCTCGTCCCACCGGTTCGCCTCGCCACCGGCGATGGCTACGAGTGCGTCCTCGATCTACCGTCGGGTGTCACTGTCACACAGGCAGTAAAGGCCGAGGAACAGATCGCAGCCGGGCTGTCACGGCCGGTGTCCACGGTCTGGATCTCGCAGGTGACCGAGGAAGACGGCGGCCACGCCGGACGCATGCGAATGGTGGTGACCGACACCCCAATGCGCGGTGCCGCCATCCCTGCGTGGCCATTGGCTGACCCCGAAACTGGGGCGTCTGACATTTTCAAACCGATCCCGCTCGGTATCAACTACCTGGGCCAAGTCGTCACTGTCACGCTGATGTTCCGGTCCATGATTATCGGGGCCATCCCCCGAATGGGCAAGACGTTCACGCTGCGCCTGTTGTGCCTCGCCGCTGCGCTCGACCCGACGGTTGAGCTTCATGTCTATGACCTCAAGGGAGGGGTCGATTTCAAGGCCCTCGGTAAGAAGGTCACCCGAGCGTTTCAGTCATCACAGGACGAACGGATCGCCCCCGACGTCCTCACGGATCTGAAGCGGATGGTCAAAGACATGACCCGCCGCTACGACACCTTGAACGAGCTGGTGGAGACCGACCCGGAGCGGTGCCCCGAGGGGAAGATCACCCGAGACCTGGCCGATGATCGATCCCTCGGTCTGCATCCGGTGCTGTTGGCAATCGACGAGACGCAGACGTGTTTCGTTGATTGGGCCGACCGCAAAGAGTTCAACTCGCTCGTGACCAAGCTGGCCAAGATGGGGCCCGCCGTGGGGATCATTGTCCTCCTCGCAACCCAGGCCGTGAACGGCGACACGATCCCCCGATCGATCTCGGTCACAGCCGCCCTGCGCTTCTGCTTGAAGGTCACCGACCACACCGAGAATGACCAGATCCTCGGCACCGGCGCCTACGGCAAGGGCTACCGGGCGTCCGACCTCTCCGCCGATGACATGGGCATGGGCTACTTCGGCGGCGAGGGCACCGAAACCCAGTTGGTCAAATGCTTCTTCGTCGACGGGCCCGGTGCCACGATCATCACCGACCGGGCCCATGCCCTACGCCAAGCAGCCGGACGGCCAACCGGAATGGCCGCCCCCGAGGAGGACAACGAGGCCGGTATCGCGGATCGGATGGCCGCCGTCTGGCCGGACGGTCGTGGCCGGGTGTCCTACGTCGAGTTGGCCGCCCTGTTGGCCGCATCATGGCCGCAGCTCTTCGACGGGTGGGACGGCGAACAGGTCTCATCCGCAGGCCGAGCGATCGGGCTCAACGCGGTCCAGGTGAAATACGGCGGGAAGAACCTATGGGGCTTCCTCCACCACGAAGTACTCCTCGCAGCCACCCAACGTGAACTCCACAACCCCGACCGTCCCGGCCCCGACAACGACAACGGAGGCGACCCAGACGGGTAGCGCACAGGTAGCG
>JAAETH010000882.1 GCA_024228575.1 Actinomycetes bacterium
AAGGACGCCGACCGAGACTGCGCGGAGAAACGTTTGAAGCGCCAGCGCAAAGCCCGCCGCGGGTCGTGTGGCATCAACGACCAGAACATGATCTGGATCAACGCCGAACTCGACCCGGTCACCGGTGCCGTCATCAAGGCCGAATACGACCGACGCGAAAGCGCCGCGTATCACCACGACATGCACACCATCACCGACCCCACCAAACGCCGAACACACGCCCAACGCGGAGCAGACGTCATCGCATCGATGATCCTCGACGGCATCATCCCCGCAACAGCCAACGAGAGCGGCACCGAGGGTCAGCTCACCCTCGTCGAAGATCAGCCCAACCAGACCAGCAACACCGATGCCGGGTCCGAGCCCGACAACACCGAGGCCGATCCCTTCGAGAGGGCACGCCCCCACCTGAACCTGATCCTCACCCCCCACACCATCAACAACCCAGACGACCCAGACGCAGTCGCGTACACCCTCGACGGCGCCCCAATACCAGCCTCCATCGCCGCAGAACTCATCTGTTCGGCCCAGATCAACGCATGGGTACTCACCGCAGACCGCAAAC
>JAAETH010000883.1 GCA_024228575.1 Actinomycetes bacterium
ATCCACCCCATCCGAACCTTTCGGGTCGCCCCCGGACCCGACGACAACGTCGAATCAGTCGTCAACCGAATCGGGTGCTTCCTGCCGGCCAACTTCATTGCCCTACCAGACCCAACAGGCGACCATGCCCTGGTCGCCGGGTTCGATCATGCGGGCTGGACCAGCACCGACTACGTGCTGCCACGCCTTGCATCAGGCGGAATCTTTCCTACAGAGCCCGGCGATGCCGAGAATCGCTATGACATCGTGCTCAACCTCTTCCACGAGGGCTACCAGGCAATGGCCGACGACCTCGACGACGAGGACTTCCCGAGCGATGCCTTTGAGGGCCGGATCGATTGCGTCTCCTTTGCTCTCACCCACTTCGCGCTCCTGGCCCAAGTCGATCTGGGGCAGGCCTTCCGACACGGCGGGGACTTCTACCTCACCCGCAACGGTCACGGAGCAGGCTTCTGGGACCGGCGCTACGGCAACGTCGGTACACACCTCAGCAAAGCGGCCAAGATCTACGGGTCGACATCTTGAACCCCGCCAACCCAAGCGGCCAGCAAGTGACCCTCTGCGAGACATCTCGAGTCTGACGGTTCAAAGACTCCCGCTGGACGAGTGGTGGAAGCTGACCCGGGCCAGGGTCCCTGAGTGCTCGTGGCCGTCAAGGGGCCCAGATTTCTGTTCCAGCATTCTCGGCCCCCCAGGGCGAGCCCTCCTTCGTCGGGTCTCGCCGGCCCCATATCGGGGGGCCGGCCTCCGAGGTCCACAGAAATCTGATGCCTGATTCCTTGACCGCCACTCCAAAACACTCAGGGCACGCCCGGGTCATCAGCTTCCACACAACTCGCTCAGGAGGAGCCATGAACCCAACAGCCCTTATCGCCCCGAAGAGGATCACAGTCACCGCCGAGTGCTACGGCTGCGGAGCCATCAAGCGAGTCACCGGGAACGCCCAAACCTGGCGCCGCTGGCGAGAAGGCCAAGTCACCTCAGACGTCGCCTTCCGAGCACTCGACCCAGACACCCGCCGCTGGCTCATCAACGGCATCTGCCCAGACCACAACCTCTAGGAGCAGCCATGAACCACCACGACGAAATCGACCACGAAGTAGTCGAGTATTCACAGACCCCGATCGAGCTAACCAACGCCGAGGGCTACACCTTCGGCCGCTGGCCTTGGGACGGGAAAGCTGGCGGGGATCATTTTGGCCTCGCCTACAACGGTCGCCCTACCCACATGACCTACGGAACGTACTACATCGACCCAGATGAGATGGTCGCCCAAACCCACAAGGCCGGCTCCTTCTGGTTCGATGCCGGTAGAGACGTTGCCTGCACCGCTAGCGAGTTCGAGCGCTGTATGAGACACGTCAAGCTGCTCAGCTCGGAGTACTAGCCTCTGCGGCGCCGGGCCCACCTCGCTGTGCTCGCTGTCGGCTATGACTGGCCGGTCGCCTTCGCTCGTCAACCCTTTCCCGGCCCGAGACCTCTGCGAGACATCTCGAGGTCCTCGCTCTACTAGGCGAGGAATTGTGACCGCGAGTCAGACCCTGGCCGCTGGTGGGGGGGCGTGACCGGTTGGTGTTGGCGCCGGGCCCGCCTCGCTGTGCTCGCTGCCGGCTGCCGTTGATCTGCCGTCCAGGCCCTGGCCTCCGGTGGGGGAGCGTGACCGGTTGGTGTTGGCGCCGGGCCCGACTCGCTGTGCTCGCTGCCGGCTGCCGTTGATCTGCCGTCCAAGCCCTGGCCGCTGGTGGGGGAGCGTGACCGGTTGGTGTTGGCGCCGGGCCCGCATCGCTGTGCTCGCTGCCGGCTGCCGTTGATCTGCCGTCCAAGCGCTGGCCACCGACAATCGTGACCGGTTGGTGTGGGCGGCGGGCCCGC
>JAAETH010000884.1 GCA_024228575.1 Actinomycetes bacterium
CGAGGCCCTCTCGGCGGCGCCCGCTTCACCCTCACCATCCCGACCCAAACCAGTCCCTGACCTTCTCGCCACGCGGCCGGCCGGATTGATCCGGTGTCATCGGGGTTGATCCGACGCTACTGAACCCGCCCGTGGCAAGATCCTGAGATGCGGGAGATGGTGTTCGAGAACTGCCAAGCAGTGTTTGCGTCCTGGCGGGACCTGACGAGTGATGACTTCGATTTCGACGACCCAAAGGGTTTCTCGTCGTTCACGATGGGTGTCCGTAGCCGGGTGGAAGTCGATCCGCCCGCCGTGCTCTACCGACATCTGGATGGCAAGGAGAACGCCATCCTCGATTCAGCCGCCGAGCGAGAAGTCTTCCTCCTACTCGGTGAGCACAAGATCGCCGCCCATTGCTACCACTACGACACAACATGCCGTATCGAGGAGTTCTACCGAGGTCGGACCCTGACCGCCGCTGATGTCTTCGACCCGGAAATCCAGCGCCAGATAGCCACCGAGCTACATCGGTTCCATCAACTCGAGCCCGAGAACCTGCCGTCACAGACCTTCTTCGAGCTGTTGCACCAGAAGTGGGGAGCGCTGGCTCGCGATGTTCTGGGCCCACGACGGACCGAGTTCCCGGCCGACGAGCAGGAGCTTTGCGACGACCTGACCGCGCTCTACAGCGAGGAGACGATGGCCAAGGTGCGAC
>JAAETH010000885.1 GCA_024228575.1 Actinomycetes bacterium
GATCAGTGAGAGCACCATCGATGCGGTGAAGGCGGTGAGCGAGTCCTCCTGGGCGACGGCCTCCCCGGAAACACCGAGCCGGGTGAGGTCGCCAGGCACCTCGACGAGCTGGGTGCTCGCCGAGTCGAGGGCATCTCGGGCGGCCACCATCAGATCGAGATCGGCGACCGTGGCGACGGAGATCTGCACCCTGGTGGCTTGGAAACCGTCGCCAACATGTACCGCAGCTTGGACGTCGTCGGGTCGCCACAGCAGGTCACCGCCAGGGCCCGCGATGCCATTGACTGAGGTGTGCTCGTAGATGGCAAGGGTTTGGTCGGCGCTGGTTGGAAGACCGTTGGAATCGGCCGTCAGGGTGATCCCACGGGCTGCTTCGATCTCCGCCACGGCATCGGGCGAGGCGAGCGTGGCCTGCGCAACGTCGGCGGCGTTGTTGGCTGCGACCGGAGTCCCGTCGAATTCGCGAGCGAGAAAGCCCAAGTCGCCGGCTTCGGTTCTGTCGGTGTCGGCGGCGTCGACCTGGTCGATCACCGTGTCGATTGCTGCCAGTGTTGCGGGTTGTGTGAGATCGCCCTCGGCATAGAGGTACGCGCTCGTTCCGGTGCTGGAGCCGTAGTGGAACACCAGTGTGTCGAGGCTTTGTATCAAGTCGGTGCTAGACGATGTGAAATCGCTGGGTGAGAACTTCTCTTCGACCTGCGTGAAGCCGTATAGGCCGAGGGCAGCGAGAACGACGGTGATTGGCACCGTCACGACCCGCCATCGGGCGAGGAAGTGCACGGCAGAGCCCGCGCTCTTGAGGCCGTGGCCAACCCCGCGGATCCGATAATCGAGCTGGCGGCCATCGACCACAGCACGCTCGTTGCGGCGCTTCACGCGATAGTACGGCAGGACGATCGCCACGGGAATGAAGAGCACCACCAGGGCCGCGGCACCGAACGGCACCATGACCACCGACATCGTGACAGTGCCACCTCCGATGAGGCTCATCACAACAAAGCCGAACTTCGCCCCCAGCCGCGGGCCGCGCACCAACGGCGCGGCACCAAGCCGCTCCTCGATTCCAAGCACGACCCTCGGACCGACGACTCCGACGATCACATAGGCCAACACCAGGCCGATCGCGGCGCCCATGCCGAACTGGCTGATCGA
>JAAETH010000886.1 GCA_024228575.1 Actinomycetes bacterium
AATCGTTCCGGCTTTGGGCAACCCGACCAGGTCCACGGCCACGATCACGACCACGACCACGATCACGAAGACGACTACGTTTTCGACGACGCCTACGAAATCCCGAGAGAGGAGCCCGGGGTCCTAGTCCAACGATTTCGAGGCCGAGAAACGCCCCGGTTTTTGCCCGCCGTGAGCACGCGATTCTCGACAATCGGTGATTGTTTGTCGAGTGCATCGATGGACGATGCCAGGACTCGAGCACCAACCGCAACTCCACGACGCACCCGACCGGGGGACGGTTGTCGCCAAAACGCAGCGAAATTCACGCGGCTCGTTTGAGCCGAACGATGGGAAGGTTCTCGTTGTCGGCGACGAATGTGACGGCGAGAGTCAACTCCCCGACGCCGCCCTTCTTCGGTCGGACAACGGGCCTTGCACACGGCGAATCGACGGGCCAGCAGGGTCGAGGCTCAAACCGCACCCTCTCGTTCGCTGGCTTTTTGCCCTCGTAGACTTCGTGAGGTGTCCGACCGCCTAGGGATTGATGTGGTCGAAATTCGTGATACCACCCCAAATAGTTGGTCATCTGACGACGCAGGCCGTCGCGCCGAAATGGGATCGCCACGCGGCGGAGCATTTCGTTTTTGAGCGAGAGGAAGAAGCGTTCAATGATGGCGGTTGCACGAATCGAAGCCTTCGAGGCGTACCGCGGGATGATATCTTTGCGTTCGCACCATGCTCGATAACCCGGGCAGTCAAACTGGGAGCCGAGGTCCGAGATGATGTACCTCGGGCTCGAATCATTTCTCGAGATTGCTCGGCCGAGGAAAGACCGGACCTCGTTCGACGTCGGTTGTTTCGCGAAGACGGTAAAACCCATGACCCGGCGAGAGTGCTGATCGATGACGCAAGCCACCCACCAGCAGAACGGCCAAGCCTGTGGAAGCGCAAAAGGAAGCCACGGAACCCAAAACCCAGAGGTGGGAACGACCGTGAGATCGACCTGCCAGACGTGGTTTTTGTAGTTCGCCTCGACCGGCTTTCCCTTTGCCTCGGCACCTTCGACAGCCTCATTCGTGCCATTGTCGTCCGGTCGCGGGCTGACGGGCTCCCGATCGAGCATCCGCTTTACTGTCGTCGCTCCCAAATGAAGGCCAGCCCGGGCCAATGTCTCGGAGATTCGCTTTTTCCCCATCGTCGGAC
>JAAETH010000887.1 GCA_024228575.1 Actinomycetes bacterium
GAGCATCTGGCGGAGCGATCCGACGTTCGGGGCGACGTCAAGGCCGAGGTTGCCCATCGGGCTGTCGGCGGCAACGCTGATCGACTCGATGTCTGGCGCCAGCGTGTCGAACGGAACGGGCAACGCCTTCACCGGCCGGTCGTAGTCCGCATCGGTGAGCGGTGCCTCCAGCGTGATCGTCACCGACCAGCTCGTACCGTCGGTCACCAGGGCGCCCCGCTCGGCCATGCCGTTCTCCGCCAGCGCGATCCGCAAGTCCTCGGCTGCTCGGACTGCTAGCGGGGTCAAGCCCGAGGCAAGTTCCTGCGGGACCACCCAACCGCTGTCCACCTCCGCCTGAGCGGTCCTGACCGACGTCTCTCCCTGGCCGCAGCCGACCAAGACGACCAGCGCGGCCAGCGCGATCAACCGGTGGAGGGTCACGAAGGGCAGCCTAACGCAGCTCCAACGACCGCTGTGGTCGCTGAGCCTGGCCCGGCTGAGGTCCATTCCGGGTTCGATGCCGGGCATGTGAGGGGTACCCGGCGCTGATCGATTCGGCCGATCGAGCCGTCGGGTTTGTGCTCCTGGGAGTGGAGCTTGGGTAGCTGGCAGAACATGCCAAAAGACTTCGTTGATCTCGGAGTCTGGATCGATCCGCCAATGACGCCGAGCGTGCCGTCCCTACGTGCCGAAGTCGGAGGGCCGGATGGTCAATCGAACCAGCCTTCTTTCGTGGCAAAGGTCAACCACCTTCGCCGATACTACCGAGCCCGGTTCTGGCCACTCGCCATCCTCCGCGGCCGTCTCTCGTCGATCATCGAAACGACCCCGACTTGACCAGCCAGTCGCTCGCCAAGGGCTATCCGGAAGCCCATTGACAAGCCGGCGCCACCTCTCCTTACACGACGGTGCCGGGCACCAACCGGCGGGCAGATTCCTGCCGCTCATCTGGGGTCAGACCATCACAGACATGATCACGGATCGGTTGCCCGAGATGGTCCGTGTATGGATCCACACGACCAGTGTGCCGCCGCGCACTGCTCAACCGGTGAACTGCGACGGTCACGATGCGAGAGTATCGTGCGAGCTGTTGTTGAGCGTCGAGACAGGGGTCCGCTGATGCCATGCGCGGTGTAGGGAGTCGGGCGC
>JAAETH010000888.1 GCA_024228575.1 Actinomycetes bacterium
ATGTGATCAACGGCACCAAGGCAGCATGGGTCTGCAACGGAACGATCGCCGACGTTGCAAACCTGTTCTGCTCGATCGATGGTGACGGGGGATTCGCCAAAGGCGGGGTCTGTGTAGTCCCCCTCGACCTGGACGGGGTCTCCCGGGGTCGCCCCCTCGACAAGTTGGGCCAGCGTGCTCTCCCCCAGGGCGAGATCCACTTCGACAATGTCCGGATCCCCGCTCGGTGGATGGTCATCGACCCCGACGCCTATACCCCAATGGTCGAGGGCGTGTTGGCTTCGGCCAACGCATTCATGGGAACGACCTTCACCGGGGTCGCCCGAGCGGCATACGAGCTAGCCCTCGAATACGCCCGTGACAGGGTGCAAGGTGGGGTACCGATTGCTGATCACCCGGCGGTGCGAGCCCGACTGTTCAAGATGTTCACGGATTTCGAAGCAGCTCGTTCCCTGGCCAGGAGGGTTGCGGCCATGACGGCCGGAGGTCTACCTCCGATCCGCTACTCCATTGCCTCCAAGACCTTCTGCACCAGGATTGGATTCGAGGTCGCGAGCGACGCCCTGCAGATCTTCGGGGGGAA
>JAAETH010000889.1 GCA_024228575.1 Actinomycetes bacterium
AAATCTGCCCACGTTCGATTCGTATGTCGAGGCCGTCGAGTACCACGCAGCGCAGAACGCAGAGGCGCCCGCCGTCCATTTTGGTGGAGCCACCTTCACCTACGGCGAACTGCTGGATCGTGTCGACCTGATGGCCAGGTCACTGGTCGGTGCCGGCGTCGAACCCGGCGATCGCGTGGCTTGTCTGAGCACGCCGCGACCCGAGTTCTGGACCGCCTTCCTCGCCATCATGCGCATCGGCGCTGTCTATGTCGGTCTCAACCCGGCCTATTCGCGCCGCGAGCTGATCCACGTGGTCAGCGACTGCGAGGCTTCGCTGCTGTTGGGTCTCGGTTCCACCCTCGGGCACGAACGAGACGGCGATGTCGATCATCTCCTCCAGCAGGTCGACTCTTTGGTCCGTGCTTTCCGGCTCGATGCGGGCGAGGCCTCGGACTCGCTGCGTTCGAATGTCGAGCTCCTGGGTCTCGCTTCCGATGTCGACGACGAGTTGTACAGATCTCGGATCGAAGCCGTCACCCCCACCGATCCGGCGGCCATCGTCTACACCTCGGGGTCCAGCGGCACACCCAAGGGTGCGCTGCTGCCCAGCTTCGGCCTCGCCGCGGCTGCCCGGAGCGGGGCATCGTTGCTGAACCTCGACCCGCCAAGGGTTCCGTGCAACCTGCCGACCAACCACACCGGCTGTCTGGTCGACGTGTGTGGTGCCACGCTGATGGCCGGAGGTGCCATCGCCTTCATGGAATCGTTCGATCCCGAACAGATGCTCGAACAGATCGAGAGCCTGCGGCTCAAAGCCCTGTTGCACGTTCCCACCGTGCTCCAGCTCCTCGCTTCACATCCAGACTTCGAGAATCGCGACCTTTCCAGCATCGAGCTGGTGTCGTGGGGCGGAGCCCCGATGCCGGTAGACGCCGTGCGCTTCTACCGGTCGAAGGGCTACCGACTGGTGACGGTCTATGGGATGACCGAGATCATGGGCAACGTGACCTACACCCGCGCCGATGCCGACGATGTGACCCTGGCCACGACCGTGGGCAAACCCAACGACGAAGCCGAGGTGAAGCTGGTCGACGAGGACGACCGCGAGGTCGGTGTAGAGGAGGAAGGCGAGATCCTCTACCGCCATCGGGCGATGATGATCGGCTACTTCGGCAACGACGAGGCGACGGCCGCTGCTTCCACAGACGATGGCTTCTACCGCACAGGCGATGTCGGTGTGCTCCAGGCCGACGGCAACCTACGCCTGGTCGGAAGGCGAAGCGAGATGTTCAAATCGGGCGGCCTGAACGTCTACCCGCGCGAAGTCGAGCTTGTGATCGAGTCGATGCCAGGGGTCACACAGGCTGCGGTCGTGTCGATGCCGGACGATGTCTACTCCGAGGTCGGTCACGCTGTTGTTGTCGCCGACGGCGAGGTCGACGTCTCGACCATCAGGGTGTGGTGCCGCGATCAGCTGGCCGGCTATAAGGTGCCAAAGACCTACGAGCTGCGGGCCGAGCTGCCGCTGCTGGCGATCGGCAAGGTGGACAAGCAGCTACTCGCGAACCAATGGTCGGCTCGAGCTTGGCGATGAGGTTCTGGCCGGCAGCGTCGGTGAGGTGAACGAGGCATTCGTCAAGCTGGCCGCTGTACTCGCGTCGTTGGTCGGCCTCGAGAATCACCTG
>JAAETH010000890.1 GCA_024228575.1 Actinomycetes bacterium
CCCTGATCACGGCGTACAACGAGACTTCGGTAACCGCAGACGAGAACGGGTACTACGAGGTGACCGGTCTGGCGACCGGGTCGTACGGGCTCGATTCGCGGGCAGAAGGTTATTCCCACAACCTCGAACACAGCGTGGACGTCACCGTCGGCCAGACCACCGTGTACGACTTCGTCATGCACCGACCCGCCATCCTCGAGGGGACCGTGACCGCCACCGATGGCACACCTCTGAGCGGCATCGTCATCGAGGCATACGAGATCGACACTGCACACAGCTCCGACGACACGACCGACTCCGACGGCAAGTACCGATTCGAGCTGAACACACCCGGGACCTGGGCGGTACGTGCCACCGATCCAACCGGCGTCTACCTGGACGAGTGGCACAACAACAGCTCGTCTCTCGCCGAAGCCAACCAATTCCCGACGCCATGGGACGTCACCACACAGATCGACTTCGAGTTGTCCTCCGACGGCGATGAGCCCGACCCGGTGACCACCAACGTCCTGTACGTGGCGGGGTCGACCTCACCTCCTCTGGCCGATCGGCCCATGATCGCAATGATCGAGTCGATGGGTCACACGGTCACCATCGTGGATGACAATTCACTGGCCAACCGCCCACCGTCACTCGACAACATCGGTCTGGTCGTCATCGCCAGCAGTGTCAAGCCCACCGTCGTGCGTCGGGCGTTCACCGATGCAGCGGTTCCGGTGCTGACATGGGAGGCCTACCTGTTCGACGACCTGGGCCTCAGCTCGCGTCAGCGCGAGTCGGTCTCGACCCACACCTCGATTGTGACTGCCGACAGCGGTGTCGAGCAGGTCTACACAAGATCCAGCCGATTGTCGTGGGGTCTGCCGTCGGCGGCGGCCACCGTCCTGGCTCATGTACCAGGCCAGCCCACACAGGCGACGTGGTTCAGCTACCAACCGGGCGATGTGATGGCCAACGGGCGTCGGGCGCCGTCGTGTCGCACAGCCCTCTTCCCCGACTATCGCGGGTCTCTGGGTTTGACGGCGCTGGGCAGGGCAAACATCGAGTGGGCACTGGCCGAAGCCATCGCATGTGGTGGATCCTCTCCCCCGCCGGCCCCTGACGACGCTGACCGCGATGGGTTTGACGAGACCGTCGATTGCGACGACAGCGATCCGATGATCCATCCGGGAGCGGCCGAGGTGGCCAACGACGGCATCGACCAGGACTGCGACGGTTCGGACCTGACGGACGCGGGCCAGCCCCCCACAGACTCCGCCAACGTCCTCTACGTGGCCGGGTCGATCTCTCCCCCGTTCGCCGATCGGCCCGTGGTCACACTGATCGAGTCGATGGGACACACGGTCACCATCGTCGACGACGACTCGCTTTCGGGGCGCCCTCCATCGCTCGACAACGTCGATCTGATCGTCATCGCCAGCAGTGTCAAGCCCACCGTCGTGGGCCATACCTTCCGCGATGTTGCCGTGCCCGTGCTCACCTGGGAGGCCTACCTCTTCGACGATCTGGGCCTCAGCAATCGTCAGCGCGAAACGACGACAACACACACCTCGGTGGCAGATGCCGGCGGGAACCCTGTCCGTGTCTACTCGTCGGCCAACAAGCTCAGCTGGGGAACTCCGTCCGCGTCTGCGTCCGTGCACGCAACTGTCACGGGTCAGGCCCAGAAGGCAACATGGTTCAGCTATCAACCTGGCGATGTGATGGCCAATGGCAGCCCCGCTCCATCGTGTCGAACTGCGTTGTTCAGCGACTACAGCGGAGCCCGCCAACTGACCACCGATGGCACTGCGATTCTCGAAACAGCGGTGGCTTCTGCGATCGGTTGTGGCGACTCAGCCGGGAATCTCGAGCGGTGGTCTGGCCAGTGAACTGCCCCCGCTGGTGGCGAATGGGCCCTTCCGGTCGACCAGGGTGGCCGATGCGATCGAGATGCCGTCGGCCGAGATCTGTTTGTCGACCTCGATGCCCACCCACCCGCCTTCGGGATAACGGCCGATCAGCATCGTGTAGTCGGCGTTGATGTAGTAGAGCCCCTGGTCGCTGCTGTTTGCGATCGGGCAGGCGATATCGCCCGACACGGCGGCTCGAACCAGCGGCGACATGGGAAGACCGTCGATGAGGTTGACCGTGTCGTTGGTCCAGACCCGGCTGCGTTCGCCGGTCGAGAACCCCCCGCTGACACCCCGGAACATCCACCCTTCATCGTCGGGACCGATCTGATCGGCAGGCGGGACGGGCAGGGTGTCGGGATCGGGCCAGACCGAAGGTTCGGGTCTCCAGATGTGGCCTGGCGGTTCCTCGGTGGCGGGCAGGAAGACCGCAGTTGCCCTGCCGACGAGGTGACTGTCGCACGTGAGTAGGGCATCGGCCACCACGACCCTGCGCCCCTCTCGCACCGGACTTGTCTCGACCTGCACGGGCGCCATGGCAGCCGGGCGGAACAGATCGACGGTCAGCCTGGCCACCCGCCATTGGGACCGCCCATGATTCTGCTCGAGAACGTGAGCAGCGAGCCCACCAAGCAGGCGGCCATGCAACATGTCGGCAGCCCACGGCCCGCGAGCTCTCGGGTGGGGTTCGAAACCCTCGGTGGTGCTGGTGAAGTACGAGTTTTGCACACCGGGTTTCTATCGTCGTCAGGGACTCGACGACAAGACGGCATCAGGGATCAAGGCCTGAGGGTCCGTTTCAATCGGTTGTGTTTGCCTCTTGGCGATCTCGGTCGCCAAAGGTGATCTCGATCATTCGCACGCAGCTGCCCGTGTGGTGCATCGAGCAGAGTGGCCCGGTCGGTGTGGCCTGGTACTCCAGCCCAAGAGCATCCAGCCAGCCATAGATTCGTTCGTAGATACCGCACTCGTACTCTGCGGCAACACCAAGCCCCGCGACACCCTCGTAGGCAAAACATTTGCTGATCTCGAACTGGACCGAGTTGTTGTCCGGCGACCACTTCACGTCGAAATGCAGGAAGTCGGGCATGACGAGCTCGATCACAGCGTCGACGAACTGGCGAACATCGTCGAGGGTTCGTACACCTTCGAGGCCGGCGAGTTTTGCGATGCGCACCGCCTCGATGGCGGCCATGTCGTGGACGGCTGCCCTGTTCAGCTGGTTGGCGCGCTCGATTCCGAGTTCCTGCACCGAGTGCATGAACCACATTGCGTCATGTGTCATCCAGTTGCGTAGCAGGAGTGCTTGGAGCTTCTCCTTGTCGATCGTCTCCAAGGTGATGGTCATGAGGAAGCCTCTTCCTTCGTTTCGGATGGCTGCGCCGGCTGGGATAACCAGTCGAGCTCGGCGGCGATCATGGGCGCCGGGCTGGCGTCGGGGCCGTCGAGGTCGAGGCGCTGAACGAGGGTGAACGTCAACCCGGTGCCGTTCAGGATGTTGGCCGCGACATGGGGGTCGACGTCGGCGCGGATGACACCCTGATGCTGGCCACGTTTCACGAGCTTCTCAAAGAAGGTGATGTAGCGAAGATGGTTCATCCGCAGCACCGCCGCGATGTCGGGGTCTGCGGTTTCTGCCAGCGCTTGGAACTGGAGGGCGGCCTCGGCGTGATGGTTCCGGAGATTGTCGACGTAGACCTCGCCGGCTCGACGCAGGGCCTCGAGGGCATCCGTTTCGTCGGCGACGGTCTTCTCCCAGATCTCGACGATACGAAGGCCAACCCGTTGAAGAATCTCGCAGAACAAGGCCTTCTTCGAAGGAAAGTGCTTGTAGAGGAGGGCTTCGCTGACTCCAGCGGCCTCGGCGATGGCGGCCACTCGCGCCGCACGATAGTTGGACTGAGCGAAGATGTTCGTCGCCGCCGTGAGGATCTCACGACGCCGCTCGTCGGCGTTCATCCGTGATATCACGGCCCGGCGATCCCCTCTCCACCTAGGTGAGTTAGTGCTCACTCACCTTAATGGAACAGCCGACCGAGTCAAGGCCAATCTCAGCGCCCGATGCGTCAGTTGTAGTTGTTGACGAGCTGGTTGAGGCTCGAAGCCATCCGCGTCATCTCGTCGGCCGCTGCCTTGGTGTCTTCGGTCGCCTGGCGGGTCTGTTCGGCTGCCTCGGCCACCTCGGTGATCGTCCCGGCTATGTCCACGCTGCCATTGGCCGCTTCCTCGACCGATCGTCCGATCTCGGCTGTGGTCTCGGACTGTTCCTCGACAGAGGTGGCGATGTTGGTCGAGATCTCGTTGATACGTGCGATCGTCTCGCTGATCTGCTCGTTGGCGTCGACAGCGCCGGACGTATCGGCCTGGATGGCATTGATTCGCTGAGAGATCTCCTCGGTGGCGACCGCTGTCTGGTTGGCCAATTCCTTCACCTCGTTGGCAACCACAGCGAACCCCTTGCCCGACTCACCGGCGCGGGCGGCTTCGATGGTGGCATTGAGCGCCAACAGGTTCGTCTGCTCGGCAATCGAGTTGATCACATCGATGACATTGCCGATCTCTCGGGACGACTCGCCGAGTTTGGCGATCTTGGTGGAGGTGTTCCTGGCGACATCGACGGCACCCGAGGCCACCGTGGACGCTTCGGTTGCGTTGCGAGCGACCTCGCGAATTGAGGCATCCATCTCCTCGACCGCAGCGGCGACGGTGGCGACGCTCGACGAGACCTGGTTCCCCGTGGCTGAGGCAGAGGCGGCCTGGGTCGAGGTGCGTTCGGCGGAGGATCCCATCGTCGTGGACACCGCGGACAGTTCCTCGGCTGCGGCTGCGAGCTGGTTCGAGGACGCCTTGAGCTCCTCCACCAGCGATTTCACCGTGTCGACCATGACCCCGAACGCATCGCCGATTTCGCCGGGAAGCCGGGTGTCCAGCAGCGGTGAGGACAGGTCCCCGTCTGCAATCGTCTTGGCCTGTTTGCCCATATGGCCGACCATGGCGACCAATCCGTCAAACGATGTGGCGAGGTCGCCGAGCTCGTCGTCTCGCGAGAGTGCCAGCGGTTCGACCGACAATGCGCCCACGGACACCTGACGGGCCCTTTCCGAGGTGCGGCGCAGGGGAGCTGCGATCGATCGGTTCAGGAACAGACCCACGGCAACAACGATGATGACGGCTGCGATCAATCCGCCGACGATCAGCGACTTCGTCGATGCGACGCTGTTGGCGGTGGCCTCGGAACGCTCGGCCAGGAGGCCGCTCTCCTCGCCCGCCAATGCGTCGAGCGAGATTCGGATATCGTCCATGATTGCTTTGCCGAGGCCTTCGACCACGGCAGCCGATGCAGCCTCGGTTCCTTCGGAGCGACGGAGTTCGATGATGCGATCGGTCTCTGCGAGGATTGCGGTGAGCTTCACATCCAGCTCGTCCCAACGCTGGGTCTGAGCCGGGTTGTCAAGGGTCAGTTCCCTTCCCGCTGAGAAGTGTTCGCCAAGAGACATGACGCCGCCGTTGTACGGCTCGAGGAAGTCATCGGTTCCGGTGACGACAAAACCACGCATGCCAGTCTCGATGTTCACCAGCGATCCGAGAACACCTTCGACCTCCCCGAGGACCTTGTGGGTGTGAGCCACCTGAGAGGCGTTGCTATCGAGTTGGGTGACGTTGCGGTAGGAGAGGACGCCGACGATGAGAAATACACCCAGGACGATGGGAAAACCCACCAACAGCTTCATGCCGATCGTCAGCCGCCAACGGCTCTTGAGGCCAGAGATCAGGCCTGTTTCTGGGTCTGTGTCGTTCATCGCGTTATCTCCCGCATATGGTGTCGTTGCTGTCCCCTCGGGCAATTCGCCCGACCAGCACACCGGATAGCAATCACACTCCCACTGTCGGCGCGTCACAGCGAGAGTTGAGCACGAGCCCGGTATCGGTGTGTCGGGGTGTTCTGACGATCTGTCGCTCGGCGGGTCAGCACGTCGGTTCAGGGGTCGGTTTTGGTTCCATCGGGTCGTAGTGGTCGATCTGGCGGTTGGAGACCTCGGTGGGGTTGAGAGGGGTTCCGTCGAGGGTTCGACACTCGAAGTCGGGCCGGTTCGCGTCGTCGGGTGTTATGTCAACACCGCAAAGACGTGCGAGCTCTCGCTGGTAGGTGTGCCAGTCCATGACGACGTTGAGCATGAACTTGGGGCCGGTACCACCAGGCGGTGTTGATGGCGCCTTGTCGAACACCGCGGCCAGGGCATCCATTCGCCGTTGGGTGTCGGGGTGGGCGGCGGCCTCGGTGGGTTTCGGGCGAAGAGATTCGACCGGTGTTCCTGCGGGTGTCACACTGGTCGGGTAGGTGAACGCATGGGCACGATGACACTGTTGGAGGACCGCAGTCGACTCTCTCGTGCCCGCGTCATCGGGCGACCGACTCCGACACGACCTGGGCGCTGCCGCCGCACCTGGGTATCTGGCAGAACCCTTCACCTCGTCGACATCGAGAACCTGTGCGGCGACCCGCGACCAGAGAGGCCTCGCGACTGGCTGGGCTGGTACATGCTGGCGAGCCAGTGGCGGAGGCCAGACATCACCCGCATCGCCGCCAACGGCGCCCTGGCCAAACGGCTCGCCTTCGAGATCGAGGAGATGCCCCACAGCATCAGATCGGCGAACGGACTCGACGGAGCGGACCGGCGGCTGGTGCAGAACCTCGACGGGGCGTTCATCGCCGAGAGGTTCGATCGCCTGAGCATCGGCAGCGGCGACAGCTACTTCTGCGACCTCGCCGTCGATGCGGTGCGCAGCGGCGTCGCGGTCGAGGTCATCTCACGCCGAGACTCCCTATCGGGGGCACTCGCAGCGGTCGTCGACGACGTCTACCCACTGCCCGACTCGTGGCCCGCCGTGGGCGCAATCCGAGCCCTTCGAGCGCGACGCGTCGCTGCTCTGACCTGACCGGCGAGGTACGCCGCACCCAACCCCCGACCGACGGAGTTCGCCAGAGGGTGAGCCCGAGCGCCAGCCGTGCGGGTGCCACGAATGCTCAGCCCTCCAGCGGCAATGGCATGGTCGAAGGTGATGTCGAGACGGTCGAGGTCGGCGTCGGGCACGCCGTACGGGACCAGATGTCGGAGGCTGCCGAGGCCGCCCCTCGACCGAGGGCTCGGGTGCCCGCCGGAGCGACCCACGTGAGCGTCGCAGCCGACCGCGAAGGTCGATTGCTGAACCACTTCGCCCTGCCATCGGTCGAGGCGAGGCCAACGAGAAGCTTCCTAGTCGAGGTTGTGGCGTTGGGTGTGGCAGGGGGAGCAGCGGAGTTCGAGTTGTGTGGTGAGTGTGTGGCCGGTGGTTTGGTGGGGTGGGTTGTGGTCGTAGTTGAGCAGGTCGCGTCGTCCACAGTCGATGCAGGCGGTGTCGCGGGCTTTGACGAGTCGTTCTTGCCGCGGGGTGGGGTGTCGGCGCCGGTGACGTGTATGACGATTTCGTACAGGTACCGGCCGCCACCGGTTTCGATGACATCGCCGAGAGCGTCAGCGCGTTGTTGGGTGACTGTTGGCCACGTGCCGTTGGCTTCGCGGTTTGATGTAGTGCGCATCATGGTGGTGTTGAGCGCTGTGATCAGTTTGGCGCCGGCGAGGGGTGGCAGCCGGAACGATCCGCAGATGGTGCCGTCTGGATCGGTTCGGGTCGTGAAGTGCCTCTGGCGTTTCTGGCGGGCTTCGATGAC
>JAAETH010000891.1 GCA_024228575.1 Actinomycetes bacterium
AGGCTGCGTCTCCTGACCCGGACCGAGACAGATCGCCGACAACGCCGACAGCTGCAACTCGGCGTCCAGGACCTGCTCCATGATCGGCCGCACCAACGGTGAGACCGGGATCCGCCCGAAAACACGATGCATCGCCAACAGGTTGTAGATCCGTACCGTTCGCGTGCCCTCGAAGGTGGTCTTCCGATAGCCGACGTCATGTTCGGCCTCGACCTCGGCCAACCCCCGCCTCAGCTCGCCGAGCGATCCAGGATCGATAGCCTCCTCGACCACCGTGTACCCGGACTCGTCGAGCCGACCGAGGTGGTCTCGCAGTTCGCCATTCGACATCGATCGCATCGCCGGCCTCTCCCATGGGCTGCTTCTTCCCGCCAAATATAGAGAGCGCTCTCTGTCCTAGCAAAGGACCACCGGGAAGGAGGATCAGCAGTCGCACCGAACAAGTCACTGAACGAGTGCGGGCTGGCCTTCTAGATCACTCCATCCAAAGCTGTGCTACCGAGACCAAGGCGTCGGTATCGAGAGGGCGACTCTTGGGACTATTGATCTCCAGGAACTCATCGCCACTGGCGACCAGGAGATTGTCATCGAGTAGCTCCGCCCAGTCCCCTAGTCCTTCGATCGATTCCCCGGAACCGGTAGCGCCGTCGGTCCCGACACCGGGGATGTTGGTCACATGCACGCTCAGCTCCGATGTGGACAGAAAATCATCATCGCCGGGAGCGTTGTAGTAGCAGGAGATGCCAATTCCGCTGGGCTCCTCTTCGACCGCATCGAATTCGACTCCCACCGCCGCGGACACATCCCCAACGGCTGCGCATTCGTCATTCACTATGGCACCGTCGGCTGTGTTGCTCGAATCGCTGTCCTCGCCGGAATCACTATCCTCGCTGGACCCTGCTGATGTGGTTGTCGTCGCCGACGATGAGCCCTC
>JAAETH010000892.1 GCA_024228575.1 Actinomycetes bacterium
ACGATTTGGAGGTGCCGCGTAAGCAGCGTCACACGGCTCGTCGGGTGTGGCAGCGCCTGGTGCTCGAGCATGGTGCTGACATTGGTGAATCGACGGTGCGTCGGTATGTGAAAGCGGTCAGAGACACCCAGGCGGGGTCGTTGAGCGAGGTGATGGTGGTCCAGGACCATGAGCCTGGTGTCGAGGCCGAGGTCGATTTCGGGGCGGCTCACGTTCGGCTGTGCGGCGAGCCGGTGAAGGTGTTCTTGTTCGTGATGCGATTGTCGGCGTCGGGGAAGTCGTTCGTGCGGGCGTATTTCAGCGAGTCTCAGGAAGTGTTCCTCGATGGGCATGTGCGGGCCTTCGAACACTTCGTAGGTGTCCCAGGTCGGGTCCGTTACGACAACCTGAAACCAGCGGTGGTGACGGTTTTGAAGGGCCGTGACCGGATCGAGACTGACCGTTTCGTCGCTCTGCGTTCGCATTACGGGTTCGACTCGTTCTTCTGTGCGCCCGGGATCGACGGGGCCCATGAGAAAGGCGGTGTGGAGGGCGAAGTCGGAAGGTTCCGGCGCCGTCACTTGGTTCCGGTCCCGCAGGTGTCATCGATCGCAGAACTCAAC
>JAAETH010000893.1 GCA_024228575.1 Actinomycetes bacterium
CAAGGCTGCCATTGCTTGGGGGTGGCGGGTACGAGTCGGGCGGCGAGTCGCCCGGCGACAGTGATGTCGATTTGCTCGCCGCTCTCAACCCGCCGAACGAGTTCGGATGCGTCCTGGCGAAGTTCTCGGAGTCCTATCGTGCCCATCTGCCCATGGTAGCACAAGTGCTACTGGGTGAGGCGTCCTTGGTGTTGACCGGCTGTAGGTGCCCGAAATTGTGTCGTGGCTGGTCAGGCGGCTCTTCTGTATTCGTTGATGAGGCCGTCGCATCGGGTGTTTCGGACGACTCGAAGGGTCGGTTTCGTCCCGTCGGTTGTCTGGTCGGGGGCGTCGGGTTGTGGCGGTTGCTGGTCGAGGGATCGGTGGGTGTCGGCGGCCGTTGTTCGAGTGACTGGTGAGGCCGATGGGTGTTGTGGTGGTCGATGTAGTCACGGACGAGGCGCTCGAGCTGTTTGTGGTTCCAGATGATTGTGCGGTCGAGGAGTTCTCGTCGGATCGATCCGATCCATCGCTCGGCGAAGGTGTTCGCGACGGGAACCTGCACTGGTGTCTTCAGGATCTTGAAGCCTTCGGTTCTGAAGATCTCATCGAACGCATCGACGAACTGGCTGCCTCGGTCGCGCACCAGCGCCCGAGGATCCTCGAGTTGGTCGGCGTGGGAGATGAACAGGTTGCGGGCGGCTTGTGTTGTCCACTCGCCGGTCGGGTTGGCGGTGACGCCAGCGAAGAGCACCTCGCGGGTCTGGATTCTGATGAAGAACAGGACGTAGTAGCGGTGCAGGAACGCTGTGTCGACGGTGAAGAAGTCGCACGCGACCGCTGCTTGGGAGTGGAGGAACTCGGTCCATGTGACATCGGTTCGGTGCGGGTATGGGTCGATGCTGTTGTCGGTGAGGATCTGCCACACGGTCGAGTGTGCGAGCGTGTGTCCGAGTAGGGAGAGTTCGCCTTGGATGCGGCGATGTCCCCACGTCGGATTCTCGGTGGTGAGCCGCACGATCAGTTGTCGCAGTTCAGCGGTGATTGGTGGCCGACCGGCACGTCGGGTGGGTGGTTGGGCCCAATGTCGGGCGATGCGGCGACGGTGCCAGCGCAGCAGCGTCTCGGGTGTCACGATCCAGTCCTGGCGTAGCGCCTTGGGCAAGGCTGCGGCGATAGCGCCGAGCAGGGTCCTGTCGTCATCGTTGAGCGCAGGTCGGCCGACCTGTCGGCGTAGTACGGCGTTCTCGTGGCGAAGAACGATGATCTGAAGGTCCTTGGACCGTCCGGAACGCACGGCGAGACGCGCCAGCTGGGCAAGGAAACGGTAGAGGAGACGAGACATGAGAGCCCAGGATGGCGAGCAAACTGCCTGGTCAATGCACATGCGCGCGTTTTCGAGCACCACACCACACCGCACCACAAGTTGCCTGAGGCGGATACGTACATATAATAGGTACATGCCAAACAAGACGATCAGTGTTCCGGATGATGTCATTCCGGTCATCGAGAGCTTGGATGTGCCGTTCTCGCGGTGGGTCACCGATCAACTCCGCCGCCACGCAGCGAAGTCAACGATGTCGCTCGCCGACCAGCTTCTAGCGGACGCAGCTCTGGCCGCAGGAGAGCGCTTGCCCGATCGCGACGCAGTCGGCGAGCGGATGGACCGATCCGCACCATGGTGACGCGTGGATCCGTTTACTGGGTCGATCTCGACAAGCGTCGTCCCTGCGTTGTGGTCTCGTCCCAGGAGGTGCTCGGCGTTGACGTCTGGCAGACCCATGTCGTGCCGCTCACCTCGAATCTCGATCGAGCCGGTCTGGCCGGCAATGTCTTGCTTGAGTCGACCGTCACCGGGTTGCGAAAGGACTCCGTCGCGGTGCCGCTCGGGTTGGAGCTGGTCGAGCGCACATGGCTTGCCGACAGAACAGGCCAGCTGCCGCGAGCTCTCATCGATGCCATCGACGACGGAGTCCGTGCAGTTCTGGGCCTATGACGACAAGCCTCGAGTCATCCCGCTACAAGCTCACCGCTCCAGGGCGCGCGTGTACTCAGGGTTGAACTCGCCCCTCCGACTTGAACCCCCACGGCGGTAGGGGAGTGCCGCTTCGACTCCGCACTCTCGGGCCACGTCGAGCGGCCACAAAGGAACTTTCGATGTATGCAAAATGTATGCAGAAATGCCACGACGAGCCGGAACG
>JAAETH010000894.1 GCA_024228575.1 Actinomycetes bacterium
ACTCGACGCGGCCTGCATGAATCCGTGGATCTGCTGGTACATCGACTGGGGTACCAGCTCGGCGCCGTCGGTCGCAGTGCCTGCGGTGAGATCGCGGGTCTCGAACTCGATCGCACGGATTTCCCCGGCGGCGAGCTGGCGGACCGCTTCGGCCTCTCTTGTGACGAGATCGTCAGCGGGGCCGTCGTCGTCGCGATGTTCGGTCTGAAGATTCTCGTACTGGACGCGTGCCTCGTCGGCCGCGCGCTCGCGGCCAAGATAGGCGTTGCCACGCTCGGCGTGGTCGAGAGCCTCATCGATGGCGGTGTTGAGCCTGCCTTCGACGACGGTTTCCTCGGCGGTGAGGTCACGGCCTTCGCAGTCGGCGTAGAGCGACCGCAGTTCCTCGGTGGCGCGGCGATGCTCGACGAACGCGGCACCCACTGTCTCATTGGAGAACATGATCTTTTTCCTTCGGGTTGTTGGTGTGTTGGCGTGTTGGCGTGGGGGTGCCCGGCGTCAACGTGCCCGCCAGTTCCGCCGGCGAACAACAGGTGCCTGAGCGGCGGCCTGTCGTTCTGCGGTGCTGGAGAGAATGGTTCGGAGCTCGTCGCGGCCAGCAGCGGCGACAAGCTCCTCGAGGTCGAGGTGGCGGGCCGTCGCGAGCGACCGCAGAGCGGCCCCAGAGTCGGGGTATGCCGGAAATGTGACCGGGCCGACATCGCGCAACGCGGCCTCGTGGAGTATTCGTAGCGGGTAACCGTCGCCGGTTTCGGTCCACTCGTCGGAGATCGTGCGAAACCCGAACGATGAGCCGGTGAGGTCTCGGCGGCGTAGCAGCTCGGCGGTGTCGCGGCCCTCTGTCGTGTCGGGCAGATCGATCTCGTATGCGAGACCGTGATCGTCGGCCGACATGCGGAGCGTACCGGCACCGGTGCGGCCCAGCAGCAGCGACGGGTTGTGGTCGCGTAGCGCCCTCACGTCGGCTTCGAGAATCGTTTTCGTGAACGCCGCCGGTGAGACCTGTTCGACGAAACCGCCGAGGTTCGCTGAGCGGG
>JAAETH010000895.1 GCA_024228575.1 Actinomycetes bacterium
AGCTCAGCCGAAGCGCCACCGTCGAACTTCACCAGATCCTCATAGCCCCTCTCCATGGCCCATTCGACGAGATCGAGAGTGTCGACCGTTTCCGTGGCGCCGAGAATCAACCGCTTCTTCTCCTGGTCGACCGCTATGAAGGTATGACGAAGGGTCTGGTAGGTGTATGGATCCCTGGTGTAGGCCGATTCGAAATCCCAGTCGACCTGACCGTCGATGACGAGGGGTATGCCGGCGGCTGCCCACACCCATTCGTCAGGGGTGACGATCTCCTGCGGGGCCAGTTCCAAGAGGAACGGTGAGAGCTCAGCAGCAGCGTGCCATGACTCGATCGTTCGCCGCCCGCTGTGGTAGACGACGCTGTTGAGGCGCCGGTCGTCGGAGCTCAGGGTGTCGCCCGGCCACACCTCGACCACCGAAGTCGGGGTCTTGTCGAAGCGGAGACCGAACACACCCCGGTCACTCCGCTCAGCTGATCCCTTCACGTGAACCCCATCGACGACGCCGATTCCGAGCACGCTCGGGTTGGGCCGGTCCTTCTCCGATGGCTTCAGCCAGTTGGC
>JAAETH010000896.1 GCA_024228575.1 Actinomycetes bacterium
CGAAGTCTTCTTCGCCGGCGTCACCGCCAACCCGACCGGCGCCTGGACCACCCAGGCCACCCGGAACCTGTTCATGGGCAACTCCGATCGTCTCGAAGGCGCAAGGGCGCTCGTTCGTGACCGCAGAAGCCAGTTCGTCGAATCGTTCGACGAGATCTTCCGAACCGAAGGCTTCAAGATCCTCAAAACCCCGATTCGCACTCCGGTAGCCAACACGTTCGCTGAACGCTGGATCGGACCCACCCGCCGCGAGCTCCTCAAGCAACCCAACGGGTTGCCCAGAACCATCATCTGGAACCGCCGACAACTCGAACGACTCGTCCGCGACTACATCGACCACCACAACCAGCACCAGCCCCACCAATCACTCGGACAACGACCACCCACACCCGTCGAAGAGCCGCCAGACACTCCCCCGCCGACCCTCACCGTGCTGCGAACCAGCCGCTGCGACGGACTCATACACGAATACCAAAATGCCGCCTGACCAGCCACGATCGAGTATCCGGGCGCCACAGGGTCTTGGGCAACAACGCTCGGTGCTGGCCCCTCCCCGTACGGGTCTCTTTGGGCCTACCAAGCCGCAAGTGCTGGCCACATTCACACGGCGATCGCCCTCTGCGGAGGCGGATGCGGCGAGGACAACGCACAACTCGCCCATGTTGTCGTAGCATCCAACTACGGTGCATTCGACGTCGGCAAACACAACGATGGCAAGTACGACCAATACATCTCCAAGGGAGATTTTGAGGCCATCTTCGGAAACAAGAACGGGACTGCAACGCTCGCGATGCGATGGGCTGCCGAGGTACTCCTGGAGAACGGCCAATACGACCTCTACGGCGACAACCGAAGCTGGTACGAGAAAGGCGCCGTTGGGTTCGTCTGGAACCACCGTGAGACGATTCTAGGAGTCGTGGCAGTGGTCGGATACGCCCTTTGTGCGCCAACTTCGGGAGCCGGTTGTGTGGTCGGCGCACTGGCCTCGGCCGCGGGTACTGTCTCCGCAGGGCAGCGCGCGTGGACGAACTGCGGGAGCGACCTCACAAGCTACGCCTGCGGGGGGGGCGGTGGTGTCGACTGGACTCGGACTAGTAGGGGCCCAAGCCGGATCTCGCGCTGCGGCGCTGACGTCCAACAAGATCGCCTCCTCGCCTGTGCTTTCGTCTCCCGTCTTCAGAGACGTCTTCGCTCCAGCGGTAGCTGAAGCCACTATCCGGAGCGCCCGCGTCTGGTCCACCGGATCGCTCGGTTGGTCCGTGGTCAACATCGATGCGTGAACACCACCGACGGTCGATAGTTGAGCAGCTGCGCGATGGTGCGTGGGATGAGGCCCGGAGCCTCGTGGAGGTCCACGAGAGGCGGGCGCGGCTCATGCTCGCATTACGGTGCGGCTTCGGCGCGGTGCTGGTCGGAATTGGAGGACTCGCATGGCTCGACCGAGAGGCCAGCCTGATTGCTGCAGTCGGTGTATGCGTCTACGCCACTGTGCGCTTCGTCCAGACCAGGATTCGCGTGGACGACATCGACCGCAGCGAGCTACTCGCCGGGGTGATGAAAGGCTCGGCGGTTGTCGTCTCCGACGACGAATGGACAGCCGCCGACATCGAAACTCTGGCCCGATACGGATTCGCCGGTATCGACCTCGGCCGCGAACTCTCCCAGTTCCCAGACACGGCAGATACCGAACTCATACGAGCGTTTCTCCTGACCGCTACCAGCTCGGCCACCCCGTGTGCTATCCGTGTCCCACCCTCGTTGGCGCATACAGACGAGCTTTCGGCGTCTCTTCACCTCGTCACGACGGTCCGCGGCTCGGACGCACAGAGCGATAGCCTTGGCGATCTGCCACGCTTGGTTGGGAAAGGCGTCCCGTCGTCGTTGCTGTTGTTCGATGGCACCAACGAGGAGCTGTTTCTCGCGAGGCTGCGCAGGCACATCCCCTCTATCGGTTGGATGACTCGAAGGCCCAGATCGCGAGTCGTCGTCGTTGTGGACAGCTCCCGTCGAGACGCACTCAACCTGGCTCGACTCGCTGGCAACAGTCTCAGCGGATTCATCGTTAGGGCAACAGCGCAGCCCGAACTGATCCAACAAGATCTCGAGAGTTGGCCGACTTTCGTTGCCCGTCGGCAACTGAAACTCGCGTTTCGAGACGACAGTGATGTGATTCTCGGAGTCAGTACGGCCGACATGCTCCTGGCCTCGTACCGAGCAGCCCGGCTCGCAGGACGATTCTCGGCGATCATCGCGACGGACAGAGCCGGAGAAGGCTACCTCAACGAGGTCGTTGTCGATTCGGCCGAGCGAACCGCTCAGGAGATCGCCAGCGATATCGCCGCCGCGTGCGGCGCACTTCCATCCGGCAATGGCCAAGACCGGACAATCTGACTGCTTCTGGACCTGCTGAGTCGCGAGTGCCCTCTTCCCTAGGAGCGTGGGTCAGAATCCTCGCGTTTTGAGGTGGAGCGTGGAATGCTTGCTGGATGGCCGATGATGTGGGTGCGGAGCGGTTGTTCGGGGTTGGCGAGGTTGCGCAAGAGCCGCTGGTGAGCGTGGTGGCTGGCCGGTCGAAGACGTTCCGGTCTTATGACCAGGGTCAGTCGTTTCTGTTGCCTGTGGTGCCCAGAAAGGGGCGCGTGGGTGCTGACCAGGGCCGATGCCGCCATCCTTGACCCTCGTGTCTCGTCTCCTGTACCGATTCCTCGCCCAACTCGCTCGCCTCGCGATGCGTTCAGGACGCTGGAAGGACCTCCAGATCATCGTGCTGCGTCA
>JAAETH010000897.1 GCA_024228575.1 Actinomycetes bacterium
CCCGTCACCCTCAACAGCACCAATAGAAGCCGCCGACGCACCGCAGTAGTCGGACCCGTCGAGAACTTCGGTCAACCCGACCGCTGTGGCGGAGATCTTCTGCCCGGCAGCGACCGTGCCGCCCGAGGCGACAGTGATCGGGAGGTCGAGGTAATCGGGCTGGCCAGCCCAGTCTGAGTCGAGGGCGTCGCGAGGGCCACCGTCGGCGTTCGGGTCCGCGTTCTCGGCCGAGGTGAGGGTGCCGTCGCCGTCGTCGTCGGCATCCAGATAGTTGGGTGTGGTGTCGCCGTCGGTGTCTGGGCCCGGGGTGGTGGCCGGGTCGCCGTCGGCGTCGGTGTTGGCGTCTTCCTCACCATCCCACAACCCATCCGAATCAGAATCAACCGCACAATGATCAACCGGGACCGCCAGGTTCAGTACGTATACGGCTCCCCGATTGGTGCCGCCGTCACCATCGACGAAGGCGCCAACCGCGATATCGACAATCCCGTCGCCGTCAACGTCACCCATGCCCGACACTGACGATCCGAACCGATCGCTGTCATCGAGGGGGCCGGTGAGTCCACCGGTTGTGGAGGAGATCTTCTGTTCTGCCTTCACGGTGCCATCGGCGTTCAAGAACAGTACATACGCGGCCCCACGGCTCGAGCCTCCGTCATCGTCGTAATAGGCACTGACAGCAATGTCATGGATGCCGTCACCATCTGCGTCACCGACCCCAGCCACCGATGTCCCAAACCGGTCGACGTCGTCCAAGGGCCCTGTTAACCCGCCGGTAGTGGAGGAGATCTTCTGTTCTGCTTTGACGGTGCCATCAGCGTTGAGGAACAGCACATACGCCGCACCCCGGTTGGCGCCCCCATCATCGTCGCCGTTGGCGCCGACCGCGATATCGGTGATCCCGTCACCATCAACATCACCGACACCAGCCACCGACATCCCGAAGTAGTCGCTGTTATCGAGGGGTCCTGTCAGCCCGCCGGCCGTGGTCGAGATCTTCTGCTCGGCTTTGACGGTGCCATCAGCGTTGAGGAACAACACATACACCGCACCCCGCTTGGTGCCCCCATCACCATCCCAGGCGGCGCCGGCAGCGATGTCCACGATCCCATCACCGTCAACGTCACCCACCCCAGCCACCGAAAACCCGAAGTAGTCGCTGTCATCGAGGGGGCCCGTGAGCCCACCGGTAGTAGACGAAATCTTCTGCTCGGCCTTCACCGTGCCATCGGCGTTGAGGAACAACACATACACAGCACCCCGGTAGGTGCCGCGATCGCCATCTCGGGAGGCGCCGCCCGCGATGTCGGGGATCCCGTCACCATCGACATCGCCGACCCCAGCCAGCGACTTGGCGAACCCGTCGGAGTTGTCGAGGGGGCCGGTTAGACCGCCGGTCGTGGAGGAGATCTTCTGTTCTGCCTTGACCGTGCCATCAGCGTTGAGAAGAAGCACATACACGGCCCCCCGATCGGCACCGCCGTCATCATCGCCGTAGGCGCCGACCGCGACATCGACGATCCCGTCACCATCCACATCACCAATCGACGCCGACGA
>JAAETH010000898.1 GCA_024228575.1 Actinomycetes bacterium
CCGTGATCGGATGGTGGGGAAGGTGTGTGTCAGCATCGATGCGTGTCCTGGCGCCTACCAGCGGTGATCGCCGCGCTGTTGACAGTGGGGGCGTGCGCCTCAGCGAGCTCCGGTGGGCCCGAGGCGATCGGCCCCGAGGACTGCTCCATCGGGATCCCAGCCAGCGACTTGCTGGGAGCTGAGCTGCCCTCCATCGACCAGACCAGAGCCCATCTGGGCCTGATGCAGGAACTCCACGCCGACACAAGGCTGCTGTGGGACGAATTCAACATCGACGCCCAACACCTGATGGTTCAGCACTGGCCCCGGATCCTGATACCAACCGGCGCCACCGACGACTGTCACCGCGTCCTCGAAGCCGTCGACCACCCCGAGCTGGTCGTGTTCGTCGATTGGTCCGACCAGATCTATGACCTGGTCGGTATGCCGCCGTGGCGGCGCCTGATCACTGCCGATCTCGAAGGGGCTGGCAATCGTTCCTTCGAAGGCCCGGCGTACACCGCTATCGGACAGGTCCGCTACGACGCCAGCCGTGCCACTCTGCGCCCCGACCAGGAGCCCTTGGCCGCCATTCTCCAGGACCGCTACCAGGGACTGATTGACATCTACCTCGGCGCTTTCCCCTACCCGCCGGAACGAGTCGACCCGTCACAAGCCAACCACTGCCAACTGGTCTGGCGGGGCCAGCCCGCCACCGGGGTGGCGGTCGAGTCGATGACACTCACCGGCAGCATCGATGACGGGCTGGTCGAGTTCGTGGTGACCAACACCGGTACCACCACTGTTCATCTCGTGCCGTCCCGCACCGCCGAACTGGCCCTGCCCGCCGGTACCGAACTCGTCACCATCTTCGTGGGGGCCCGGACCGCTGAGGACAGGGGCAGCATCCGACTCGACCCCGGCGCGCAGATCTCTATGACCGCTCGCACCGCCACCCAACCGTGCAACTTCAACCTCGGCTACGCACTACCGGCTGGGGCCTACGAGATCGTCCTGACCGTCCAAGTGTTCGACCAGCCCGCATCAGAGAACAGCCAATCCAACCGGGCCCTAGTCGCCCGCCTACCCATCGAACTCCCCTAACCAACCTCGCGCCGCACACTCGGAAGCGGCCCGACGGGAGTATCAAACACCGCGCGTCCCCGAGTCCCGCTCGCCACCGTCACTGAACGCCGGGTCTGGGTGGTCAGTCTCGGCGGTAGTAGTGGCGGTTGACGCCGTCGAAAGCGGCCGCTGTTGCGGCAGCATCTTGCGAACCGGCGACCCGAGCGACATGGGCAGAGATCACGGTTGCCAAGCTTCTCGAGGAGCTCCTTGTCGTCACCGACGACGCGGTCACCGCGCTTGACCCCTGCTTCGCTAACCCGGATCTTTCGTAGCTGAGCCGGTGGAGGCTCGCGAAAAGCCCTCCGACCTGGGAGGATGTGAGTTCTCACACAAACATCAAACGGACCAGTTCCGGAGGGCTTTCGATGGGTAACGCTACCACTCTTGTTCGACCACGATCTGTGACCGGCGATGGGTCTGGGTTGGTGTCTCACGCAGGACTCGTGTGGCTGGCTGAGACCGCTGACGCTGCGGGTCTCACGGCGGGGTTGAGCACAGCAATGACCGGGGTGGCTGCGCGGCGTCATGACCCAGGCCGCACGCTCACCCAGATGATCCTCGCACTCGCTGACGGCGCGACGTGTCTGTCGGATCTGGCCTCGATACGGGGCCAGCCGGCAATGTTCGGTCCGGTCGCATCCGAAGCGACGGTGTGGCGGACCTTCGATCAGGTCGGTCCCGCAGAGCTACGCGGCATCGCTTCGGCTCGCGCCACAGCGCGTGAACGAGCGTGGGCCGCGGGTGCAGGCCCGGCCGGTGACACCTTGACCGTCGATTTCGACGCGACATTGGTGTCGACCAAGGCCGACAAGCAAGACGCGGCGCCGACCTACAAACGCGGCTACGGGCATCACCCGCTGCTGGCGATGATCGCCGAGACCGACGAAGTCCTGGCCGGGATCATGCGGCCCGGCAACGCCGGGTCCAACACCGCCATCGACCATGTTTGGTTGTTGGCCGATGCGCTCGATCAGTTGCCCGCCCCGTGGCGGGCCGGTCAC
>JAAETH010000899.1 GCA_024228575.1 Actinomycetes bacterium
AGAGGGAGGAGTTCAGGCAGAAGATGACCCACGAGGCCACACACGACGGTCTCACGCAGCTTCCGAACCGAGATGCCTCTTTGGCTCAGCTGGCCAGCGGGCTCGCTCGCTCCACCCGTCTTGGCGCTTGTCTCGCTGTGTTGCTCGTCGATCTCGACGGCTTCAAGGAAATCAACGATACGCGTGGTCATCATGTGGGCGACGTCGTCTTGCAGGCCATGGCCGGGCGCCTTAGGGCATCGGTCCGCGGTGGCGATCATGTTGGGCGGCTTGGCGGAGATGAGTTCCTGGTCATCGCCGAACCGGTCCGTGGCGCGGCCGAGGCCCTCGAGCTCGCCGAGCGTATCCGTGAGGTGATGGTGGCTCCGATCGAGATCGAGGGCACCAGCGTTGTGTTGGGCGCGAGCATCGGTGTCGCAGTGTCCAGCGACGAGTCGTATGACGAAGAGAGTCTCCTGCACGACGCCGACCTTGCGGTGTGTCGGGCCAAGGAGCAGGGCAGAGATCGTGTCGAGATCTGCGACCAAGCGCTGAAGAGCATGCTGTCGAAGCGAGCCGGTATCGAGCAGGCCGTTCGTGTGGGACTCATGGAAGACGAGTTTGCCCTTTGGTACCAGCCGATCGTGGGGTCATCGTCCCAGCGGCCAGCCGGGGTCGAGGCGCTTATTCGCTGGCACAGACCGGGGCACGGCCTCGTTCCTCCCGATGAGTTCATTCCCCTGGCCGAGCGAAGCGGCCTCATCATCGACGTCGACAGGTGGGTGCTACGCAACGTCGCGAAGCAGATCGTCGCCTGGGATGCCGACGGGCACCTCAGTGACATGTCCATCAGCGTGAATATCTCCGGTCGCAGCCTTTCTTCGGTCGACTTCGTGTCGTGGGTTGTGCGTCCGCTCGAGCAGTACGGCATCGACCCGGCCCGGATTGTCATCGAGGTCACCGAGAGCGCAATCCTCGACGATCTGGCGACGGCCGCCCTGAAGCTCGAACAGCTGCGTCAACGTGGTATCCGGGTCGCCATCGACGACTTCGGCACGGGCTACACATCACTCGCACACCTACGGAGCCTGCCGGTCGACATCCTCAAGATCGACCGGACCTTCACCAACGATGAATCGGTACTGTCACTTGTGCAGCTCATCATCGACATGGGTCACCTGCTCCAAGCGACCATCACCGCCGAGGGGATCGAGACTCGTGAACAGGCGGCTCTGCTTAGACAGATGGGGGCCGATAACCTCCAGGGCTACTACTTCGGTCGCCCGAAGCCCGCCGGTGAAGTCGTCAGCGATCTGATGGATCTGATGAACCAGGTGCGCGGATAACCAACTGTTCGAGCCACTATTCGGCGGCGACATCATTGTGGTTGACTGCGGCTCGTGAGGAATCTGGGGGCGGCGGTACTGCTGGGACAGCCTCTCCGATGTACGTCTGTCGAGAGCTTTGCGCATCGCTACCATCGAGTACCCCGAGGAGGTCGGAACCGTGTGTGGACGTTTTGTGTCGGCTTCACCGCCTGACGAGTTGGCGAGGTACTTCGGCGCAGAGCCACCAGAGCCCGGCGACGTGCTACCGATCAACTACAACGTTGCGCCGACCAATGACATCTATGCCGTGCGTGAGCAACCGAACCATGTGCGCAAACTCGATTCGTTTCACTGGGGTCTGGTGCCGATGTGGGCCAAGGACACCAAGATCGGCAGTCGCATGATCAATGCCCGCGGCGAGACTGTCGCTCAGAAGAACTCGTTCAAGCGTCCGCTCGCGTCGCGTCGGTGCCTTGTCCCCGCCGACGGTTTCTACGAGTGGAAGGTCGTCGGTATGAACGACAAGGGCAAGCCCCACAAGCAGCCCTATTTCATCCACAGCACCGATGGTGAACCATTGGCGATGGCGGGCCTATGGGAGCAATGGAGGGGACCGGAGCGCAAGTGGGAAGAAGCACTGCGTTCGGTCACAATCATCACCACGGCAGCCAACGGGTTCATGACCGACATCCACGATCGCATGCCTGTGTTCCTGCCCCCTCAGGCTTGGGACATGTGGCTCGACCCAGGCTTCGACGACGTCGATGTTCTAGAGGGCGTGCTGGCTCGGGCTCCCGAGTCCCTGCTCGAAGCACACATGGTCGACCCGAAGGTCGGCAAGGTCTCGAACAAGGGTCCCGAGAACACCGAGCCCTATACGCCCTCGAGCTGAGGGCAGCACATCGAGTCAGCGTCCGGTGAGTTGGCTGAGCACCAGTGAATGGAGTTCGAGGCTGTCCCCGATGAACGCTGCTGGCACGTAGCCACGGCCGGCCGGCGTCTCGATCTCGACGTGTGGCACCCCGCCGATGACACGCTTGCGGCCCGTGACCCAGAGGAGGTCCGACTCCGAGGTGAGGGCATAACCGCTGCGGTTTCCGCGTCGGTTGACTACATCGATGACATCGCCTCGCGAAACACCCGCGACGACGCCGATCTTGGGTCGACGCCGAACCCGGTTGAAGACGATCATGACCAGCCCGCTCCAGGCGCCGGCGCTGAGCAAGAGGCGCAAGGGCAGATTGAGGTCTCCGGTCAGCTCGAGCAGCCCCACAAGTATCGACAACACGCCCACCGAGGGTGGATCCTTGGCGATGATGGTGCTTTCCGGCCTCTCCACCCGAGCCAGCATCTGCGCTTCTGGTGATAGCTGAGGCGGCACGACTTGGATGGTGACCTTGGCGGTCGAGGTGTTGCCTTCCAGATCTGTGAGCGTGTACTCGAACTCGACCGATCCGGTGAAACCGGCTTCTGGTGTGAACGTCACCGTGCCATCGGCGTTGAGGGTGAGTGAACCGGTATCGACGTCGCTCAGCTCGATGCTGCCGAGATCGATCTCGGCCTCGGCTATGTCGTTGTCGAGTATCGAGATGATGACCTCGACGTCGCGCACCGTCGAGATGATGTCGTCGTGTGCGGTCAGGGTCGGCGGCCTCAGAACGCGCGTGGTAGTGGTCGTCGTTTGTGGTGTCGGGACGGTTGTTGATGTCGAGGTTGTCGATATTGTCGTGGTCGTCTCGTCGCGGGGGAGTCCGGTGGGGGTGGTGGTCGTCGTAGTCGACGGTGTGGTCGTGGTTGTGGTCGAGGTCGTCGGGACGCGGTCGTCGATCAGGTCGAGATAGTCGGGGATTCCATCGCCGTCGAGGTCTGCTGCGTCGATGGGGTTGCCGTCACCGTCGAGGTCGGGTCCTTCACTGATTGTGTCGATGCCGTCGCCATCGTCGTCGGTGTCGAGATAGTTCGGAATCCCGTCGCCGTCGCTGTCGAGGTCGGAGCCAGGGTCCTCATGGATTGTGTCGATGCCGTCGCCATCGTCGTCTGGGTCCAGCCAATTGTCGGCGCCATCTCCGTCAGTGTCGCTGGCCTCCTCGTCCCCGTTCTGGATGCTGTCGCCGTCGGCATCGGCTAGGGGCCCGTCGTTGGGGTCGGGGTCGAGGTAATCGGGGGCTCCGTCGCCGTCGAGATCCCACGCATCGACGGGATTGCCGTCGACGTCTGGGTCAGGATTCTCGCTGTCGGTCGGGATTCCGTCGCCATCGTCGTCGGTGTCGAGGTAGTCGGGCGTGCCGTCACCGTCGGAGTCGCCAGCCGGCGGGTTCTCGTAGGTGGTGCTGACTCCGTCGCCATCGTCGTCGATGTCGAGGTAGTCGGGCGTGCCGTCACCGTCGGAGTCGTCGTTGGTGTAGTTGTGATCGGCGTTGCGATCTTCGACCGAGTCGTAGACACCGTCGCCGTCAGCATCGCCGGGCGGCGCCTGCGCCAGTGTGACGATCCACGCGGCTCCGCGGTTGGTTCCGCCCCGGTCGACACCCCAGGTTCCGACGGCGAGGTCGACAACGCCGTTTCCGTCAAAGTCGCCGAGGTTGGAGATCGACCGTCCGAACTGCTCGTCGTTCTGGAAGGTCGAATCGAATCCCGCGGAGGCGTCGCTGACCGTGATTGTGTCGATCAGACCGCCGACCTGCGTCAGGCGTACGATCAGCACCTTGCCCCGGTCGTAGCCGGCACCGTCGTACTCCGCCACACCTATGGCGAGGTCTTGGACGCCGTCATTGTTGGTGTCGCCAACTCCGGCGAGACCCAGCGCGAATCCATCGCCGCTGAGAGACAAGCCGTCACCAATTCCGCTGATCGTGCTGGTGCCCTTGACGGTTCCGTCGTTGTTCAGTCGCAGGATGTAGACGGCGCCGCTCATGGCGCCGCCGATGCCTGACTTCGGTGTGCCCATTGCGATATCGGGCGTACCGTCATCGTCGATGTCGCCGAGGCCTGTGACGGCGACTCCCCAGCCGTCGGCTGCGGCGAGTGCCGCTGGGAATCCCGCGGATCCAGTCGTGATCCTCTGAGCCGATTTGACGCCACCCGATGGGTTCAACATCAACAGCCAGACGGCACCTGCTTCCGCTGCAGCCGTGTCATCACCGGTTGCGCCTACGGCGATGTCGTCGATGCCGTCGCCATCGACGTCGCCTATGTTGGCGATGTCGCTGCCGAAGAAGTCGCCGGGCGCCAGTGGGCCTGCGAAGCCGTTGAGTCCCTGCGTGATGGTCTTCTCGGTCTTGACGGTGCCGTCCGAGTTCAGGGTCAGAACGTGGATCGCTCCCGCGTCTAATCCAGCGGTGTCGTCTCGAGAAGCGCCGACGGCGATGTCGTCGATGCCGTCGCCATCGATGTCGCCGAGCGGGGCGATCGCTGCACCGAAGTAGTCGTCATCGTCGAGCCGCGTGCGTAACCCGCCCTCACTGTCGCTGATCAGGGTGGCGTCGATGGTCGTTCCATCAGCACGCATGAACAGGACCCACACACCCCCGTGATCCATGCCGCCATCGTCGAGGAAGCGGGCTCCGACGGCGATGTCGAGAACACCGTCGCCGTTCACGTCGCCGATGCCGGCGACCTCTTCGCCGAACCTGTCGCCGTCCGAGAGTCCGATCACGTCGCCCGATGTGGCATCGATCGATCGGCTGACGAGCACCTGTCCTGATGGCGCGTACGGGGTGTAGCCGGGATCGGTGAAATCGACCTGGACCTCGAGATGATCGGCTTGTGGTCGGGCAACAAGAACCGAGACCGCGAGTGCGGTGTCGCTGATAGCGACCATGAATGCCAGTGATGCGAGCACAGCCGAAGCCACACGTCGCAGAGCAGGATTCCTGAGCACAGGTGGAGTCACCATAGGACCACCTCTATTTGTGGCAGGTTGGAGATCTGGGTGGGGACAGGCCCGAGCGATGGGTTGCGCTGGCTGGACCACCAGCGCAGATTGGTCCAAGCCGACAGCGTTGTCGGGATGGCACCGCTGAAGGTGTTGTTGTTGATGGCGAACACCTCGATCTGCGTCAGAGCCGAGAGAGCCGAGGGCAGTGTGCCCGACAAGGTGTTGTCGTAGAGCCGCACGAAGCGGAGGTTGGTGAGAGACGAGAACGAGGCCGGCAGCCCACCGGTCAGTTGGTTCGATGCCAGGTTCAGGTGCTCGAGGCCGGACAACGAGCCGATCGACGCCGGGATGCCGCCAGTCAGTTCGTTGCCCTGCAGGTCGAGTGTGACCAGAGCGGTCATCGAGCCGAGGGTTGCCGGGATTGTCCCGCCCAGGTCGTTGTGGCTCAGGTCGAGGTACTCGATCGAGGTGCTCGAGGTGAGGTCGACGGGCACGCCACCGGACAGCCAGTTCGTGTCCAGGTCAACGATGCGCAATGAGGGCAACAGATCGAGGTCGCCGGGAACCACGCCGCCCAGCTCGTTGTCCTGCAGACGCAGGACCTCGAGGGTCGCTATGGCGCTGACGTCGGGAATCGTCCCAGAGAGGCGGTTCCGCGACAGATCCAGCTCGACCAGGTCGCTGAGGTCGCTGAGGTCGGCTGGAATGGTGCCGGTCAGGGTGTTGTCTGGGAGGGCGACATTGGTGACGTGACCGCCACCGCATGTTACGCCCACCCAGCCGCAGGGCGAGTTGTGGGCGAGCCATCCGGCGGTGTCGTTCCAGTTGGCGAAGTCGGTGGCTATGGCCAGGGCGGCCAGATAGTCACATTCTGTCTGGGGGATGCCGAAGGCCAGCGAGCAGTCGTAGCCGCCGTCGGCATCGAGATAGTCGGGAGTTGTGTCGGAGTCGGTGTCGAGAGCATCAGCGGGGTCACCGTCGGCGTTCGGGTCCGCGTTCTCCTCGATGGTCGGAGCGCCGTCGTTGTCGTCGTCCGGGTCGAGGTAGTTGGGTGTTGAGTCGGTGTCGATATCGATCGCGTCGGCCGGATCGCCGTTCGCATCAGGGTCGGCGCCCTCGAAGATGGTGAGGAGGCCGTCGTTGTCGTCGTCCGGGTCGAGGTAGTTGGGTGTTGAGTCGGTGTCGATATCGATCGCGTCGGCCGGATCGCCGTTCGCATCAGGGTCGGCGCCC
>JAAETH010000900.1 GCA_024228575.1 Actinomycetes bacterium
CGGGCACGTATCCGTCGTCGCCGTCAAATGCCGCGGGGATAGCGTCCTACAGGTCGAGACCGTGTACGCGTGGCATCGGATCTCGCCGCCCGGGCTCGCGATCGCGGGTGACGACATCCCCGCGGTGATCGAACCGGCCGGGTGCACCACCACCCAATACCACAACGACATCCCTGTCGCTGTGGCCGACAACGTCTGCACCCACGGATCGTCGGTGTGGCAGCTTGTCGGGTCGGAAACCCCGATCGGATACGGCGACGGCAACGGGCAGATCGTCGCCCGGGCGGGCGGCGCTAGCCTCGGCTGGGAAACAGCACCATTCATTTTGACCTGTGAGGAACAACCGTCATGAATAACCAGATAACAGCGCTGATACGTACGTGGATACCGATATGGGTGGGTACCGGGTTGACGTTGTGGGCGCGGCGCGCCGGAATCATCATCGATGAGAGCACTGTCGCCGAAACTCAGGCTGTCGCAGTCGCTCTCGTGTCGTCCGCCTACTATGCCGCTGTCAGAACGCTCGAGACCCGTTGGCC
>JAAETH010000901.1 GCA_024228575.1 Actinomycetes bacterium
ACGAGTCCAACTCTGCGCGTGTGATCGACGCACAGTGGTTGACGAGCAGCATCTACGACTCAACGGTGATGAATGGCCAGGAGTGTTTCTTCGGTTTCAACTTCGTCGATGGCCGGATCAAGTGTTATCCACTTTCCTCCCGAATCTCCAGTGGATACTTCGCTCAGTACGTGCGCGGCGCCGAGTACGGCGTGAACGACTATGTGGAGAACGGCGACGGTACGGTCACCGATGACGCCACGGGCCTGACCTGGACCCAGAATGACGCTGGCGAGGCTCTTGGATGGGAGGACGCCCTCGATCACTGTGAATCGTTGACCTTGGCCGGGTCCGACGAGTGGCGTTTGGCGAACATCAAGGAACTTCACAGCCTGGTCGACTACGACCGATCGCCCGACATGACGAACAGTCCTGCGATCGCGCCGCTGTTCAACCTGACCCCGATTACCAACGAAGCCGGCGATTCGGACTATGGAGGTTATTGGAGCAGTACCACGCTGATCGCCTACCCGGGTGTTGTCCAAGCCGCGACCTACATCTCGTTTGGACGATCGCTTGGCTACATCGAGGAGTTCGGCGGCTGGGTCGATGTGCATGGGGCCGGCGCCCAACGCAGCGATCCCAAGGTGCCGAGCGATCAGACCTACGAGACGGGCTTGGGCCCGCAGGGTGATGCCGTACGCATGCACAACCACGTGTTCTGTGTGAGCGGAGGGGTGGCCGATGTCTCCAGTGGTGACGATCCCTCCACCCTGGTGTTGTCCGACGCCGAGTTCGTCCCTGAGGGGACTGCCACCGGTGGTGGTGCAGAAGTGCCTGCGGATGGTGGCGATGGCGAGGGTCCAGATCTTGCCGCAGCCGCCGCAAAGTTGGGGATCTCCGAACAGGAACTGATGGGTGCCCTGGGTCCACCACCACCGAACCTGGAGGCCGCGGCGACGACTCTGGGTATCACGGTCGAGCAACTGAGGGATGCTCTCGGCATTTGAGCTGCTGTGTCGGACCACAAAGCCAAGACGGTCGTTGCGCTGTTGCCCCGGCTGCCGAGGTGGCCGGCCATCCAGCGGCTGAGAGCCAACGAGAACGGGCGACGGTTTCTGCTCGACGGCAGGTGACCTGTTCCCGCAGCCTCTTCTTAAGAGGCGCCTGCGAGGGACGATCGAAACCCCGAGGACCACTCGACGAAGAAGGCATGCTCATCAATGGCACATGAGATCGGCACATTTCGAACTTTCATCTCGGTGATCGGGGTGTTCCTCCTTGCCGGCGTCTCGGTGGCAGCCTGTTCACAAGACGATGCAGATCCTGCTCTGAGCGACGGGACCGTTGACACGACGACGGTCAACGATGATCAGGACGCGCCAACCACAACGATCGCCGAGCCTTCGTCGGACGAGTCGACCACCGAATCATCGTCGGATGAGTCGACGACCGAATCGCCGTCGGATGAGTCGACGATCCACGACCACTTCGGACAGTTTGGCAACGTGAGCACCTGGGAGGATGGGGGCTACCTTCGTGTTGCCTCTGACGGCTTGGCGAATCACAACATGATGGTGGGCATCGTCAGCTGGCAACAGCAGGTACCCATTCCTCAGGACTACGCAGGTGACAACAGCTGGAGCATTCCGCTCGATCCGGTTCTGGCCGACGAGCCGCTCTCGACTTCCGACCACTTCCACAAGGGAGCGGTTGCGATAGCGGTGAATGGGATACCCATGTTCAACGCGCTCAACAATCGTGGTGAGTTCGCGGCCGATGTGGGAGAACTCGACGAATGGGGTGGTCACAGCGGACGTGCCGATGACTATCACTACCACCTCGCGCCAGAACACCTGGAAGGTGTAGTCGGAGAGGGCAATCCGATTGCATATGCACTCGACGGATTCCCTCTGTTCTCCCAGACGACCGAGACTCTCGACGAATACCTCGGCAGGTTTGTCGAAGATGGGGCGTACCAGTACCACGCCGTTGACTACGCGCCCTATTTCATAGCTGGGTTCCGCGGCGAGGTGGAGATCAACCTGGCTTCGGAGGCGCCCGAGGACGAGGTATCACCCCAAGCACACACGACTCCACTTCGAGGTGCCTACGGGCCTCTGGCGGGGGCTGCCATCACCGGCTTCACCCGGACCGCCGACAACGGGTACTCGCTGGAGTACGAGATCGAGGGCCAGACGTACTACGTGAACTACAGCTGGGACCCGGACGGAGTATTTGTGTTCGAGTTCATTGACGCGAGCGGCGATTCAACCATCGAGACGTATCGGAGGAACGAGCGTTGACGTCGGTCCTCGTCGGGTCACGTTCGTTCGGCCCGTCGGCATCTCATCGATCGACTCGGCGAGCGGGACGTGGCCCTGAGAGATCGAGGCCGTACAGGCTGGTAGCTTGACGGGATCATGGCCGACCTCGAAGGCATCGCCGAGCCCCTCGATGGGCGCGTCGCCCGACGCCAGCGCAATGTCGACGCGGTGATCGACGTTGTGCTCGAGCTGTTCGCGGAAGAGTCACTTTTCCCGACCATCGAGCAAGCGGCGACCCGGTCCGGTCTTTCGCTGCGGTCGTTGTACCGCTATTTCGCCGATCCCGGTGAACTGCTCGAGGCCACCATCAAGCGCAGTCGCGAACAAGGGGTCGAGTTCTCTCGGCTTCACGCCATCGGACAGGGCCCACTCGCCCAACGAATCGACGAGTTCGCAGCCATGCGCCTTCGTATGTACGACGCCATTGGTGCTGTGTATCGGGCGACGGTCGCCAACGCTGCCCGGCACCCGCGTATCAGCAATGAGCTGGCTAGGAACCGCAACGAGCTGCGGCACCAGTTCGAGGCCCAGTTTGTTCGCGAGCTTGCCGAACGAAAGCCGGCCGATCGCGATGTCGTGTTGTCGGCTGGTGATCTCCTGACCCAGCTCGACTCCATCGACTATCTGCGCCGCCATCGCCAGCTGTCCGTCGCCGAGACGCAGTCCGTCCTGGTTTCGACCCTTCGCTCTCTCCTGTAGTCAGCCTGGGAGTGGCCATCCCAACAATTGCCAGTCGCATTAGCACTAGCTAGTGTGGTTCTCATGGCGCGATATGGAACCGTCAACAGCGACTACATCGCCTCATGGTTTCAACGGGACGAACCCGGCGGGCCTATGTGGGCATTGAACCTGATGAAGTATCGCGAACGAGCCGAATACGCGGACGGGCGCGAGACCACCCTGACCGGTGTCGAGGCCGACGATGTCTACGCTCCCCACGAACACCTGCGCAAGGTCGGTTCTCGCATCATCATGATGGCACCTGTGGTGCACCAGCTGGTGGGCGACGACACGGTGTGGGACCGCATCGCGATCGCCCAGTATCGCGACCGGATGGCGATGGTCGAGATGAGTTCTTCTGAGGACTTCGAAGAGGCGGGGGAACACAAGGACGCGGGCATGGCCTTCACCATCGTCATGGCCACCTTCCCGG
>JAAETH010000902.1 GCA_024228575.1 Actinomycetes bacterium
GACCGGCTCGAGGTCAGTCCGAGAACACTGAGGCGAGACGTCGACCGGCTTCGGACGCTCGGCTACCCCGTTCACGCCGATCGGGGTATCGATGGCGGCTACCAGCTCGGCACCGGCACGAAGCTCCCACCCCTGCTCCTCAGCGACGAGGAGGCTGTCGCAATCGCTATCGGACTACGGACCGCAGCCAACCAACCCATTGCCGGAATAGCCGAATCGTCGATGGGTGCTCTCGTCAAGATCGGCCAACTCCTCTCCGCCCCCTTGCAGCGCCGGGTGGAATCGATCACGACGGCGGTCAACTCTGCTCCCTCTCTGGCAACCGACACTGTCGCCCTCGCCACCCTGACGACACTTGCACGAGCGAGCCGGGACTCCGAACACGCCCGCTTCGAGTACCGCCGCGCCGACGGCGATCCCAGCGAGCGTCATGTCGAACCCCACCACGTCGTGCCCCTCGACCGACGCTGGTATCTCGTCGCCTGGGACCTCGACCGAGAGGACTGGCGGACCTTCCGGCTCGATCGCATCGACGATCCCAGGTCAACCAACCGGCGCTTTGCGCCGCGGCCACTTCCCGCCCCCGATCCCACCACCTACCTCCGCCAGACGATCGCTACGCTCCGGTCCGTCTACAACGTTGAGCTCATCGTCGATACGCCGATCGCAGCGGTCCAACGCCACATGGGCCCATGGGGATCCGCGACAGAGCTCGGCGCCAACACAACCCGAATCGAGATGAACATCCCCGAC
>JAAETH010000903.1 GCA_024228575.1 Actinomycetes bacterium
CCACGCGACCCCAAAAACCCCACACCAGAATCAGCAACAAACCCAGACGGAACAGGCTTGCTCCCAGGCTGGAAATTCACAGCCAAAGACGCCCCACCACCAGCCACCGTCGTCGCAGTCACCTGAGTCGTCGTAGTCGCCTGAGTTGTCGTAGTCGCCTGCGAAGTCGTTGTCGTCGCCTGAGTTGTGGTCGTCGCCTTGGCAGTTGTCGTAGTCGCCTGCGAAGTCGTTGTCGTCGTGGTCCCGCCACCTCCCACGACCGGAGTGATCACCACCGACACAACCTTGGTCTTCGAACCACCATCAAAGGTCAGATCCAGATTGCCATCGGCAACCGTGACCACCGCCGTAGCGTGCGCGAACGGTTGCGTCGAGGTCGTGGTGACGCGGTCGTGCAGCTGCACTCCCTCAACCTGTACCGAATGGGCCACCGAGGAGGGGTTCGAGACCGCATCACCGACCACAACGATCACGTCGTAGGTTCCGTCGGGAACAGCAGCTCGCCACGACGCAGGCGAGTCGGCGGCCCGCCAGGAGCCGTCGATCTTTTCGTAGCGTGTGGTCGCGTGGCACATACCGTCGAGAACCGGATCGGGTTCGGTCCTCCGGACGCCACATTGTCGGCGTTGTCCGTCGGCGGCGATCCACCCATGGGTTCCATCGAACAGATCACCATCAGCGGTCTGCCAGCCCACAACAGGTTTGGACCCGAACGACCATTGCCCGGAGAAGCCGGGCTCGGCCGAAACCTGATCGGCTCCAACGGGCATCAGCGCTGCTGCGGCCACGACGGTCGCCAACACCGCGAGGCCCACCTGGCGCGACGACCAGCGCAGCCTCATCGTCTTGAACATGGGCCACTACGATAGTCGCTCCGATGGTGCATGACCACTGAGGGCGCGAGTACCAGCCGAGTAGAAACGGCGTCATAGTGAGAATGAAGTGGTGGTTCGCAATCGTTCTTTTCGCCTACTACTACAAGGCGCTGCTCTGCGGGCTCGCAGCACACACACTCGGTCTTGTGGTCGTGTGTGAGCCGTTGATCTGGGGAATCAGCGTCAACCACTGGATAGAAATCATCGTCTATTGCCCTCTCATGTGGCTGGCGTTGCGCCAGGTCAACGTGGGCGTCTTCGGCGACACCTCGCTCGCCACAACAGACTCGAGGCCTACCACTCGCGGTGACGTGAGACGGTACAAATTGATCGGCGAGGCAGCGATAGCGATCTACCTCTACGGCACCGGAATCCACATCACAAATGTCATCGAGATCTACTCGCGTGAGGAGGAGGGTGTCACTTCAGGTGACGTATACGACCTGATCTACTTCCTCGACGAAGGACTCTCCCACTACCTCCAGTTCATCCCGCTGTTCTTCGTTTTGGGCTGGTTCGTGATGCACGACCGACCCGGCCGAACCGGCAGCCCAACACTCGCCCTGCTATTCGGCGTGGGGCACGGGGTCGAGCGAGCGATCGGCATCATCGAAGGGGGCAAGTGGTTCCTCGGCCCGCCAACGGTCGTCTGGCTCACGATGTGTGTCGTGCTACGGATGTGTCGTCGTGGGCCAGAAGCCAGGGACGAATTCTTCGTTCGATATGCCATCACATTCTGCGTGACCCTCCCGCTGGCTCAGGTCGCCTACTGGCTTCGGTTCGGATCCTTCGATCAGCCCTCGAACCTCGGGGCGTCGGCGCTGGCCGAGATGGCGGTCGGTGGGATCATCTTGACCGCCACCGGCGGACTCGTGGTCCTCGCGATTCAGCGGGTCCGCATCAGAAGGGCCCGGGTCGCTCCGAAGGAGGCGTGATCGCCGCCCGTCCCTCCTGTGGCCAATCGGTCACCAGCCCGTCGAGAAGCCGAGCCTTGCGAGGATCGATCTTCGCGGACTTGCACCAGGCGTAGAGACGCAGCCCGCTCGCCAGGCAAACTTCGGCGAGATGTGGCGAGACCTGGGACCAGTGCGCCGAGATCCCGTCCACCCCAAGGCTCCTTGCATCGAGGATGAACCGATCCAGATCCTTCGGCGTCCTGGTGTCGCGCAGTAGCGAGATCTCGAGGTCGGGTGCGAGATCCACAGCGGTTTCGATGGCCTCGTCGTGCTGAGACCAGAACAAAACGGTGGTACCGGCATCGGACCGATCGATGACATCGAGCACGGCCGGGCCGGCCCCGCGATCCTTGACGTCGATCGCCAAGCCGAGTTCAGACCCCGCAGCGCTCAGCGCTTGCGAGAGGGTCGGGATGGTTCCGCCACCCCTGAGACTCCGCCGCGCAACCCAGGCTGAACCGACCCAGCTCAGACGCACCGGCCACCATGTCGTCCGTAGCAACCACTTGTCGTGAAGAAGGACCGGCACACCATCACGGGTGCGACGAACATCGATCTCGACGACGTCGGCACCCAACTCGCGCGCCCTTGTTATGCCCTCCAGGCTGTTCTCAGACCCGTCCTTGGGACATGTTCGGTGAGCGATGACGAGAGGCGTCATTCCCACAGCGTACGAGCGGCGAAGCGGCTGGACAGCGAAGCGTCATTTCACAGGGATCGGCTGCTTCGCCACAGGTGGCGGGCGATGACCACGTTCTGGATCTCGGTGGCGCCATCGATGTATCCGGCAAGCCGGGCAGCGGCGAGGTGGCGAGGCAGCGGATTGTCTCGGCGGTAGCCGGCGGCACCCATCACCTGCATGCAGCCCGCTACGTGTTCCTGCGCCTTGCGCGCCGCAAACTTCTTGGCATGCGCCGCCACGAGTGTGGCGTCGCCACCTTCCTGGAGCAGCCGCGCGGCCCTGTAGGTGAGCAGCCTCGTGGCTTCCAGGTCGGTTGCGACGTCGGCGAGCATCCACTGCACCCCCTGGTTGTCCGAGATCGACTTCCCGAATGCCCGGCGCTCCTTGGTCGCGGCGAGGGCAACTTCGAGAGACCTGCACATCAGGCCGCTACACATCGCTCCGACCAGGACGCGCGCAAGGTCGATGCCCACCATCGCTGCGGCGAACGCTTCGCCCACCGGTATGAGTGTGTTCTCGACGCCGACCCTCACGTCGCTGAAGGTGAACCCTCCGGTTCCCATCGCGTGGGCACCCATCAGTTCGTATGGCTCCGAGCGTTCCACTCCCGGCAGGTCGGCATCGACGACGACAGACACAATTCCGCTGTGGCCGGTTCCCGTCTGGGCATAGACGTTCAGCAAGCCGGCGTCGGAGGCGTTCGTAACCCAGGCCTTCTCGCCATCGATCACCCACTCGTCACCATCGAGGCGCGCAGCACACGAGATGGCGGCAGCGTCGGACCCCACATCGGGCTCGGTCAACAGGAACGCACCGATGCGATCACCCGATATGAGTTGCTGAAGAACGTTCTCGACGAGGTGGGCATTGCCGCTCGCCGCCACCCCGCGGGCCATGTTGTTGTGGACCACGAGGCTGAACGCCGCCGCCACATCGGCCGAGGCGAGTTCCTCCACGATTCGGGCAAGACACACCTCGCCGACCCCAGCACCTCCGAGCTGTTTGGGAACCAGCACAGCACCCAACCCGGCGGCGATCGCCGTGTCGAACGATTCGCGCCCAAACCGACGTTCACGCTCCCAGTCCTCGGCCATCGGATCGACGACCTCGGTCGCGTGTCTCCTCGCTGCGTCGACGAGCCGCTGCTCGTCCGGTGTCAGGTCATCGTCAGCCATGGTGAGGTCGACAGTAGTTGCCATCGGCCGGTCCGAATAGGAGGGTCTGTCAGGTCATTGCATCGTCGGTTCGTTCGGTGCGGATCAGCCGTTGACACTGAACGAACTGTTGGGATTGATCTCGCGGTTGCGGCTGTAGAAGCTCATGTTGAGCTGCAGACCGGTGTAGCGACCGGTGACGACGACCGGGTCGCTGTCGTGGTCGTGACCCGACTCGACCCTCTCGATCAGCTCGGCCATACACCAACCGGCCACAGGCGCGTTCTTGAACTGGTTCCCGCTCGACCCGATGGCCACGTAGAAACCGTCGAGGCCGGTCCGGTCGTAGACCGGAATCCAGTCATCGGACACGTCGTACAGATCGACGACCCCACGCTTCTCGTTTGGCACACCGAGGCTCGGGATTCGTCTGGCACACCTGAGAACCTGGGCCTCCCACTGCTCGTTGCTGACCGCCGTGTCGTAGTTGTCGGGATCGTCGACCCAGACCTTTGGATCGCACTCCGGGTCTTCGGACCCGATGAGGATGTTGTTGCCGGCCTCGGGCCGGATGTAGATCTCGAGATCGGCATCGCTGGTATGAATGCCCTCGGCCTCGAAGTCGAGCCCTGCCGGCGACGCAACGTGGTGGACCTCGTGGCGCAACGCCTTGGTCTTGATGTTCATCGAGTCGTAGACACCCGCCATCTTGTTGACGATGAACGAGTACGGTCCGGCGACGTTCACGACGATGTTTGCATCGATCCGATTTCCGTCGGCCAGGGTCACACCCTGAACCCTGTTGTTCTCGCTGCGAATCTCGACCACCTCGGTCCTGAACCGAAACACTCCCCCCTTGGCCTCAGCGGCTCGCTGAAGGTTGTGAGTCGACAACTGCGGATCGCTGACGTACCCGGAGTCGGGTGTGAAGATCGCTCCTTCGACCTGGCCCGACGGGTCGGCCCAGAACTCGTCGTCATCGGGACGCCTGGCCGGCCCAAAGATGCCCTGGTCGTAGAAGGCATAACGTTCGGCGAGCGTCTCGCGATCCCAGTCCTCGTAGGGGACACCGAGCCGATCGAACAGTGGCTGAACCTTCTCGTGGTGCCCTCCGGGGAGTTTCAACAACACCGTGCCGCACTGGATGTAGCGGGCGTTGCCGCTCTCGTCGACGGTCTCGAGATAGTTGTCCCAGTCCTTCCAGTACGAGAACCCTTCGTAGGCCATCGCCACACCGTCATAGGTCGAGTAGTGCGCCCTCACGATGGCACACGAGTTGCTGGTCGAGCCGAAGCCGGCTGCCGGCAACTTGTCGATGTTCAGCGTGCGGTAGCCCTTCCTGGCCAACTCGAACCCAACGGCAGCGCCGATCACCCCTGCGCCGATGATGATCGCGTCGAAATGTTCGTTGTCACTCATGGGCTCTTCTCCCTCGATCCTTCAGTACCAGGCATCGTCCACGGCCTCCTTCCTGATGGCAATGAACTCGTCCAACTCGGCCTCGACATCGTCGGGAAGCACAGGTTTCTCGTACTCGTTCAGTCGACGATTCCAGTCCAAATGGGCACGCTGTCGGGCATCGAGTCCGCCGTCGTCACGCCACTGTTCCCACGACTTCGAGTCGCCGAATCGGGACTCGAAATAGGCTGCCTCGTAGTTCGCCAGCGTGTGATCCGAGCCAAGGAAATGATTGCCGGGCCCGACCTCGTGGAAACCGTCGAGCGCAAACGAGTTCTCGTCGAGGGCAACCCCTTGAAGGAGGGTGTGAATCATGCCCAGCCGGTCATTGTCGAGGACGAGTTTCTCGTAGTCCATGACAAGACCACCCTCGAGCCAACCGGCTGCGTGGAGAACGAAGTTGGTGCCCGACAACACGGCCGGCATCAACGAGGCATCACTTTCTTGGGCTGCTTGAGCGTCGGGCAACTTCGACGAAGTGAACGACCCGCCACACCGCAGGGGAACACCGAGACGCCTGGCCAGTTGCCCGACCGCGAGATAGGCGAGAGCGGCTTCGGGGGTCCCGAATGTAGGAGCGCCCGACCGAAGCGACATGGTGGTGAGGAAGTTGCCATAGATGGCGGGAGCGCCCGGACGCACCAGCTGGGTGAGTGCGACGCCGACCATCGCCTCAGCGTGGGCCTGGGCGATGGCACCAGCCGGTGTCACCGGACCCATCGCTCCGCCGAGTATGAACGGGCAGATGACCATGCCCTGGTTCGCGGCGGCATAGTTCCGAATCACCTGGGTGACCTGGCCGTCGAACACCAGCGGCGAATTGACGTTGATGTTCCCCATGATCACGCAGTGATCCTCGAGGTAGTCAGCCCCATAGACGATGCGGGCCATGTCGAGCGAGTCGAGGGCCCGCTCGGGCGTCGTGATGGCACCGAGCAACGGTTTGTCGGTGTGGCGCAGGTGGGTTCCGACCATGTCGAGGTGACGCTTGTTCACCGCAATGTCGGTCGGTTCGCAGATGACAAGACCGCTGTGGTGGGTCCACTCGAGCGTGTGGTTGATCTTGACCAGGCGTTCGAAGTCGGCCATCGTGCCGTAGCGGCGACCGCCTTCGAGATCGCGGACGAACGGCATGCCATAACCGGGGGCGAACACGGTGTTGTTACCACCCATGGTGACCGACCGTTCCGGGTTGCGCGAGTGCTGGACGAACGTGCTGGGTGTGTTGTCCTTCACGATCGATGTGATGAGCCCGGCGTCGAAGCGCAACCGTTCGCCGTCGACGTCGGCTCCCGCGTCGGCGAACAGGTCGATGGCCGCCTGATCGCCCCTGATCTCGATGCCGACCTCGCTGAGGATTCGGTCGGCGTGGAGCTCGATCAGGTCGACACTCTCGGAGCTGAGCAGATCGAAGCATGGAATCTGCCGTTCGAGGCGAACAATTGCCGCGACACGTTCCTCACGACCACGACGTGTGTTGCCCCTGCGGTTCGTACGAGCCATGACCTGCCTTCAGACCCAGTTCCGGTCGATCACCCAACCCTGCCACCGACAACCCATTCCAACAATCCCCTAGATCTGTGATGGGCCAGGAACATCACGAGAGCATCATCCCAAGGACCTCTCTCACGAGCTTGGCCCCGACCATCGCTGTCATGTCGTTGATGTCGCGTCCAGGGTTGATCTCGACGATGTCTGCACCGACGATCGTGCAGTCGGACTCGGCAACTTGGGTCAATGCCCCCAGCAGTTGTCTCACGTCGAGTCCACCCGGTTCGTGATGTGAGACGCCCGGAGCAAAAGCAGGGTCGAGCACATCGACATCGATGCTGAGATAGACGTTTCCCGACAGTGCGGGCAACATTCCGTCCCAGCTGCGTGTCTCGTAGGTGTCGACCCCAAAGCGGACAGCCTGCTCGCGCTGATGAGGCGTGGAAGTTCTGACGCCAACCTGGATGAGCCTCGACGCGAGGTGTTCCTCCATGATGCGAGCGAACGGGCAGGCATGGCTCAGCCTGTCGCCGTCGAGTTCGTCATAGAGGTCTGGGTGTGCGTCGAAATGTACGATGGTCATCTCGCGATGCACCCGCGCCATGGCCTGCATGATCGGGTGTGTGATCGCGTGATCGCCACCGATGCTCAGCACGGCGACCCCCTCGCCGACGCGGGCAGCGGTCTCGTGGTCGATGATCTCCAGCGCCGCCAACGCATCGTCGGGCGGTTCGACATCGCCCTCGTCTCGCCAATCGTTGCGCTGAGACAGGTCGACGCCCGACTCCGTGCACCAGTTGGCCGAACCATTTCCGAGCACCCGGCGAACTGCCTGCGGGGCATCTGCGCATCCGCGCAAGAACGACGAACGAGCGTCGTATCTGACTCCCTGAACAACCGCCCGAATGTTCTCCGCTCTGGCCATCGACAGGACCGTAGCGGCGCACCACTGCGATAGCGATACAAGCCTCGTCGCCAGGCGCGCGTAACCTACGCGCATGGTCCGCCTGTCAGATCTACACCCAGACGAAGCCGAGCACATGGCCCAACGCGCGGCGGCAATGCCCGAGATCGCACCGGGACCGTGGATCACTCCCAAACCTCTGGCAGAGTCGCGGGTGGCCATCGTCTCGACGGCCGGCCTACATCGCAGAACAGATGCCCCATTCGCTCCGGGAGCCGTCGACTATCGGATCGTGCCGGGCGACGCGAGCTTCGACGATCTGGTGTTGTCTCACATCAGCACCAACTTCGACCGCAGCGCCTTTCAACGCGATCCCAACATCATGTTCCCCCTCGAACGTTTGCAGGAGATGGCCGACGCGGGCGAGATCGGCAGTGTCGCCAACTGGCATTACTCGTTCATGGGAGCGATGCCGGTACCGACGATGTTCGAGGACACCGGCACCGAAGTGGGTCGACTGCTGGCAGCCGACGAGGTCGATGTCGTCTTGCTGGTGCCCGTCTGACCGCTCTGCACGAGCGCGGTCGGCGCTCTCTCCCACTACATCGAGCGAGCCGGTGTGGCCACGACTTCGATCAGCCTCATCCGCCCCCAGACCGAGAGGACGAAGCCGCCACGAGCGTTGTGGGTTTCGTTCGACCTCGGTCGCCCCCTCGGTTC
>JAAETH010000904.1 GCA_024228575.1 Actinomycetes bacterium
CAGCGACCGACCCCAACACCACAGCCAAAGGGTCATAATCCTCGTCCACGGAGACGACCGGCCATCCGCCCTGCTCCGAGTCGAACGGGCACAGCGAGTGGCCCGGGACCCACCAGATCCGGCCGTCGGGGTCGATACGTGTCGGCGCCTGTAGCAGACCGTCGTCGTGTAACAGCAGGCGCATACCGTCCGTGGTTTGCCCGGCGTAGAACGTGATATCGCCGGCGTCGAGACTGACCCGCACAACAGGGACCGTGTAGGCCCCTGCGGTCTGCAATGAGGCTACTGCCAGACGTGCCGCCCCGTGGAACGTGCCACCGGTCGACGCAGACCAGAAACCGACCCACCCGGGTGTTCCCGCCGGAATCGTGAACGTCTTGTTGGCGGCGTCGACATGTGTGCCTGTCGCCGTGGACCATCCCGCAGCAAGCCGGGCGTACGAGCCACCCGAAACTTCCGACACGCCTGTGTCGCCAGGGTCGGCGGTGTGCAACGACAGATGTGTGATCGCTGCCGCGGCGGCGTCCAACATTTCGGTGCGTGTGGCCGACGTCAACGACATGTCGTCTCCTTTACGTTCATGTTAGCCCGCCGACTAAAGTTGATCCGCGTAGCCTGCTTTCGCGGGCGAGTCGGTCTACGACCACCTGGCCGAGGACGTGCCCGTCGAGCTCGAGGATGAACGTGTCTGCGCCGGGTGCGCCGGTGCCGCCGGTGGTGGCGAGCACGTCGGCGAGTGCTGCTTGCATGGTGGACACTGGCGACACAATTTCGGGTTCCCGCGTGTTGTCGCCGAGCAGCGCCAGGAACGGGCTGTTGGGTTCGGCGACACCACCATCAGCGAACTCCGGAATCTTTCCGCCAAGCCACCCGGCGGCCGATTTGATCGGCCCCGGGATCACAGACGAAACAGCGTCGCCGACCTTCCCGGCCATCGACCCGATCCCTTCGATGATCCCCTTGATCAGATCGACACCCAAATCCCAGAGAGCCGTACCGAACCCGGTCGCAGCGTCGACCAGCGCGCCGGGTAGCCCTTTGATACCGTCCACGATCCAATCCCACAGTTTCGACCCGCCTGCCTTCAACGCCTTAGCGGTCGCAGCGATCCTCGAGTACAGCCACCGGTGGAACCCGACCCACGCAGACAGGGCCAGACCGGGCAGAGCGACAAACCCGTCCACGATCCACGACCACAGTTTCGGGCCGGCCGCGGCGAGCGCGGCGGCACCCAACCCGAGGATCTCGAGGAGCCCGTCGAGTAGCAGACCGAACAGTGCTTTGATGCCGTCGAACACTCCAGCGGCAATCTTTTTGACGGCATCCCATGCGCCCTGCCAGTCGCCGGTGAACACCGATTTGACGAACTCGATCAGACCTGTGAGTACTTTGAGGTGGGCTTCGATGATCGGTTTGATCTTCTCGAACGCAGTTTTGAGAGCGCCGAGGATCACAACACCGACGTCGGCGAGGGTGGACCCCAACTTTTTGAGCCAGTCCCAGAGGGTTTGGACCATCGACCGGAACGTTTCCGACCGGTTGTAGAGGATGACGAGCCCGGCGACGAGGGCGGCTATGGCGATACCGACTAGCATCATCGGGTTCAGTGCCATCACAGCGTTGAGACCGAACATGGTTGCCCGTGCGGCTTTCAGCCCGTTCACGAGCATGATCAGCCCTTGAGCTCCGGCGACTACAGCTATGGCAGCGCCGACCGCTAGCAGGATGTCTTTGTTGTCGCGCGCCCACCGGATCATCGACGTACCCACATCGATCGCAGCACCGAACGCAGGTATCAGCTTCAGCACGATCATGTCGCGCAGATCTTTGAACACCGATTTGATGGTGTTCTGAGCGTTGACGAGCTTGTTGCCGCCGTCGGCGTACGCGGCCTGAGCGTCACCCGATTTCTCGAATATCAGTTCTTGCGTGGCGAGCGCCCGGTCCATCTGGGTGATCTCATCGCGGCCGTCCGCCGTAGCCAGGGCCATCGCACGCTGGTCGACCTCGGCCTGCGAGATCGCGATACCCAACGATTTCAGTTGGTCCCGTTCGCCGAGCATCGCCTTCGCGAGAATGTCAGACACCTCGGCGGCGTTGTACTGTCCTTGTGACCAGTCGGCCAGCGCCCCTGACAGACCAACCGTTTCTTGTGACATGTCCGCGGCGGCTTCGGTGGTGAACCCCATCGGTTTGAGCAGATCGGCCATCGATGTGGCCATCCCGACCACTTCGGAACTTGACGCACCGAACCGGCGTTTCACCGTGTCGGCCCACGCCTCCACACCGCCGAGCGAATCGCCGAACACGGTTTCCGATTTGGTTTGGAGCTGCCCGAGATCTTGGGCAAGATCGAACGCTCCTTTGGCGAGAGCGCCGATGCCGCCGATGCCGGCCATCGCGACCATCGACCCGGCGAGGCCACGCATTTTGCCGCTCAGTTTCGATCCGGCATCGCCCGCACGACCGAACGACCTCACGGCAGATGTGGCGTCGCCTAACAGTTTGAACGTCACATCTGTCGACGCCATGTCATCTGCCTTTCTTCGGTTTGTTCAGTTCGTTGTGTACCGCTGCGAGAGCGGCGATCTGGTTTCGTGGCGTGTCGTTCAACGCTGCGATCGTGTACCCCGGGAACGTGGTGCACAGCCGGGCGTACCCTTGCAGCCGTTCGCGTTCGCGGCGCCGGTCGATCAGTCTTTTGGGGCGCCCAACCTCCCTAGCAGCGACTCGAAATCGGCCGG
>JAAETH010000905.1 GCA_024228575.1 Actinomycetes bacterium
GGGAGTTGTGCTCCGGCATCCCCTCGGGGAAGACGAGATCGACGCCGAAAGGCTTGTCGCCGACCAGGCGACGGATCTCCGCCAGCTCGTCGCGGATCTCGTGAGGGAAGCGGCGGGTCGCTCCGTAGATCCCGATGGCGCCGGCGTTGGTGATAGCGGCCACCGTTGCGATGTCATGGGTGAAGCCGAAGATGGGGCGGTCAATGCCGAGCTGGCGGCACAGGGGAGTGGTGAGACGGCTCAAGGTGGTGGCCTCAGTTCTTCAGGAGCTGACGAAAAGGGGTGTCCCGATCGATTGTGGGTTCCCGGGGTAGTCCTAGGGCCCGTTCACCGATCGTGTTGCGCTGGATCTCGTCGGTTCCGCCCCCGATGCTCATCCCCCGGCAGTTCAGGATGTGGTACGCGAAGTAGTCGCCGTCGACGTCATCGTCACCCCAGGCTGGGGAGGCGGGGAACATCAGGCGAGCGGCGAGGTCGGCGGCGGCTCGGCCTTGCTTGGTTCGCCACAGCTTGCCGACCGAGGGGTGGACATCGCTCCGGGCCTTCATATAGCCGACGATCTGCTCCCCACTGTGAAGTCGGGCCAGTTCCTGGCGGACCATGGGGTCGTCGAGGCGCTGCTTGGCTGTTGCCAGCTCGATCAGCTGGGCCAGCGGGATCGGGACCCGCCCCGCCTTGGACAGCTGATGTGCCGACCCGCCCCTGGAGGCCACCCCGGTCTGGAC
>JAAETH010000906.1 GCA_024228575.1 Actinomycetes bacterium
TCCTCGCCTTCGACCCGAGCGAGGCCAAACGGTCGATCACGACCAGCGTTCGTTCCCACTCGTTCTGACTGAGCTCGTCGAACCATTCGACGACTTCATCATGTGCCTCGATCTCAGCCACGCCGTCAATCATCGCACGAGAGCGATCATTGCACGAGAGCGATCATCCGACCGCAGCACGGACAATATCGGTGCTGCAACCAGACCGCTGGCAGTCCAGTCTCACTGAGTGCCGATCTCGCGCCGTCCGCCACCTCGCGTGTCTAGCCCGCTCAGTCGCGCATTATCGAGCGGTCGACCCGCAACAGTACGCCGGTACCGGACGGGTTGACCTTCGCTAGACATCTACCCGCCAAGAATCCCCCAAACCATGAGGGCGATGAGCCCGATCGCGATCATCGACACGAGCAAGGGCAGCACCAACAGCAGGCCCCGATCGCCCTTGCGCACGCCGAGGAACAAGAAGATGGGGGCGCCGAACATCGTCCCGGTGGTGTACGGGAAGAAGAACAACACCGCGCACAGCACTGCGACGCGTCCTTCAACCGTGGTCGGCAGAACGGAGTGACCCCGCAACGTCCAGCGGGGGGTCTCATCCGGCCGAGATGGCAGGGACGAGACCATCCGGCCGCCGCTGATCAGGGCCACGAGCCCAACAACCAACGAGGCCAAGCCGATGGGGAAGAGAATGGAGAGCGTCGCAACCCCAAACCGGACATCGGCCGAAACCCCGGGCGAGCCGTCTGCGTTCATGATCACCAGAGCCCACTCCCCGCTCTCGATCGTCCAGTCGACGGTCTGTTCACCGCTGCCACTCACCGACGCCACCCAGAAATCCTCGACCTCCGGAGCGGCGGGATCGGTGGCGCCCTCGTTCCTGGTGTACACCACGTAGTCGAGACTGCCGTCCCCCGAGGCGTCCCACTCGACGATCTCATCGTGGGCGACGCCGTCGAGGTAGCCGGCAACCGCATCGGCGGGAGCGATGCCCATGAAGAGCGCCTCGGACCCCGCGGCAACACCCTCAACCCGAATGTCGTCGGGCGAGACGAACTCGGGCATGGTATTCCAAGCCAGCAGCTCAGAGTCGGTGACCACCGCACTGGACGACACCTCCACCGTCCACGGATCGGTCAAGTTGTGCTCACGAAAGACGGGAGAGTGGAGCAACGACGCGAGACCGAAGTTGTAGACGAGGACCAGCCCTACCACCACCAGCCCGGTTCCGAATCCAATCACCTTGGTCCTTCGTGTCACCGGAACCAGCCCTTTCGCTCATCACCAACCGGGAAGCCGGATACCTCTACCTTCTTCATCCCCACGCCCACATCGCCCAAACCAGGGTCGAAGGGCCACATGCTCTTTGAAGTCCGTGCCCAGGCCACCACGGTGCCCTGGCCTCGGCTTGCGGCAAACTGGCAGCCCGATACCGACACTTTCCAAGCGCTCGGGACTGCCGCGGTTGGGGGTGTCAACTTCGATGACTTGCCGATAGGTGGGTCTGAAAGGATGACAATCATGCCCA
>JAAETH010000907.1 GCA_024228575.1 Actinomycetes bacterium
CAATGGATCAACCAACCGCAGTCATCGTGAGTGGCTTCTTCAGCCCCCTCCACGACGGCCACCTCGACATGATCGAGGCTGCCGCCGCAAATGGGGACAAGCTGATCGTCATCGTCAACAACAACACCCAGCAACTGGCCAAGAAGGGTCAGCTGATCATGGATGAACAGGCTCGCTTGCGAATCGTCCAAGCCCTCCGCGTGGTCGACGAAGCCCTCATCGCCGTTGACGAGGACCGGACGGTTTCGGCCTCCCCGGTCCAGATAGCTGAGAAGTACGGGGCCGATCACCGCCTGGTGTTCGCCAACGGTGGTGATCGGGCTCCTGGATTCGTTCCTGAGGCTGAGGCGTGCGAGCAGTACGGCATCGAGATGGTCTACGGCGCTGGCGGCGTCGAGAAGGCTGATTCATCGACCAGGATCAATATGATCCTCGGCGTCGAAACCGAAGCCTCCGCCCTCCCCAGCGAGACCAGCTGAATCTGGCGGCTAGTCGGCTAGTTGGGTTGGGTGCCGGCTCGGCGGAGGCCGGCGAAGATGAGGACCGCTTTGCCCTCTTCTCTGGAGGCGTCGGCGTCGATGGTGGCGACCAGGCGCCACTCGTCGATCTCGTCTGGGTCGTGGACGATCTGGGTA
>JAAETH010000908.1 GCA_024228575.1 Actinomycetes bacterium
CACCGGCGTATCCAGGGCGAGCTCGCCCGCCTCGGCCACAAGATCGGCAAGGGCACGGTGTGGCAGATCCTCACCGACAACGGCGTCGACCCGTCCCCGAACCGCTCAGATGTCACCTGGACCGAGTTCCTGCACTCCCAAGCAGCAGTCGCCTGCGACTTCTTCACCGTCGACACAACATTCCTGCGTCGCTACTACGTCCTGTTCTTCATCAAGGTGAACACCCGCGAAGTCTTCTTCGCCGGCGTCACCGCCAACCCGACCGGCGCCTGGACCACCCAGGCTGCCCGGAACCTGTTCATGGGCAACTCCGATCGTCTCGAAGGCGCACGGGCGCTCGTTCGTGATCGTGGTAGCCAGTTCGTCGACGCATTTGACGAGGTGTTCCGAACCGAAGGCTTCAAGATCCTCAAAACCCCGATTCGCACTCCGGTGGCCAACACGTTCGCTGAACGCTGGATCGGATCCATCCGACGAGAACTCCTCAAGCAACCCACGGGTCGCCCAGA
>JAAETH010000909.1 GCA_024228575.1 Actinomycetes bacterium
CGGCCACCGAGATACCGAAGTAGTCGTTGTTGTCGAGGGGTCCTGTGAGTCCACCAGTGGTGGAGGAGACCTTTTGTTCGGCTTTGACGGTGCCATCGGCGTTGAGGAACAGCAAATACACGGCACCCCGTTCACCGCCGCCGTCATCATCTCCGTGGACGCCCACGGCGACGTCGGGGATCCCGTCACCGTCCACATCGCCGACACCGGCCACCGAGGTGCCGAACCAGTCGCTGTTGTCGAGGGGGCCTGTGAGTCCGCCTGTGGTGGATGAGATTTTCTGTTCGGCTTTGACGGTGCCGTCTGCGTTGAGGAACAGCACATATACGGCGCCCCGAGCATTGCCGCCGTCATCGTCATAGAAGGCGCCGACTGCGATATCGACGATCCCGTCACCATCAACATCACCGATCGAAGCCGTCGAGATCCCGAAGACATCGGAGTCATCGAGAACGGCGCTCAACCCGCCGACAGTGTCAGAGATCTTCTGCTCGCCAGCCACCTTGCCATCAGAACCAACAGTGATCGGGAGATCCAAATAGTCGGGTTGGCCATCCCAATCGCTGTCGAGGGCGTCGCGTGGGTCACCATCGCTGTTCGGGTCCGCGTTCTCAGCCGAAGTGAGGATGCCGTCACCATCGTCATCGGAATCTAGGTAGTTGGGTGTCGTATCGCCGTCAGTATCTGGACCTGGGGTGGTGGCCGGATCACCATCGGCGTCGGTGTTGGCGTCCTCTTCACAATCCCACAACCCGTCAGAATCCGAATCGACCGCGCAATGATCAACAGCCGCTGCCAGGTTGAGCACATACACGGCACCCCGATTGCTACCGCCATCATCATCGAAGCGGGCGCCGACCGCGATATCGACGATCCCATCACCATCGAGATCACCAACCCCAGCCACCGACGTACCGAAGGAGTCGCTGTCATCTAGGGGTCCTGTGAGCCCTCCGGTAGTGGACGAGGTCTTCTGCTCAGCCTTGATCGTCCCATCCGCGTTCAAGAACAACACATAGACAGCACCCCGATTAGTCCCGCCATCATCATCTTGGATGGCACCTACCGCGATATCGGCGATCCCGTCACCATCCAAATCACCAACCCCAGCCACCGACCCACCGAACTGGTCACCGTCATCTAGGGGTCCTGTGAGCCCACCGACAGTAGAGGAAATCTTCTGCTCACCCTTGACCGTGCCATC
>JAAETH010000910.1 GCA_024228575.1 Actinomycetes bacterium
GCCTTGAACCAGTAGTTGACGGCCATCTGGTCGCGAAGATCGAGCTGGTCGCGGGTTGCCGTGACGATGTTGCGATAGCCGCTGTCGAGCAGCTTGCGCACCACAGCGGAGCCGACCAATCCTCCGTGTCCGGCAACAAAGATTCTGGAGTCGGGATACATCGTCGCGTTGAGTACGTCGTCCATGGGTCGTCCTCCTCGAGCCTTCTCACTCCCGGGAACGAGGGTACCGACGATACGGTTGTGTGTGTGAGCGACATCGTGTGCCCCGCCTGTGGCGAAGACGAGGAACTCGACGGCGAGCGCGAGGGCGACGTCATCGCGATCACCTGCGCAAGGTGCGAAACCACGTGGCACCGCGATCCCAGCCCTAGGTGCCCCCGCTGCGACAGCCCCGATGTCGAGGCTGCCATCAAGGCGGTAATCGAGAAGAGCCGGGGAAGCCAGCTGTCGATAGTCGCCACCCAGATCGTTCACCTCTGCCGCACGTGCGACGCCGAACTGCTCGCGAGCTACCGGATCAGCCGCAGCCCCCTGATGCCCGACCAGCTGCCGACTCTTTGAGGGTACGGTCGGGAAGTGCCGCCGACGCTACCTATTCACTGTTGAATACGGCTCCGCCGCTGCGCCAATAGGTGCCGTTGTCACGATCGAGAAAACGTTCATCAACAAGCCAGCGCCGGAGGGCTGCGTAGTCGTCGTGCCAGCGTTCGGCTATGACGCTGACCTCGCCCTCACTGTACTTGAGGCCCGGCTCGAAGTCCTGGGCGATCTCCTCGAGTACCACCAGTCGTTTCGCCCGCGCCTTGGGCAACGAAGTGAGGCGGCCATCGACGACGAACGTCTGCAACACTCGTTCGCGCGGACTCGATGGACGCTCGGTTGTCGTTGCGGCCGCCCTCGCGGCATGGCCGAACACCGAAGCGAGAAGCACGAGCGAGCCGCTGTCTCCGAGAACCACGAGACCACCCGTTGTCAGACGGGCGACCGCGTCGTGTACGTCTTTGGCCGCGAGGCCGCTCGCCTCGACCACTTCATCGATGGTGGAGGCACCTAGAGCCAGAGCGGCGAAGGTGCGCCGGCGTGTGTCGTCGGCGAGAAGACCTACGAGCTTGGCCGCATCGGGAACTGTAGAACTCACCCCACAATCCTACGAGCGGGGTAGGTATCTCACGATCGCAACCGTTCGGCCGGAGGCGAAAGACGTCAGAAGCCCGAAGGGTTCAGCCAGCGACGTTCGCTCAACCGGCGAGAGAGATTTCGGCCGGCTCTGAGGTGAGCCACGACATGAGACGTTCGTTGCGTTTCGCAACCGACGCGACCACCAACGAGGGCACTTGCCATGTGGTGACCTTCGACGTTGCCGTCGCTGTCACGAGCAATGATTGGCCGTAGCTGCCTGCGTCGCCGAAGGCCGTTCCTTGCCCACACTCACGTACCTCGCTGCCATCGTCGAGTTCGACGATGCCCTCGACCACGATGACCAGTCTGCGATCGATCGAGCCAGCCTCTTGAATGGTGGCACCGCGCGGGTAGGTCATCATACGTGCCGCACGCCGAATGGTCCTGCGATCTGTCGTCGAGAGATCCGCGAACGCGGCCAGGTCAGTGATGTGTGACCGACGTCGCCCCGGTGTTGCCATCACCATCTCCGGCTCTCCTGTCGAATCTGCTGCCGGAGCCTCCGGCCGTACGTCCTCTGACGCTGCACATGTGACAATAGCCGCGCGTTGAGTGTTTGTTCAACACAAAGACATTGCCGTTGAGTGACGATTGCGCCACTCTTCGCACAATTCAGAGCATGGGTCAGGCCTCGACCTCGACACTCTCTGTCGCTGCTATCGCCCGCCCGCATCGTCGTCCTCTATCGTCGTTCCCCGTGGCCTTCCTCATTCAAACGCTCGGGGTCACGCCAAATGACACCCGGTGACGGGCCCAGACCCATGTTGACGGACAAAGACCCATGTTGACGGACACAGACCCATGTTGACGGACACAGACCCATGACACTCAGTGCCTTCGCAGGAGGGACGCTGTTCGGCCGACGCCACGGCACTGGCCCGGCACACGTCCTCGCCCTGCATGGTTGGTCGAGGAACCACTCGGACTTCGACCAATCGCTCCAGGGGCTCGACGCAATCGCCCTCGACCTGCACGGGTTCGGGGCCACCCCGGCCCCGGATTCGGTTTGGGGTGCACGCGAGTACGCCGAAGCAATAGGGCCGGCGATCGACGACATGGCGTTGCCGATCATCGTGGTCGGCCATAGCTTCGGGGGTCGTGTCGCCGTACATCTCGCTCAACAGAGACCGGCGGCCGTCGCCGGGTTGGTGCTGACCGGGGTACCCCTCCTCCACCGCAGCGCAAAGACCACGAAGTCACCGCTGAGGTTCCGCATTGGCAAGCGGCTGCACAAGCTCGGCCTCGTGCCAGATGCACGAATGGAGGAACTGCGCAAACGATACGGAAGCGCCGACTACCGGGCCGCATCCGGGGTCATGCGTGACGTGCTGGTCAGATTGGTCAACGAGAGCTACGAAGCTCAGCTGGCCTCGATCGGTTGCCCGGTCGATCTGGTGTGGGGGGACGACGACATGGCGGCTCCCGCCGAGATAGCCACCCGGGCCGAAACGATGCTCCACGATGCCCGTCTGACCATCGTCGCGAACACCGATCACTTCCTTCCCATCTCGCATCCCGACGTGATCAGGAATGCCATCAGATCCCAGATAGACAGGCTCCAATGACCATCTTGTTGTGCCTGCTGCTGGCTGCTGCAGTTCCGATCGCCGACGCCAGGTGGTTGCGCGTCGGGCAGCGCGAGCACTACCTCGCCGGCTCGGTCAGCCAGTTCGCCAGGAGGTGGTGGACGGTCGATTGGCGCAACGTGTCCCTCGGGATCGCGGCCCTGCTCGGCCTTGTGGTGTCGATCTGGTTCCCCTTGGCAGCGGTCGTCAGTATCGAGGCAGCAGCCCTCGGACCGATCGGGTTGTCGATGCGCGGTCGTACGTCACGCCTCGCCTGGACCAGACGACTCAAGAGCCTCGCCAGCGTTCACACCCTCATCATCGTCACGCTCGGCGTGCTCGGCATCGTCCTCGGAGTGGCCGCACCCGTCTTGGCAGCCACGGCCATCAGCCTGCCGCTGACCCTCGACGTCGCATTGGCTCTTGTTTCACCGATCGAGCGCAGAGCGGCGCGCGGGTTCGTCGATGCCGCGGTAGCCAAGCTCGACAGGGTTGGCCCGACACGTGTCGCCATCACCGGCTCGTACGGCAAGACGAGCATCAAGGGCTACGTCAGGCACATCGCCGACACGACCCTCGCCGTTGTCGCCAGCCCGGCGAGTTTCAACAACACGGGCGGCCTCAGCCGCACCGTCAATGAACATCTGGCACCCGACACCGAAGTGTTCGTGGCAGAGATGGGAACGTACGGTCCCGGCGAGATTCGCGATCTCTGCTCCTGGGTGAAGCCCGACATCGCCGCCCTGTGCAACATCGGACCGGTGCACCTCGAGAGGTTTGGCTCGCTCGACAACGTGGTCGAGTCAAAGTCCGAGATCTTCGAAGGGGCGTCGACGGCGGTCTTGAACATCGACGCCTACCGCCTAGGCGAGGTCGCCGATCGGCTGCGCGGCGGCTCGCTGAAGGTCATCACGGCCAGCGCCGATCCCGACAGCGACGCCGACGTACGCGTCTTCGCCGCTACCCATTCACAGGGCCGCCGGGTGTGCATCGGCGACGATTGCGACACCGTTTCCACCGCTCCCGACTCAATCGACGACAATGTGGCCGTCGCAGTGGCGATCGCCCACGCCCTCGGCATCGCCAACGACACGATTCGTTCGCGCTTGGCTACTCTTCCGGGAGCCGGCCACAGGCGAGAGCGCAGCATCTCACCGACAGGCGTGACGATCATCGACGACACGTACAACTCAAATCCCGCCGGTGCAGCGGCCGCCCTCGATGTTCTCGAGTCGATACCGTCGGACCGTCGGGTTGTGGTGACTCCTGGGATGGTCGAGATGGGCCCCCAGCAGGCAGCGGCCAACGAGGAGTTCGCTCGGCACGCCGCCACGGTGGCCGATGACATTCTTGTTGTGGGCGAGACAAACCGGGCCGCACTCCACGCAGGTGCAAGCGCAGGAACGGCAACCTTGACCCAGACCCGGACACGCACCGAGGCGGTCGAGTGGGTGCGAAGGAACCTGGGTCCGGGCGACGCTGTTCTCTACGAGAACGACCTTCCGGACCACTACCCCTGAACCATCCGGGATCGAGACGAGAAGCGAAGTGGCGGGCTGCGTGCCCGGGGAATGCAGCATGGCTGCCCGGCACGTACGGATCGCAACGGCTACCTATCCTTGCAACCATGACATCCCCAGGCGTTTGTTTCGGCGGCCCTTCACCCGAACACGACATTTCCGTATTGACCGGGCTACAGGCGGCCCACGCCCTGGCTGCGACCGGCGAGAACCCGGTCGCCCTGTATTGGTCCAAGTCAGGCGACTGGTACCGGGTTCCGGCGTCGGTAGAGGCAGGCGACTTCGCCGACGGGCTGCCGTCGGGGGCCGAGCAGGTCAGTCTGGGCATGGGCTCCGACGGTGGCTTCCAGTCCAAGGGGCGGCGGGGCAAACGCCAGCCACTCGACGTCGGGGCCGTCGTCAACTGCTGCCACGGAGGTCCCGGCGAGAACGGAACCCTCCAGGCGATGTTCGACCTCGCCGGAGTTCGCTACACCGGACCCTCGATGCCCGGGGCAGCACTCGGCATGGACAAGTTGGCCTTTGCAGGAGCGATGGCAGGCGCAGGCCTGCCGACCCTGCGCACCTGGGCGCTCACACCCACCGTCGAGATCGACCATCGCGGCCCGCTCATCGTGAAACCCCGTTTCGGGGGGAGTTCGATCGGCATCGAGGTCGTGTCCGACCTCGCCACGGCCAAGGCGCTGGCAACCTCTCAGCCGCTGCTTCAAGAAGGAGCGGTGGTGCAGCCCTACTTCGATGGAGCGGTCGATCTGAACGTCAGCATCAAGACCTGTCCGACCCTCGAGTTGTCGGTCGTCGAACGTCCGCTCCGCGGCGACAACGACCGGATCTACACGTACGTGGAGAAGTATCTTGCCGGCGGCGATCAGGGCATGGCATCAGCTGCGCGCGAGATGCCCGCCCAGATCGACCCCGAGCTGGAAGGGAAGCTGCGAACCTTCGCCGCCGCAGTTGTTGATGTCGCCCTGGTTCGGTCGGTAGCGCGACTCGATTTCCTACTCGTCGGCGACGATCTGCTCGTCAACGAAATCAACACGATCCCGGGCTCGCTGAGCTGGTACTTCTGGGCCCACGAAGGCATCACCTTCGCGACCCTTCTGCGACAGATGTTGGTCGAGGCAGCGAAGGGACCGACCCGCCGCCTCCGCACCGACGGTGCCGACGGTACAGCCTTGCGCTCGGCGGGCGCCATGGCAAGAAAGCTCGCCTAGACCTCGACGCGCTGAGAGCGGTCGGATCGGTGTGAGAATGATGAGACTCCACGCCAACCGGTGGGAATCCATCGGGAATACAGGCCGATCGTCCGAATGAGAATTCTGCCTCCGCCACTATCAGCTACATCGGCCTCACAATACCGGGCCAACAGCTACATATTCCCCAGCACAACAACTGGACTCGCACACATGAAGAATGCAGATCATTCTGGCGGTCGCATTGGTGGCAGCGCTCGCGCTGGCCGCGAGCGGGTTCGCAAACAGCGGCTCGCCATCTGTTCCGGGGGCAGCTGGTGAGCCCGAACTGCCTACCCTCGGCCCCGTTCGACTGATCGCGAAGACCTACACCGGGACAGGGAACGCGAACTGCACCCGCGGCACCAATATCACCGACCCGGTTCAGTGCGTCGATCAGTCGATCAAGGCGCACACCGATTTTGACATCGATGCAGGCACCACCATCGAGTGCACAGCCACGAACGGTTTCGTCATCGACACCCTCACGACGTGCACGTTCAACAATGGTGGTGTGGTGTCGCTGAAGATGGACGTCACCTACCCGGGCGATGCCTCCACAAACCTTCCGTGCGAGGGGACCCTTTTCGCGACGGTAACGCTCACCAACAGCGTCGGCGACACGAGCACCATCCAGATCCAGAAGCAGAACAACGAAACCGGCGCCTGCATCTGATCCAGCCTGGCCGCGATACCCGCGGTCCTGCGAGCGGTGTCACCCCAGGACGAACACCGAACGTTCATCGGCTCGGGACCTGCCGTCGACCAACCAGTCGATCGCTGGCCAACGCCCACTCGGTTCGATGACGATCTCACCCATGTTGTCCGGCAGCTCGATATCGACCGTCCAGCTCGCCGACTCACCGATGTCGAGTTCGACGATGAAGACATAGGAGTGAGTTGCACCATCGTTTGCCGATGCGTTGAGCGATGTTGTGCCGCTGGTCTCGATGGACTTGGCCCCAGCAGGAACATTGACGATCAGGTGACCTGAGTACTGGCCAGATCGACGAGCTCCGAGAATGTACGCAACAGCGTCTTCGTCCGCGATGTTGGTGATGTCGATGTCGAGCCGGACAGCATTCGGTCGACGGTTCGTGACAGCTACGTCGACGTCGAGGAACTGATCGAGCTTGTTCCCGCCGGCGTTCGCAACCCCCACCTTGACGGCATTCGCAGCGGGATCGCCGCTCGCGCCGGCACGTTTCCAACTCGACTGCAGCTCATCGTTGCGGCTCCAGAACACCAGGTGCCGCCCATCCAAGGCTCGATACAGACCGTTCACAAGACTGCGAGCGTCTGCGTCGCCATCGAACACGGATCCAAGGGCCGCAGAGGCAACCGAGGCAAGCAGCGAGCGGCGCTCGATCACGCCTTCGGTCTTGGTCGTATCCGGGTTGTCGAACACGGAATACTGATCGTGGGCGAAGAATTGCGGGATGTCGCTGGTTGCCAGTGTGCGACCGTCGAGATCGATCGTGTCGGTCCCTGACGCCTCCAACAAGAGCTGCATTGCGATCGGACTCATGATGATGACACCGTCGACGGGCGTATCGCTGACCGATTCCCACATGTCGGCGGTGATTCGGGCAACCTCCGACGCTCGCGAGCTGAGATGTGAGGTGTACTGCCAAAGATGTCCGGGATCGGTCGTTGCCCACAACAACCTGATGTTCTCGTCGATATCTATCTGCGACGGACGTCCGAGATCGCCCTGACTTGTGAAGTCGGACACGATGGCGGCTCCGCCGTCGAGGTGCATCGTGCCGTACTGCAGCAACATCCCAGACGCGGAGCCCATCTCGCTGGTGTTCGCAGCCGCGATCACATAGGTCGACTGACCCTGCGCCATCGAGGCAAGCCCCGAAGCCAGCCCCTCGTAGCGCACCAGTTCTCCGCCGATGTCGGCGAGAGCTTCCGTGAGTTCGGCTCGAGCATCGGAGACCGGGCCCACAAGCCATCGATTCGACGGCACGGAGATCTGCTCCAGCTGTGCGAGCGCATCTCTCAGGGCCTCGGATGCAACAGCCAGAGCTTCGACAGGATCGTCAAGCGTTGCCGTGTCGATCGCATCGATCGCATCGATGCCCGCCCCGACCGCCTCCCGACCCGCAACCGCCAGATCGTCGACAGCGTTGAGCTGACGGCCGATCCACGGAATCCACCGCACGGGCCTCACCCAAGGGTCGTTCATCCTGTTGACCGCACGGTCCAGATCGATCAGGACAGGGCGCAACACATCGCTGTCGGCAGTGTTGAAGTCTGCGGCGAGTACTCGAGCAGCCGACGCCGCCGAATCCGACGCGCGATACGCGCCCAGAAGAGACCATCCGGTAGCAGCAAGCCAAATGGCAAACACCGTCGCACCGAACAACCAGCGCCGTCGTGACAAGACCCGAGCTCGCGCAGCGGAGCGCCTCGCCTTGCGCACGTCGGCGATCCCGGTGTGGGAATGCTCGGGAGGTCTTGCCGTACCGGCAGTGTCGCGCGTCCGTTTGAGGAGCGGCCAACTCCAGATTCTGCGTCCGCGTCGATGCGTTGCGCGCGCGATATCGACTCTCCTCATGTTGGGTATGTCGTCAGCACAGCCGAAACCTAACCGATTCCCATGAGCCGGGTGGATCCGCGTACGACCGACCCGAAGGCCCAATTTGTTCGCGCCTGACGTCAACGATCGAGCGGATTTGATCCCGTAAGAAGCAGCCATCGATTGCCGTACGTCCACTCGCTCAGCAATGCTGCCGCAGCGGCCCCTTCACGGACGGGGTACCGACCAGACTTTGCCACGAGGACCACATCGTCGGAGATGGCGAGCCAAGGCAAGGCCGTATCGGGATCGGCGAGCGAAGAACAGTCGAGAACCACCACGTCGACACCCACGGCTTCGTCGATCAACGCACAGATCTTGCGAGAGCTGACAGCGATCCCGTCGTGGTTCGGATCGCCAGCGGGAAGTACCAGCAGATTGTCGACCAGGCCGCTGGCGACCAGACACTCCTTCACCGTTGCGCCATCGAGCACCTGGGCTACCCCCGGCACGGTACCGCAGTTGAGCCGCACGGACGCCGTCGCATCGACCGCCGCGTCGATCAAGAGGGTCGCGGCCCCGGTTCTGGCGATTTCGACGGCTATCGCAATTGCGACCCCCGTTGCGCCGTCTCCTTCCTGGACACCTGCGATGGCGACGATCTGCCTCGAGGTGCTGGGCCGAGCTGCCAGCAGTCGCGTGACCGTCGGCTGCACTTCCGAATCGGTCTGAACACCGGGAAGTGGTCGAATGTCGGAATCGAAACCGGCGAGGTCGTTCGACCGTCTGAGCCGACGACGGAATACCAACAGCGCGACAAACACCACAGGGACAATCAGCAGCGTCAATGCGAAAGCCCACGCCGCCCGTCTGGCTCTGGAGACTCCCGATCGGATCAGCCTGCTGGCGGGCGCATCGATGAGCACTGCACGCTCGCCCAACTCGTTTGCTCGCTTCCGAACGGCCGCAAGATCCTTGTCTGCGGAAGACACTCTGCTAACCGCGGAATTGCGACGCTGTGTCGCAAGAGTGATGTCGTCTGACGAGGCTTCTCTTGCCCTCAGATCCGCCAGCTCGGTTTCGTACTCCGCGACATCGCTCGATGCCTCGTCAAGGGTGATTTGTGCGCTGAGAAGCTGCCTTTCGATGCCGGACAGAGCCGATGCCCGTTCGTACTCGAGGTAGGCCTTGAAGATGACGCTCAGGCGCGCCGCCTGACCCGACACCCGACTGCGTATGACCAATCGGATCGTCGAGTCGCTGTCTTCTTGGTCGGTACTAGCGCTGAACACAATGACCTCGCCGGAATCGACCAGGTCATCAACATGTGCAGCGAATACCGAGCCATTGAGAAACTGAACCTCGTCGTAGCGATCCGTTGAAGGTGCACCGCTCGCCACCCCGGCGAGGTAGTGGCCGGATTGCCGTGAATCGTAGAGCTCGATGAGCATGGACGAGGAGTAGCTCTCTTGGGTCGCCTCCGTCGACCTGTACACAAACAAAGCGGCGATCGCGGCACAGACGACCGACGCCACGACCACGAGGCCGTAGCGCGCGAGCCGAGATCCAGGAACGTCCCTCAGTCCGTAGGCCGCAGAGGCACTGTCATGCCGGCGAGATCTCGTTTGTGCCATTGCCGAATCGCCGTTCATCCGCGTCTGGAACCGTCGGCGGTCCCGTCCGCGACCAAAATAACGGCTATCGCGACCCAAATGTGCCGATAGTGCACAGTCTCATGCGTCAGACCGCCAACAAGAACGGCGAACATCACCGTGTGTGTCCCGAGGCCAGCGTTTCCACTCCTCCAGAGGATAACCCAGAACCCGACGAGTCCTGTCAGTCCGATGAGGCTGCGTTCGACCGCAAATCCGAGCAGATCGTTGTGCGCCTCGTCCCTGGCCTCGCCTCTCGCACGAAGACCGCCCGGCCCCAACCCCTGAGGACGGTCTTGCCAAGCGGCCAATGCATCGGACCAGATCTGGAACCTCCCCTCGGAGGTCTCGTCCAGAATCTCATCACCCCGGTCTACCTTGACCGCTTCGAATGCCACGGTTGCTCCCATCGCTGCCACCGCGAGGGTCAGCGGGACAGCCGCGACGAAGAGCGGGCGCAGGTCTGGACGGGTCCGGCGGAAGGACCTGACGGCGAATCCGACAATGCCAACCGCAAGGGCAGCGGCGGCGCCGAATGACTGCGATCCGAACACGCCTGCGAGCCCAAGAGCCACGGCCAGAATCATCGTCACCCGACGCCGAGAGGCCATGAGGACGGCGACGGACATGATTGCGGAAAATGATCCGGTCATGTTCGGATGGGGAGCAACGGTGGGCAACTTGTGGTGTCCGTACTTGATGCCGTAGTAGGCCATCAGGGCCAGCGCGACCAGCTGAAGGGAAAGAATCGTCTCGAGGTGATCGCGCTTGGACCACACCAGATGCCAACCACCGGCGAAGATCGCCAGTACGTAGATCTCCTTGGCCAACGGGTCTATCGCCCAGTCGACCAGTCCCACGTCGGAGAGACCTATCAGCGAACCGACCATGATGAGCCACAGGAACGGTGCCGCTGCTCTGATGGTTGGACGGACCGGGGAATCCGGTGATCGAAGAAGCAACGCAGTACCGATGACCGCCAACGGCAGGAGAAGGGCATCACCGGGCCCGGCTCTATAGGCGAGCCGCGGCACCAGAAACGCTGCGCCCAGCAACCCCACACCGACCAACACGGCACAAGACCAGCTCGGCAGCTGCCCGGACGAACCGGCGCGCGCCGCGTCCCGACGGTCGGTCAACAGCATCGAATCATCACAGCGTCCGACCATACGTCTGCGTTCACGTCGCGGCAAGTGGGCGGGCGTCGACTCAGAGTGTTGGTCTGCTTCGCGGTCGCGGCAGTTCCGTGTTCGAGCGGGCGGTCGAGCTGACCACTAGCGTGACCGGGTGCTCAGAGATACGTCGATACCCCGGTTCGATCCACCCTCGCCGTCGCTTCGGCGCGCCAGATGAAGGTCCTGCTGGCGGGCGGCCGCGACGGCTCCAAGCGGATCGCTCTCGCCAAGGAGCTCGTTGGGGTCGGCTGCGATGTGGCTGTGATGGGAAGGTTCGACCACACGGTTCCCTCCCCGCGCGGTATCGAGCTCGTCGACTATCAGCAATCCACGCGTGCGGCACTCGTCTCCCACCGCGTGGGCGATGAGCTCCTCGAGGGAATAGCCGGGTTGAACCCGGATGTGATTCATACATTCACAACGATTCCCGGACTCGAGATCCCACGGCATCGAGGCGCCGCTGCCGTGGTCAAGACCGTCACCGGACGCGGTACGGCCTTCCCATTTCCTCGATCGCGCGTTCGCCTCCCCATCCAGGCTGCCTATCGCCGCCTCCAGCGTGCTTCGACCCAACACGTCGACCATTGGGTGTTCCAGAACTCCGTCGACAAACGATGGTTCGAACAGAACGTTCTCCCAACGGGCACAAGCACCTCGATGGGGGGCTCGGGGGTCGAGTGTCGACATGAACCTGAACCCGAACGAAGTGCAGCTGCGAACGCCGTACGGACCGCCATGGGAATCGAACCCGACACGGTGTTGGTGCTGATGGCCGGTCGTATCATCAGGCCGAAGGGCACGCTCGACCTCATCCGCGCCGCCCACATGCTCCGACACCAAGGTGTCGTGTTGGCGTTGGCGGGGTCACGTCACGCCAGGCCTTGGGACCGTGTTCCGAACCGTGTCGTTCGCACCGCTCCGGACAACGTTCACTTCCTCGGCGAACGAAACGACGTAGCAGACGTGATGGGCGCGGCCGACATAGTGGCGCTGCCGACGCGATACGGAGAGGGCCTCCCACGGTCGCTACTCGAAGCCTGCGCCGCGCGTAAGGCCGTCGTCAGCACGGCCGCACCCGGATGTGCCGACATCGTCGTGGACAAGGTGACCGGCCGGCTCGTGCGACCCCGTTCACCGGTCGAGCTAGCGAACGTCATTTCGGAGCTGACATCCGACCGCGAGGCGATGCACACGCTCGGAAAGAACGCCAGGCAACACGTCTGTGCAGAATTTGCACTCGACAAGGTGGTGCCGGTGTTCCTGGACGCGTACGAAAGAGCGATCGCCCGGCGGAGCAAGGGGTGATCAAGCGGAGGGTCTGCCACATCGGCACCTTGACTCTGCTGGCACACGCGCTCATCGGCGGCGTCGTCGCTCTCGGTGTCGTCGGACAGTCGAGAGGCGCCGCCCGATTCGGTCACGAAGGGACATCTCGACTGGTTCTGTACGGTGTTGCGTCATTCGGTGCTTTCGCGTCGGCCATTGTGGTCGCCAGGGGGAAGGGCATCTCGCTGCGAGCAATCCCTCTGTTCATCATGGTTCCGGTTGCCACAGCGGTGGTCTCAGCCCTGCTATTCCCATTTGCCGTCACGCCCCACCGGGCGCTTGCACTCGCGATCTGCTGGGCCATCCTCGTCCTCACCGTCTGGCTTGCTTCGACGGATCAGCTGTCGTTCTCGTCCCCGTGGACGGCCCTTGTTCGAGCTGCCGTCCTGATCACTGTCGCCGGACTCGTCGCTGCGACGCTCCAACTCGAGTATGCGACCGATGATTACACGACACGTTTCGGCCTCAAGAGGCTCAGTGGTGTGACCTGGCATCCGAATACCCAGGGCGCTCTGGGTGCGGTTTGTGTCTTCGGATCCCTTTGGCCCTTCCGCGCGCGGATTCATCTGTTGGAACGACTGGCCTGGCTCGCAATCGGGATTCTGGCGATCGCGTGGAGTCAGACCTACACCGCAGCGCTGGGAGTAGTTGTGGCACTCGCTGTCGAGGCCTTCCGTTTGTCGGGACGAAAGGCGCGAATCGCTCTGGTGGCGATCGCGGTCGCCGTCGCGTGCACCTTCTCGGCACTCGGACCGGCCGAGACCGCCACCCGGCTGGCGAGAAAGCGGCAAGTCGAGGCGACCTTGAGTCTCAACGGGCGGCTCGACCATTGGGAGGAGGGCCTCGACGTCTTCGCCGAGAACCCGATCTCGGGGCTCGGAATGGGGTCCGCCGGATTGCCGTCGGCATCGGCCCGCGGTTTTAGTGCTCGCCGCGCGAGCACCCACAACGTGCTGGTCGAGACGGCCCTCGAGTGGGGTGTCGTGGGCCTGGCAGGGCTCGCGACGGGCGTGGTCATGCTGCTCTTGCACCTTCGGCGACAAGCGTGGAATGCTCTCGCTCCGGTAGCCGGTCTGGTTGCCATGCTGATGCTTCTTCCGACCAGCGGCCTGATGCCCACCGCCGTGATCTCGACCTTCGCCGTCGCGAGTGCGGCAGGCGAACCGGCGCTGCGAGGCGGTCGTCCTCAGAGGCGAGACGAGGTGACCGAGTTGAAGCACCTGGACAGGCCCACTACTCGGGGCCCAACACGTCGCTGACGCAGACGGGCTGGCACACCAGCACACCAGCACACCAGCACCCATGAGGAACGGCTTCGGGGCGGGGACCGCCGTCGTCGCGCTGTGTTGCCCTACAGAACTCTCGACGATGTCGTGGTGTTCAGCGAGAGAGCTCCAGGATTCCGGCCCCAGAGCGCGGTCCCTTCGAAACGCCACATGTGAGCTCGCACCCGGTGCTCAGGAACGACGTCAGTTCTGACCTGGCCTCGGCGAGGGACCGTAGGTTTGGTTCGACACCCATCGCCCGCATGATCTCGGGTTCGGTTGCCACACCGATCACGGCGGAATAGGCGCTGAGCAACAGGAATCGCGGCTCATGACGCCGAAGGCGACCAGCGGCCATCTCATGCTCGAGGAAGTTGTTGGCGCGATCCATGAGCGATCGGAGCCCCGCCACCAACGCCGTCGCGTGCGCATCGCCCAGGCGTCATAGAACTGTTCTCGTTCGAATCGTCGATTGCGTCACAATGCCTGTGCCGCGACATTGAGTAGGTGTTTCGCCATACACGTCGCCCAACGACGATCCTTGTACTGATACCATCGATGTGATAGAGCGGTCATACCACTTGGAGTGCACGATTCCCGACCTGAAGAAAGACGTAAAGTGATGACACGAGGACGCATTTGAATCCTGCTGCTGCTGGCTCTGATGATGTTCGGTGCGGCGTTCAACGGCACTGCGACATCAGACGTGGGCACAGGAGAACCAGAAACCACCAGCGACGCGCAACACCCAGTGCTCGGTCCAATCCAGCTGGTCGCCAATCTCTACACATCGCAACAATCGGTCCCGTGTGTTCGAGGAAGCAACAGCGCCGATCCCGTCGGATGTTCGCAGACGTTCACGAGCGAGATGAACGGATTCACTTTCGAAAGCGGCGCCACCATCGTATGTGCGCCTGTGGGCGGGTGGAGTTTCGACTCCGTCAAGAAGTGCCAGCTGAACGGAGCGGGTCATGTACAGCTCGATGTTGACTTGGTGCACTCGAACGGGATCACGAACCTTCCGTGCGACGATCCCAACTTCGGGCTCACCATCTGGGCGACCGTGACCGTCACCAACCCCAACGGCGATTCGATCACCATCAGCATCTTCACCGACAACAACGAGAAGAGCGGGTGCGTCCTTCCCGACGGCACTGTTGCGCCATAGGCCACTGCCGTGAAGGCACCAGGGCGTCCGGCAGGATCGACGTCAGCTCCGAGCGGGCCTCGGCCAACGACCGCAGGCTCGGGTCAATGCCCATGGCTCGCATGAGTTCGGGCTCGGCATTGCGGCTCACGTCGCCATAGCCTGTCGGCGTCCATCTGGCGCTGCAGGACCACCGTCGCACACACGAGCCGCTCCCCGAACCCACCCCACCGACTGGATTGCGGCGGGGTGGGGCTACGCGATGACCTGGGTAGTACCCGAACGGTGTTGGCGCCACGCCAACCCACAGGTCGGGTGGTCGTGGATTCCCGTTCAGGGCACCAGAGCATCCCGAAGGAACGAGGTCAGTTCTGACCTGGCCTCGGCGAGGGACCGTAGGTTTGGTTCGACACCCATCGCCCGCATGACCTCGGGTTCGGTTGCCACACCGATCACGGCGGAATAGGCACTGAGCAACAGGAATCGCGGCTCATGACGCCGAAGGCGACCAGCGGCCATCTCATGCTCGAGGAAGTTGTTGGCGCGATCCATGAGCGATCGCAGCCCCGCCGCCAACGCTGTTGTGTGCGGATCGCCCAGGCGCGAGACCTGCCGCAGCAGGCCCAGCACCTCGGGCCTTCGGGCCGCCAATCGGAACGTGACCCGAACGACGGACTCGATGCGCTCGAACCCGGTCAGCTGTTGATCGACCTCGGTCTCGAACACCTCGACCAGCTCGACCGCGGTCACCTCGATCACGGCAGAGAGCAAGCCGTCCTTGGACCCGAAGTGGTACAGGATCGCCTGTTTGGTGAGCCCCAGTTGTGAACCGAGTTCGTCGAGCGATGTGGCAGCGAAGCCACGCTCGGCAAACGCGGAAAGTGCACCCTCCAGAACCCTCTCCCGGGTGGAACGCCTCTCGACCACAACCACAGCACAAACCTAGCCGAGGGCCTTACCAATTGGTAAGCAATGTGGTAGAACACTGTGCGTGATTGATGAGGCCCTCGCGGGCAAGAAGATCGCCGTGACGGGCTCGACCGGTTTCCTCGGAACCGCCCTGGTCGAACGACTGATGCGCGGGGTTCCCGACTGCGAGCTGGTGCTGCTGGTCCGCCCGCCCCGCCGCGGGAACGTTCAGCGCAGGGTCGATCGCGAGATCCTCAAGAACGACGCATTCGACCGCCTGCGCGAGGACTGGGGCGATGACTTCGACTCTCGCTGTGCCAGCCGCATCAAGGTCGTCTCGGGCGACGTCAGCACCGACGGCCTGGGACTCGACGAGACCGACCGCGCCGAGTTCACCTCGTGCGACATCGTCATCCACTCGGCCGCAACCGTCTCGTTCGACAACCCCCTCGACACCTCGGTCGAGATCAACCTGTTGGGCCCAAACCGCATCCTCACCGTGCTCCAGGACGACGGCGTCGCCCCTCATTTCATCGCCGTCAGTACCTGCTACGTCGCAGGCAACCGCCGGGGAAAGGCCTCCGAGGAGTTCCTCGTCGAGACCCCTTTCCACATCCAGGTCGACTGGCGAGCCGAGGTGGCCGCCGCCCGGCGTTCACGGTCCGATCTCGATGCCCACAGCCGTATTCCCCACATGCTCAAACGTTTCGGCAAGGAGGCTCGCGAAGAGTTGGGGGCCGCCGGCATCCCCCTCCTGAGCGCCAAGACCGAACAGCGCAGGGCGGCCTGGGTCAACACACGTATGGTCGACGCTGGCCGCAGTCGCGCCACCTCACTTGGCTGGCCCGACGTCTACACATACTCAAAGGCCCTCGGCGAACAAGCCCTGCTCGAGCTCCGCGACAACATCCCACTCAGCATCGTCCGTCCGTCGATCATCGAGTCGGCCTGGTCTGAGCCCAAGCCGGGTTGGATCCGCGGATTTCGTATGGCCGAGCCGCTCATCGTGTCGTTCGCAAAGGGCGAACTGAACCAGTTCCCCGGCTACCCGGAGGGTGTCGTCGACGTCATCCCGGTCGACATGGTCGCCGCGGCGATCTGCGCGGTCGCCGCCGCCGGTCCGCGGGGGCCTGGACAACACGGCCCGAGCCAGGACAGCCCGAACGGGGACGGCCCCGAGTACAAGCCCTCGATCTACCAGGTGGCATCGGGTTCGGTTAACCCCTTGCGCTACAAGGTGCTCACCGAGACCACCGAAGATTGGTTCACAAAGAACCCCATCTACGACGCCAAGGGCAATCCCATCGCCGTCGACAGCTGGACCTTCACCGGAACGGGTGGCCTCGAGGAGAAACTCGAGCGGATCCAGAAGGTCATGGACGTGGCAGAAAAGGCGGTGAACGCTCTTCCCATCCGGGGCAGCAAGGCGTCGATCACCGAGAAGCTCCAGGAGCAACGGCGGGTCGTCGACCAGGCCCACGGGTACGTCCAGATCTATGGCGCATACGGCCGTTGCGAGGCCCTGTACCAGATCGACAGAACCACCGACCTCTGGAACACCCTCGGCAAAGCCGACCAAGAAATGTTCGGATTTGACCCACGCGTCATCGATTGGGATCACTACATCCGCAAGGTGCACCTGCCGACGGTGGTGATCCAGGCCAGGGTCAAGATGACCCCGGGCAAGCGCACGGGGCCCAGCCGCGAGCAGCGTCTTCGCTCACAGGTGCTCGACCCCAAACGTTCCTTCGCCGCCTTCGACCTCGAGAACACCCTCATCGCCTCAAATGTCGTCGAGAGCTACGCGTGGCTCGCCACCCGCCACCTCGACACATCGTCACGCATCCGCTTCGCCCTGCGAACCGCAGCGCAGGGTCCCGGCCTCTGGAGCCGCGATCGTCGCGACCGCACCGACTTCTTGCGCTACTTCTACCGCCGCTACAGAGGAGCCTCGGTCGAACAACTCGACCACGACTCCCAAGAGTTGCTCAGTGCCCTCATCATGACCAAGTCGTTTCCAGCAGCGATGCGCAGGGTGAGGGCACACAAGGCCGCCGGCCATCGCACGGTGCTCATCACAGGTGCGCTCGAGCTGGCGGTCAAGCCCCTCGCTCCACTGTTCGACGACATCATCGCGGCTCGCATGGATCACAGGAACGGTCGCTACACAGGCGAGATGATCGATGTCCCGCCGACCGGTGAGGTCAGGGCCCAGGTCATGCTCGAATGGGCAGACGAACACGGACTCGATCTCCGCGAGGGTGTTGCGTACGCCGATTCGGCCTCCGATTTGCCGATGCTCGAAGCCGTTGGTTATCCCGTGGCCGTCAACCCCGAGGCCAGGCTCGTGACCATCGCCGAAAAACGCGGCTGGCTCAGCGAACACTGGTCCAAGTCTCCCGGAGGGCCCCGGCCATTGTTGCCGATCTCTGCCCGCACCCAGAACCCACGGCTCGACGACCGACGCCTGTCGCGCCCGTCCCAATCGGAACCGGCCCAGTCAGAACCAACCCAGTCGCGTCCCTCAGGAGCCCGTCGATGAGCCCCCGTCCAGGTCTGGTCCTCGAAATCGAGCGCACCACTCCCCCGATCCTGTTCCACCACGGCGAGGGTTTCCGGTTCGAGAAGCTGCCCTCCGGCAGCCGGGTCGTGTATCCGAACGAACCGCTCAAACCCATCGAGGATGTCGAAGGCGCAATCCAAGACGCCCTTCTCAATCCCCTTGGCGACAAGTCTCCACTACCCGACCTGCTGTTCTCGGGTATGAAGCTGACCATCGCGTTCGACGACGTGTCGCTCCCTCTGCCTCCGATGCAGGCGCCCGACATTCGAGGTCGCATCATCGAGCAAGTGCTCGACATGGCCGCGGCCGCCGGAGTCGACGACGTAGAGATCATCGCCGCCTTGGCTCTCCACCGGCGCATGACCGAAGACGAGCTGCGACACGCTGTCGGCGACCGCGTCTACGACGCATTTGCGCCCTACGGCCAGCTGTACAACTTCGACGCAGAAGACCCCGACGGCCTGATCATCCTCGGAACCACCAAACACGGCGAGGAAGTACAGATCTCGAAACGTGCCGTCGAGTCAGATCTGGTCGTCTATGTGAACATCAACCTCGTGTCGCTCGACGGCGGACACAAGAGCGTGGCCACCGGTCTATCGGGTTACCAGGGCATCAGGCACCACCACAATGTGCACACGATGCGCAACTCGAAGTCCTTCATGGACAACAAGAACTCCGAGTTGCATACCCGCAACTGGCGTCAGGGCCGTCTCATCCAGGAACACCTGAACGTGTTCCAGATCGAGACGACCCTCAACACCGACACATTTCCTTCGCCCTTCGAGTTCTTGCAGAAACGCGAGTGGGAGATGAACGCCAAGGACCGGGCGATGCTGCTCGGCACCAAGAAGGCACTCGACAAGATGCCGGTCTCAATGGCGCGCAAGATCCTGCACGGCATCAGGGCTCCCTACGGCCTGACGTCAATCCAGGCGGGCGAAGTCGAGGCCGTGCACGAGGTCACGATCGAAAACGTCTACAAGCAGCAGCTGGTGCGGGTTGAAGGCCAGACCGACATCTTGACCATGGGCCTTCCCTACGTCGGCCCCTACAACGTCAACTCGGTAATGAACCCCGTGCTCGTGGCCTGCCTCGGGCTCGGCTACTTCTTCAACCTGTACAGGGGTAGGCCACTCGTGCGCAAGGACGGGGTGGTCATCATCAGCCATCCGACACCGTGGGAGTTCCACCCGGTGCACCATCCGAGCTACATCGACTTCTTCGAGGAAGTGCTGGCCGACACGACCGATCCGGAGATCATCGAGCAGAAGTACGAGAAGCGTTACGCAGAAGACGAGTGGTACCGCCACCTGTACCGCACCAGCTACGCCTACCACGGCGTACATCCGTTCTACATGTGGTACTGGACAGCTCACGCACGCGAACACCTCAGCCAGGTCATCATTGTCGGTGGCGAATCGAAGGCGGTTCAGCGCCTCGGATTCCGGGCGGCCACGACCATGAACGACGCGCTCGAAATGGCTTCCGAAACCGTAGGACGCCAGCCCACCCTCACCCACATCAAGAACCCGCCCCTGATGATGGCGGACGTGGTCTGAGTCCCGCGATGGCCGATCTCAATCAAACCAAGGCGATCAAACACCTGTGGAAATCGGGTCGCAAGGTGACGGCACTTCCCAGGAAGGCGGTCGCCAAGACCCAGTTCCCGCTGCGCTCTGCCCCCGTTCCTCACGGCATCGAGACGGCGCCCTCGACAATCGGGGTCAACTACGAAACCGAGTGGGCGCGCCGCCCCGGAGCCAGAGTCGCCCGACGAGTGTTTCTGAACATCGTCTGGAAACCAATGATCGGTTTCTACGCCCAGCCCGAGATCCGCAATGCCGATCGACTCAAGGCACTCGGCAAGTCGGGCGCCATCTTCGCCGCCAACCACCACAGCCACACCGACACCGCCGTGATGATGACCGCCCTGCCGAAGCCCTGGCGAAACCGGTTGTTCATAGCCGGTGCTGCCGACTACTTCTTCACGACCCGCCCCACCAGTGCCCTGTCTGCCCTCTTCTTCGGGGCCGTTCCCATCTCGCGCACCGGCGTCAGCCGCCGCAGCATCGCCGAACCGATCAAGCTGTTGAAGCGCGACTGGTCGATGGTCATCTATCCCGAGGGTGGACGCTCCAAAGATGGTTGGTCCCAGGACTTCAAGGCCGGCGCCGCCTTCTTGTCGAAACAGTCGGGATCGCCAGTTGTGCCCGTTCACCTCGACGGCACCGGATCTGTTCTGCCCAAGGGCCAGAACTGGCCGACCCGGGCCCGCGTCAGCGTCAACTTCGGTTCCCCGCTGCACATGAAGCCAGACGAGTCGAGCCAGAGGTTCACCGAACGCATCGAAGCCGCTGTCGCCCTGCTCGCCGACGAGAACGCAACCGATTGGTGGCATGCACGATTGCGCAAGGCCGAGAAAAACACACCCCGACTTCAGGGCCCCGAGGTCTCGCCCTGGCGTCGCAAGTGGGCCACGACAAGCCGCCGTCGGGTCCACACCCCCTCCCTCAAGCGCCAGCGGTGGCCGTTCGTCTGAGTGAACCTTTCGGGTTCGCGGGCCGGGTGGACACTCTTCGCCTGAGTTTCCTGTTTCACGTCTTCGCTTCGGCTACTGCAAACCGGACGTGGACGTTACAGTTGCCCGATGGTCGGGACCGAACTGAGCAACACCTGTGGCTGAGCCGCTAATAGAAGCACGCTCGTTGGTGAAGCGATTCGACTCCTTCGTCGCCGTGGACGGCATCGACATCGATGTTCAGCCGGGTGAGGCGTTCGGATTCCTCGGGCCCAACGGTGCCGGCAAGACCTCGACGATGCGCATGATCGGCTGCGTTTCACCGGTGAGTGCTGGCAGCCTGACCATCTTCGGCCTCGATCCCCGCCTCGATGGGCGCGATATCCGGTCACGAATCGGCGTTGTGCCCCAGATGGACCAACTCGACGCGGAGCTGACCGTCGAGGAGAACCTGATCATCTACGCCCGCTACTTCGACATAAAGAAGGGCGAAGCAAGACGCCGTACATCTGACCTGCTCGACTTCGTCCAGCTCACAGAGAAGGCCGGCGACAAGGTCGATCACCTGTCCGGTGGTCAAAAGAGGCGGGTCAGCATCGCCCGGTCTCTCATCAGCGAGCCCGAGCTCCTGCTCCTCGACGAGCCGACCACCGGCCTCGATCCCCAGGCTCGCCACGTGTTGTGGGATCGCCTGTACAGGTTGAAAGAACGTGGCGCGACCCTGGTACTGACCACCCACTTCATGGACGAGGCCGAGCAACTGTGCGACCGGCTGGTCGTCATGGATCGCGGCAAGATCGTGGCCGAGGGATCGCCGCGCAGTCTCATCTCCCAGTACTCGACCCGCGAAGTGCTCGAGATGCGGTTTGGCCGCGACCGCAACAAGGAACATCTCGACGAGGTCGAGGCCGTTGGCGAGCGCGTGGAGGTCCTACCCGACCGACTGCTCGTGTATGCAGCCGATGGCGAGGGCGTACTGGCGACGCTTCGCGAGCGCAACGTCGTTCCCGATAGTGCCCTGGTGCGACGCAGCAGTCTCGAAGACGTATTCCTGCGCCTCACGGGCCGATCGCTGGCCGACTGAGCATGGGTACCCCGGCAGCGTTTCGTGTCGCCTACCGCGACCTGTTGATCTACCGGCGCGTCTGGAAGGCGAACCTAGCCGGTGCCCTGTTTCAACCGCTGATGTATCTGTTGGGTATCGGTCTCGGCGTGGGGGCGCTGGTCGACAAGGCTCCGGATTCGGCATCTGCGTTGGGGGGTGTCTCGTACCTCGCGTTTTATGCCTCAGCCATCATGGCGACCACATCGATGTTCACCGCAGGCCAGGAAGCTCTGTGGCCGATGATGGACGGCTTCAGGTGGTCGAACGCGTACCGAGCCATGATCTCCACACCCCTCGAACCAACAGACGTGGTGACGGGCGTGGCGGTGTATTTCGCGTGCAAGACCGCTGTAGGGGCGACGGGCGTGGCGATGGCGCTCACCCTCTTCGACGACACCCGATCGTGGGGCCTCGTCGCCGCAGTGCCTGTTGCGGTCTTGACAGGGCTGGCGTTCGCCCTTCCCCTCACGGCGTGGACCTCGACGCGCGACAGCGATCGCTCATTCCCGCCCATCATGCGCTTCATCCTCATCCCGATGTTCCTGTTCGGTGGTGTCTTCTTCCCGATCGAGCAGTTGCCCGACTGGTTGGAGCCGGTCGCGTGGGCGGCACCGTTGTGGCACGGCGTCGAGTTGTGTCGCGGAATCATCCTCGACAGCATCGGCCCCGCCAAGGCAACTCTGCATCTGCTGGTTCTCATCGGATTCGCCGGCGGTGGATGGGTGGTCTGCACCCAGACCTTCCGAAGGACCCTCCGTCCATGACCCTCACCGCCACCACCCGGTCGTCGATGGTGACCCGGATCATTCCCGACGTGCTGTTCGATGTGCGTCGACCGCAGCGACTCATCGAACGCAGCGTCATGGTCTACCGACGCAGCCCCATGGTGATCTTCAGCGGGTTCTTCGAGCCATTGTTCTACCTGCTGTCGATGAGGGTGGGACTGAGCTCACTGATCGGCGATGTGGAGGTCGGAGGGAGATTGGTTCCCTACGCCGAATTCGTCGCTCCCGGCTTGATGGCCTCGGCCGCCATGAACGGCGCCGTGTTCGATTCGACCATGAACGTGTTCCACAAGTGGAAACACGCCCGCCTTTACGACTCGCTGCTGGCCACACCCCTGTCGGCGGGCGATGTCGCGGTGGGCGAGATCGGGTTCGCTGTTCTGCGCGGGGTCCTCTACTCCGGTGCCTTCCTCGTCACGATGCTCGCTCTCGCAATGGTGCAGTCGCCGTGGATGATCCTCTCGCTGCCCGCCTGTGCGCTGATCGGGTCTGCCTTCGCTGCGATGGGGATGGCATGCACGACCTTCATGAGATCGTGGGCCGACTTCGAGTACGTGCCTGCGGTGACCTTGCCGCTGTTCTTGTTCTCCGCGACGTTCTATCCGGTGTCGTCGTATGGCGATTGGAGCTGGGTACTGCAACTGAGCCCGCTGTACCACGGCGTGGCACTGGTCAGGGCTGCCAACCTGGGCGAGTTCTCGATCGGCGTGCTGGGCCACCTCGCGGTGCTCGTATCGGTAACGGTGATCGGTGTCGCCGTGACCGCCAGGCGCATCGAGACCCTGCTGCTCAAATGAGACCAACGGGCGGTGGAACTCCGAGCCGTTACAAGGAGCATGGGTCCCAATCGAGCCCGGGCGAATGGTTCGCCCGAGGCGAGATGTCCCCCAATCCATAGGACTCATCTAGGGTCGCAGGTGATGTCTCGCAACAATGCCATCGCAGCCGCTGAGCACCACCTCGACAGCGGCGGCCTCTTCGACGACTTGGCACGCCGCGTCTCCCACCGAACCGAGAGCCAGGATGTGGCCCGGCGGCCAGAGCTCTTGCACTATCTCACCGACGAGGTCACCCCCACGCTCGAACGACTCGGGTTCTCGGCCCAGGTGTTCGACAATCCCCGCGGCCCCGACCAACCCCCGTTGCTCGTCGCCCACCGAAACGAGGCCGCCGAGTTGCCGACCGTGTTCGGCTACGGCCATGGCGACGTGGTTCGCGGCTACGACGACCAGTGGGACGACGGGCGCTCCCCGTGGGTGCTCGAGGTCGCCGGCGACCGCTGGTACGGGCGAGGCACCGCCGACAACAAGGGTCAGCACACAATAAACATCGCCGCCCTCGAGGCGGTCTTGGGAACCCGCGGTCGCCTGGGCTTCAACGCGACCTTCCTCGTCGAGACCGGCGAGGAGACCGGATCGCCAGGCCTACGCGAGTTCTGCGCCGCCAACCGCGAACTCCTCGAGGCCGATGTCCTTCTCGCCTCCGACGGGCCCCGCTTATTACCAGAACAAGCCACGGTATTCATGGGGACGCGCGGCGCGGTGAACTTCGACATGACAATCGAGCTGCGCGCAGGCGGGCATCATTCGGGAAACTGGGGTGGCCTGCTCGCCAACCCGGCGATCATCCTCAGCCACGCGATCGCCAGCATCACCAGCGCCGCCGGCGAGATCCGAGTCCCGGAGATGCGACCACCAGAGTTGCCCGACTCGGTACGCGCGGCCATCCACGATCTCCCCTTGGGTGGGGAGGGGACGCCACAGATCGACCCCTGCTGGGGCGAACCCGGCCTCACACCGTCAGAGCGGGTCTTCGGTTGGAACAGCTTCGAGGTGCTTTCCTTCACCGCTGGCAACCCCGACAAGCCGGCCAATGCGGTACCTCCCCGGGCCAGCGCTCATTGTCAGATTCGTTTCGTGGTGCCGTGCGACCCTCACATGATGCTCGACGGGCTTCGCCGCCACCTGGCCGACAATGGCTTCGACGACGTCTCGGTGACCATCAGCGATGAGCCGATGATGGCGACCCGACTCGATCCTCAGCATCCGTGGGCCCAGTGGGCGGCTACATCGATCGAGACGACAACCGGCCTGGCTCCGACGCTGCTGCCAAATCTGGGGGGATCACTTCCCAATGAAGTATTCGCCGGCCTGCTCGAACTTCCCACGCTCTGGGTGCCGCACTCGTACGGTGGCTGTTCGCAACACTCCCCCAACGAACACATACTCGACTGGATGGTGCGCGATGCGCTGCGCATCATGACCGGGCTCTACTGGGATCTCGGTGAGCCCGGCGCGAGGGAGCTGTTGGCTCGAAGCCCGACCGATTAGCCGACGCCGGCTGCGATATCGTCGGCAAAGCTCCCGTGGGGCCGAGCGACCAAATCCGCCGCGGAATCGCTGTGCGAAGTTGCTGGTCTGGATGGCAGACTCGAATCGGAGGGAGCACCTATGTGGGCGTGGGTCACGAACATCGAATACGACTCGACCAGGTGGCTCACAAACATCGCCCCCCACACCCACCACTTCCGCGATGCCGTCGCCTTGCGGTCGCCCAACGTGACGGTCCGGCCCGCCTGGTTCGACCACCACCTCGGCAACGGGATCGACCTGTGAGCGCGCTCGACAAGCACAATTCCGGTCGCTTCTTTCGTCGCGGCCTCACGTGGAGGTCAGCCCTTGCCGGCATTGTCCTCATCACCCTCGCGTGGATCGTGTTCAGCATCGTGTTGAAGAGCCAGCGCACTCCCCTGGGCGTCACCGCACAGGTCTCCTCGCAAGCGGTTGTCGCCGACGATGACGGATGCAGCTGGGAGATCGATTTCGAGGTCACCAACACGAACGAACGAAAGGTGTTGCTCGTCGCTGCTTGGCTCGAAGACGTGGAGAACTCGCGCAAGGGCATCTTGGCATCGGTCGAGCCATCCGGTTCGACCGAGCGTACGTATGTGTTTCCACTGACCGATTGTGCTGTCGATCCGTCGACCCTCGACGCCGACCGATTGGTCGTGCAGTTCCGGCTCAGAGCCAGCACGATCGAACACACCATCACCGCCCCACTTGGCTGATCTGGGTTGATGACAACCCTGGGCTTTCGGTCGCACGAGCTCCATCCGGTAGGTTCGGCACGACCGAAACGGGGAATGGGGAACAATGCCTGAACGACCACGTGTGGAAGGTGTGGACGAGGACGAGCTGAAGATGTTCAGCTTCCAAGTGTGGACCTACAAACAGGGCGAGATGGTTTCCGCCATGATCAACCTCGGCGACCGGCTGGGCCTGTTTCGGGCGCTGAAGGACCTGGGCCGCGCCGACAGCGGTGCTGTGGCCGAGGCGACGCGATGCCACGAGCGGTTCGTTCGCGAATGGTTGCTCGGTATCGCTTCTGCCCGCCTCATCGTTCACCACGACGACTCGACGTTCGAGCTGACCCCGGTTCAAGCAGCGGTTCTGGCCGATGAGGAGGACTCGATTGCCTTCTCTGCCGGAGCATTCCGCGGCGGCTTCTCGGTCGAGACCATGGACGCTCTCGAGAACTCCTTCCGCACAGGAATCGGGATCACCTACGAACAGCAGGGTCCATCGGCGGCTGCCGGGCTTGCTCGAATGACATCGCCGTGGGCCCGTCATGGGTTGACGTCGACGATCCTTCCCGCCGTCGATGGACTGGTCGAACAACTCGAGGCCGGAATCGACGTTGCAGACATCGGATGTGGCGGAGGAGTCCTCGCGTGCAGCCTCGCAGCGAACTACCCCAACTCGCACATCACCGGCTACGACCCCTCCGCACACGCGATCGAGCTGGCACGCTTGCGTGCCGAGGAGCTGGGCCTCGACAACGTCCGGTTCGTACTGGCCTTCGCCGAAGACGTCCCCCAAGACCCGACCTACGACTTCGTCGCCACCTTCGATGTACTGCACGACATGCCTCACCCCGACCGGGCCATCGCCGCTGTCAAGGAGACGCTGAAGCCAGACGGTGTGTGGCTCGTGAAGGACATTCGCAGCTCGGGTGATTGGCACAAGGACGTCAGGAATCCCCTGCTTCCGATGTTCTACGGCTTCTCGATCACATCTTGCCTGCAGTCGGCGATGTCGGTGCCTGGGGGGATGGGCCTGGGCACGCTCGGCCTTCACCCGGCCAAGGCCGAGGAGATGATGAGCGAGGCGGGATTCACGAGCTTCGAGACACACGACGTGGGCGACCAGGCCAACCTCTACTACGAGATCCGCCACTGACCATTGTCTGCGACTCAGACGACCATGGCGAACTCGATACGACGGTTCCGGGCCCTGCCTTCGGCGGTGTTGTCGTCGGCGATCGGCTGGCCCTCGCCATTCCCGGCCGCACCCGGCGTGCCGGCATCGGCGCACGACTACTCGACGAGCTGCAACCCCGCAGGAGCCCAGGCGGCTGGCTCGTAGGGCAGCTCGGCCACGAACTCGGTCACATGTGCGGCAAACACGTGCTCTGCGTACAACACGGGCAGCCCCCTGCTGTCGAGGGTTATTCGGCGAGCACGCAAGAGAGGTGAACCAGCAGGCACACGCAGAAGCTCGGCGTCGTCGCGGCTGGCAGCGACCGCTCCGATGTGTTGGCGAGCCCCCGACACGTTCACCTTGAGCAGATCGACGAAGGGTGCCGTTTCGACATCGCTACGGCTGAGATCGTGAGCCAGCGATGCCGGGCACCAGACGATGACCCTGGCAAAGGGTTGGCCGTCGGCCAGATGGCAACGTTTGACCTCGAGCACATCGGTGGTGCCCAGGACCTCCGCTACCTCCTCGGGGGCATCCACGTAGGCGAAGGCCAGCACCTGGCGTTCAGAGGAACGCCCCGAGGCGGTGAGCTGGGCATCGAGCGTCGAAAGGGCGGACAGGTTCTGCGCAACGGGCGACGTCGCCCTGAACCAGCCAAACCCCTGACGCGAATCGACAAACCCTTCGTCGCGGAGTTGCTCGAGAGCGCGGCGCACAGTCACCCGACTGACCTCGTGAGCGGACCCGAGTTCACTCTCGGAGGGAAGCAGGTCTCCGGGAGAGAACTCCTCCGTGAGCAAACGACTTCTCAGTTCGTCGGCAATCTGGCGATAACGAATCGTGCGTGCCACTGAACGGCTCTCTGAATCGACGGGAAGAACTTGTTCCCTACTTGTATCAACATGTTACACTCTCGCGAAGCCGAGCAACACACACGACCGACCCGGAGGTCCCACGATGGCCGTCCATGCAGAAACCCCGATCGAGCTCATCCAGGGTGTCTACGCCACGCTCGACGGCCGCCTGGCAGCCGCTCGAGAGAAGCTGGGGCGCCC
>JAAETH010000911.1 GCA_024228575.1 Actinomycetes bacterium
CCGACGAGCCGGCCCGTGGTCCGAGAGACCCCTCAGCCGAGCCGCGAGGCGAGTTCTTCGGCGATCTGCACGGTGTTCAGTGCCGCACCCTTGCGCAGGTTGTCGTTCGAGATGAACAGGTCGAGACCGTTTGCCAGCACCGGGTTGCGCCTGATGCGACCGACGAACGACGGATCGGCACCGGCGGCCTGGAGGGGCGTCGGAATTGCGGTGTACACGACGCCGGGGGCATCGGAGAGGATTTCGATGGCCCGTCGAACCGAGATCGCGTCGGCGAACTCGGCCGCGATGGAAAGTGAATGTCCGGTGAACACGGGAACCCTCACACAGGTGCCGGAAACCCGCAGCTCGGGGATATCGAGAATCTTGCGACTTTCGTGGCGCAGCTTCTGCTCTTCATCGGTCTCACCAGAGCCGTCCTCGACATAACTACCGGCGTAGGGCAACACGTTGTGGGCGATGTTGTCGACGTAGACATCGGCGGGTGGGAAGTCGAGAGCGCTGCCATCGTGGGTCAACTCGGTGGCGCCATCGACGGTCTTGGCCAGCTGGTCGCCCAACTCGGCCACACCGGCAAGTCCCGAGCCAGACACCGCCTGGTAGGTGCTTGCGATGATCGCGGTCAGACCGGCCTCGTCGTGTAGAGGTTTGAGCACCGGCATGGCGGCCATGGTCGTGCAGTTGGGATTGGCGACAATGCCCTTGGGAATCGAATCGAGGGCCGACGGATTGACCTCGCTGACCACGAG
>JAAETH010000912.1 GCA_024228575.1 Actinomycetes bacterium
AGTTCCCAGTGGACGCCCATGTCTCTCATCCAGGTGACGGTGTCATAGGAGCGCTCGACCATCCTGGCCGTGAGGGCCGGATCGCATTGACCCTGGGACGTCAACTGGAGATCGGACAGGTAGCTCTCTGGCGGGTATGCATCGAGCTCTACCTTGTCCGCCCATTCCAGGGCCTCGTCGGTGAGCAGGGGGCGGAGGTGATCCATCCCACCGTGAGCGATCCGAAAGATGCCACCGGAGAAGCGGCTGTTCCCACCACGGAGCGCCAGCGGTGCCGCCTCCAACACGATGACCGAGGCACCCCGCTCGGCCGCCGACAGGGCGGCAACCAGGGCCGCATTGCCGGCGCCAACCACGATCACATCGGCCGTCGCCACCATGTCTGTTGCTATCGACTCGCTCGCATTCACTGCTGGTCCCCTTCGCCATGGCTGATCCCCGTGTTCAGAACCTAAACGATGAGACGCCAGAGAAGGGAGTGCTATGATTCGATCTAAGGTATTGTACCGTTCTACCAGAACAGGTACTGTTCTACCTATGGTCCTGAGTATCAAGAGCGAGCGGGCGGATCGGCTAGCGCGCGATCTTGCCAAGCTGACCGGAGAGTCCATCACTGACGTCGTCGTCGCATCGCTCGAGGCACGCCTCGACTATGAGCGCCGCCGTCTACAGGAACGCGACTTGGGTGACATCGTCCAACGGTTCAGTCGCCTCCAAGTGCTCGATGGGCGGCATCCTGATGAGATCATTGGATACGACAGCCAGGGCTTGCCGACATGAATGTCGTTGACACCTCGGCGGTCGTCGCCGTGCTGTTCGACGAGCCGGGGAGCGGCATAATCGAACGCAAGCTGATGGAGTCGCGCAACATCATGTCTGCTCCAACCTGGGTTGAGCTCGGAATAGTCATCGAGGCGAAGACTGGCCCTGCTGGCACCCAGCTGCTCGGGGAGCTAATGACGCGGGCCGAGATCGAAGTGGTCGCGATCGACAAGGCGTTGGCCGACGAGGCATTGGTTGGTTGGCGTCGGTTCGGGAAGGGCCGGCACCCGGCTGGGCTGAATCTGGGCGACACCTTCTCGTATGCGTTGGCTCGCCGGCTCGGGCATCCACTGCTGTTTGTGGGTGACGACTTCTCAAAAACCGACGTTGCCGCTGGGTGAACCAGGCCGCCGCATTTGCTTCAAGCCGGCCGATGAGGCTCCTGTCATGACCTAGCACCACCTGGCGTGAGACCATCAATTCTCGAGGTGGAGGCGACTGTGTAGAGCGGCGTCGACGACATCCCGATGATTGCGGACGTACTGGTTGGCGACATCGTTGATCGGGAGATGGTCCCACGACTGGGCGATAGGGGAGTGTTGGGTCGCTCGGTGGATGGCGTGGCGCGCTCGTTGGGATGTCAGGACCCGGTCACGAATGGCGTCACTGTCCCAGCGGGCCTTCACCTCGGAGGCGAACTCGGCGGCGGTATCGACATGGTCCGGGTCGTCGGCGAGATTGTTGCGTTCTAGGGGATCTGCGTCGACGTCGTAGAGTAGGGGAGGGTCGGTCTCGCAGTGGATGTATTTGAGGTTGTCGCGACGAATCATGAACATCGGATGCGACGTCATCTCGGC
>JAAETH010000913.1 GCA_024228575.1 Actinomycetes bacterium
ATCAAACTCGACCGCAACGGAGCATGGATCGCCGAGGAACTAGGTCAGCGCTTGGCCGACGGCTTGGTCACTGAACCAGAGTGCGAACTACCAAAGCTCCTCGAGTCCTGCATCGCTGAGCTCGTCGACACCTACGAACTTGCACCGGGTCATGCGCCCTCTACGACAGTCAGCATGGTCCGACTGGCGAATGGTCGCCTGGAAGTGATGGTGCTCTGCGACAGCCCGGTCATCGTGCTCGACACCGACGGACGGATTCATCAAGTCAGAGACGACCGCCTCGACGAGGTGGTCCGGTCGATCGAGCGGCCACCGGGCAAGCCAGACATGACCGACGCCCGCTGGATCAGAACCGTCGAGGCGTTCGAGTCGCACCGCAACCAACCCGGTGGGTTCTGGGTCCCATCCGCAACACCAGAAGCCGCCCGCCACGCCATCCAACAAACCTTCAACGCGAGCACTGTTGACACCGCCGTACTCCTGACCGACGGGGCCTCAGCCGGCGTCGACGACTACGGAGTACCACCAACCTGGCTCGAAGGCGTCCAAGTTGCCAAACGCTCGGCCGACGAGTTCATTACTCTCGTCCAGACAACCGAAGAGAGCGACCCCGATTGCACCCGCTGGCCCAGGACCAAGCCCCACGACGACAAGTCAATTGCTGTCCTCCAAGTCGAAGTCTGAATACGGAATGATCGGCGACCACGACTCCGCACTGGACCATTCACGACTCCCAACCTGGTGACGACTACCGGACCGGTGAACCGACTCGGCGGTGAAGGATGCGAGGGCCACACCATGGCCGCTCCCGACTCGAACGTCCCAGGCCAGCCGTCTCAGGGGCGACTCTGAACAGCGCAGACTGGACGGCCTATGGCGGGCCGTCCACAGGACGCTCCATCCGGTCTCGACTCCCACAACAAGTACCGCAGGCCGGGCCATCAACTCACGGTGTACCAACGGCCTTGAACACCCGTGAGCACGTAGTCGTAGGCTGTGGAAGGATCTGCCAATGGGATCGGGGCAACTGGCACGCTCGGCTAGCTACGTTCAGCCCAGAGCGAATATTCTCGGCTTGGCCGCGGGGAGTGCTGCCCTTGCCGGTGGTGGGATCCTGATGATCCGGAGCGGCCAAACCCTGGGATGGTTCGCGGCCGGCCTCTTTGCCTTGGCCGTCCCTCTATTGCTAGCTGGAATCTGGCGTCCAACCGCAATCCTTCTAGACGAGGAGCGCATTACGGTTCGAACTCCGATTGGGTCTTGGGGCTACGAGTGGCGTGAGATCGCAGACGTCGGCATTTGGGAGCACAAGCGCTACGGCATGGCTCTGAACCGATTGGTGACACTCCGCCTACGCAGCCCCCAGTCCAGGACGAGGGAAGGCTTTGCTCGACTTTTTGGATCTGGCCACGCGACCCTCCCATCCGTCGGCGTCGACGTCCACGAAATGCTCGACGCCGTCACCTCCTTCTGGCAACGTGCCTTGTCCAGCAACCAGGATGAGACGCCCTAGGAGGGGGCAACCGGAGCGCGACCAACGTAGTCGGATCGGCTGCGAACTCCCAGGCGGCACGAGCCACCTGGCCAGCGAGCGCCGTCGGACGACCACTATCGACCTGCCGGCACCTTGCTGGCGGGAGCCGCATCCAGGACAAGGACCTTGGGCTACTCGGCCGGCGTGATCATGATGCCCCGGATCACCACTACGCCGTCGTCATCCAGATCGGCCAACACGCCGTAGGTCATCCCATCACCGACGCCGATCACCATTCGCACGTCTAGCCGACCGTCGATCGCAAGCAACTGGCCGTCGAAGTCGGTAGCGAAGTCTTCCTCGACACCTGGAAGGTGACCAGCAAGGAAC
>JAAETH010000914.1 GCA_024228575.1 Actinomycetes bacterium
AGGGGGCAATCAGCCATGCCGACAACGCTGGACTCCCAGACCGAACCTAGATCCGATCCGCAAACACGGTAAGGGAGGGTGGTCTTCGTCGGTGTAGTTGGAAGCCGGTGTCGGTGGCGGTGATCTCGGCGTGTTCTTCGTGGACGAGGTGGTGATGTGTGGAGCAGAGGAGACAGAGTCGGTCGATGTCGGTGGGTCCGCCTCTCGTCCACCAGTCGATGTGATGCACTTGGCACCATTCTGGCGCCGCGCCGCAGGCGATGCAGCCTTGGTCTCTGGCGATCACGGCGATGCGTTGAGCGGGTGTGGCCAGTCGGGTTGATCGTCCGAGCCACAGTGGTTGGTTTTTGGTGTTGAACAAGGCGGGGACGATGTCGGCTTCGCAGGCAAGCCGTGCGATCTCGTGGGCGGGGACGGGTGTGGCGTTGGCGAGTCGGCCGTTGTCGAGTTGGCCGGCGACGGTGTCGAGATCGGCGATCACCAACAGCGTGGTGGCCGGCTCGTGGTGTGTTTGTGTCGGTGGAGCCGAAGCAGGCGACTCGGCGGATCCACAGATCAGTGTTTCGAGGGCGTCGGCACGGCGTTGTTTGACACTGGATTCTGGTCGGGTGGGGTTCTTGCCGTGTTCGTCGCGCCACAGGCGATCTGTTGTTGCTGCGAGTTGGGTCGAGATGCGGGCACCGGCGATGGGGTCGAACTCGCCTCGCAGGATGCACATG
>JAAETH010000915.1 GCA_024228575.1 Actinomycetes bacterium
CCCGTCGAACCGAAGGGTGAGATCTGGACTCGTACCACACTGTCGCCGACCCCGGCCAAGGGCTCCAACGGACCATCGGCCGAGCTCTCGATCACGATGTCGGCCGAGGCCAACAAGCCGGCTGGGAGCGAGCCCACAGTGTCCTTGCCCTGGTGGAGGTAGCCGGTCTCGGCCTCGCCCAACTCTGATGGTCCAACGAGAGTGACCTCGGCCCCATGGTCAGCGAAGAGCTTGCCACAATAGGCACCTGCCATCGACCCGCTCACCTCGACGATGACCAGCTGGTGGAATCGCTTCATCCGTCGCCGAGACCCTCCACACCGGAGGCTGTCATGGGCGCACTGCCTTCTTCGGTCGTTTGGCCAGCTTGTGCAGTACCGGTTGGGCCAGCTTGACAAAGGTACAGGCCAGCCGGCGGGTGTCGCGGGGATCGATCAGGTCGACCACGTCGCCGCTTTGGGCTGCCTTGAACGGTGAGCGCATGCGCAACAACCGCTGCTCGATCATCTCCCGATGCGCTTCGGGGTTCTCGGCCGCCGCGATCTCACGCCGGTAGGCGGCGGCCACCCCGCCCTCGATGGGGATGCCACCCCACTC
>JAAETH010000916.1 GCA_024228575.1 Actinomycetes bacterium
GAGGCAAGCCGGAACCCGGAGAACTACTTGGCCTTCCGACTGCTGGCGACCACCGGTGCGAGACGAGGCGAGATCTGCGGGCTCCGATGGAACGCCGTCGACCTAGATCGGGGCCGGCTGACAATCCGAGAAGCGGTCGCTCATCTCGCCAGCGGTGAACTCCAACACAACGACCCGAAGAGCCACCAAGTACGAGAAGTCGCCATCGATCAGCAAACAGTCGACCAGCTACGAAACCATCGGGCGGATCAGAACGACTACATCGCGAGGGTCCGATCCCGCGTGACGCACAACGCCTTCGTCCTGGCCGACCTGCTCAAAGACCCGACCGGAGCCACGCCGATCCCACCGAACCGGTTGACACAAGCCTTTCGACGAATCACCGACCGAGTTCCCGAAGCAACCGACGTCCGGCTACACGATCTCCGCCACTGGTTTGCCAGCACCCAACTCGACTCCGGCGAACCCCTACCAGCCGTAGCCGCACGAATCGGCGACAACGTAGAAACCCTCGCCAAGGTCTA
>JAAETH010000917.1 GCA_024228575.1 Actinomycetes bacterium
ACGCTGACATCGACCAGGTGGTGGCGAACCTCAAGGAGAACAGCTTCTACAACTCGGGCCAGGACTGCACTGCGCCTTGCCGGGTGATTGCCGGGTCGAAGGTGTACGACTCCCTCGTGGCCCAGCTCACCGAAGCCGCTGGGTCGGTCGTCACCGGCGACCCCATGGACGAGGGGACCGAGATGGGTCCGCTCGTATCCGACGATCAGCTGAAACGGGTGACCGGTTTCGTCGACCGTGCTGTCGACGCCGGAGGGGAAGTGACAGTGGGGGGAACCAGCCGCGACGGCGCCGGGTTCTTTTTCGAGCCTTCGGTCGTTGTCGGTGTCGACCAGGCATCTGAGATCGTTCAGCGTGAGGTATTCGGGCCGGTCATCAGCGTCCAGTCCGTACCCGATGAGGAGACGGCGCTGGCCTGGGCCAACGACTGTGATTACGGGCTAGCGGCCAGCGTCTGGACGCGTGACGTCGGGCGGGCCATGCGTATGGCCAAGGGCCTCCAGTTCGGTGCGGTATGGGTGAACGATCACATCCCGATCGTCTCGGAGATGCCTCATGGTGGGTTCAAGCAGTCGGGGTACGGCAAGGACATGTCGATGTACGCCGTTGAGCACTACACCGAGGCCAAGCACATCATGGTGAAGCACTGAGTCCCATGGGACCGGTTGAGAACAGCAGGAGGTGACCATGGCAGTCGATGCCAGTCGGAGCAAGGGTGCACCCGATCGGGCCAGGGTGGTCATCATTGGAGGTGGGGTGATTGGTACCAGCGTCGCCTATCACCTAGCCAAGCTGGGCTGGAGTGATGTGGTGCTCCTGGAGCGGGACAAGCTCACCTCTGGTACGACATGGCACGCCGCGGGTTTGATCGTGTCCGGTGGCATGACCACTGAGACGCTCGCCTGGATGGCGAAGTACTCCCGAGACCTCTACGAGGTCTTAGAGGAAGAAACCGGACTCTCGACCGGCTTCCGTCCCGTCGGCTACCTCCAGACGGCAAGCTCGACCGAACGAACCCACAAGCTGCGGCGTGAAGCCGACTTCTTGAAGCTGATGGGGATCGATCGTGAGGAGATCTCCGGTGCCGAGGTGGCGGCCATGTGGCCT
>JAAETH010000918.1 GCA_024228575.1 Actinomycetes bacterium
AGGTAACCAGTCAGCTGGGTAGCCAGGCTCCGGTGGGGGTGTAGAGCTGGCGGAGGTGTTGGTGGATGGGCTGGTGTTGTTTGCGGTTGGTGGAGATGTAGCTGCGGATGGTGGCGAAGCGGGCTGCGCCGGTGTGGCTGCGGAACTCGCCTGAGATTTTGGCTTGGAGTTTGATCATGCGCAGGTCCCGTTCGGCGAGGTTGTTGTCGAACGGCAACGCGAAGTCGCGGGTGTAGGCGAGGAACAGGTTCCGGTGTTCGGTGAGTGCTCGGGCGAGGTTGCGGGCGTCTTTGTCGGTGCCGTATAGGTGGGTGCCTTTCACAGGGTCAGGGGCGGCTCTGGCGGCTTGGTCGGCGAGTTCGTTCCATCGTCGACCGATCTTGCGTCGCCGGTAGCCGCTCAGCGCGGTCTTGTCTTGGGTTCGGGCGGTGTCGACCCGGTTCTTGGTGTCGACGATCAGCTCGATGAATCCTTTGGCCCAGGTCCGGTGTTTGTGGTTGGCGACCAGTTCGTTGAGTGAGCGAAGAATGTGGGCGTTACACAGCACGTGGCCGGCGCCGTAGTTGAAGTACATGGCCAGGCGGTCGTGCACGATCGTGCCACTGTAGGTTCCGAGGGGACCGGCCTCGAGGGTGGCCCTGTTACGACGCCCGACGTGTAGCCAGGTCAACAGTGTTGTTGAGCACACGTGTACCCACAGCGCCGATTTCTGGGATCGGACCGAGGTTTCATCGGCGTGTACGACCGGTTCTGTATGAAGTTTGGCTGCGACAACGGCCATGAAGGTGGCCAGCGCTTCGGTGGCTTCGCGGATCCAGTTGTCCAACGTGCCTGTTGACACCGCAACCCCGAACAGATCGGTCAACGTCTGAGCGCATCGCTCGCGGGGCAGATGTTGGGCGCATAGCAGGTAGATCGCGTGGGCTTTGATCGATGGCCCGTAACAGGCTGGCGACCTCGCCCCAGCTGGGAACGCAGCGGTGGTCTCACACCCACAGGCGCACTGGCGGCGTTGGGCCTGGTGTTCAACAACGACCACGGTCGGGTCTGGCACGTCGAAGATCTGCCGGACGCTCACCCCTACCACCTCGGCGTCAGCCAGCGAGGCTGAACAGGCTCGGCATCGTGACGGGTGATGAACCACCACCTCGTCAGGGTCGGTCACCTGGGCCAGCGTTTGGCCTGGCGTGCCGCGCTGTTTGCCCTGGGAGCGTCCCAACGCTCGGCGGGTTTTACGGTTCGCGTTTTCTGAGCGTGCCGACTTCGATGACCCAGTATCGGTCGATGGGGGCTTCGACGAGTTCGACGAGTCCCGACCCAGCCGTTTCTCAAGATCAGCGATCCGGCCGATCAACAACGCGACCTGCTCGTTCAACTCGCCAACCCGAGCCCGCAACGCTACGTTCTCCGCCTCCAACACGGCGTTGCGGGTCTCCAACACAACGATCCGGGCCTCAGCATCCACCCATCCCGTTCTACACTCTCACGCGCGCACAGTGGCGGACCCTCGCCCACCGCGCGAACACACCTGACTGGTTACCTTCGCATTGTCTAGAAAGCGCTCATACTCCAACAGAGAGTTCCTGCGAGTGCTCGTTACTGAGAACTCGGATGGACTGCTCCATCTGCTAGGCTTGGTAGGGGCAATTCGGGCATCGATTCGCGAGGTTCAGGGACGACGAGGATGGTGCTCAGACCGGGCTCCAAGCTCGACCAGGATTGAGTCGTGGGTAACGGCGGACGTCCTCTCGTTCTCAATCGGGGCGCGACTCCTGTGCCAAGAGATACCCCAATTCCTCGTCGCAGATTCCTATGGTTCGTCTATGGTTGAGGCTGAGCCGGAGTGGCCATACAAACCGGGGCGTAGAACCCCGACCACGCCAGCGGACGAGCCTCAACTAATCGATCCCGACCAAGGTTCTCCTTGGGACACGCGAGCGCCTGTTCAAGCGCTACACCAGAGCTTCGAGAAATTCATGGGCGAAGATGAAGAGGACTGGAGATCCGAGAAATCGGCGATGCTCCTCTTTGGCCCACCTGGAA
>JAAETH010000919.1 GCA_024228575.1 Actinomycetes bacterium
GGACGAGGGGCCGGACTCGGCGCCAGGTCCACGATCGAGTCCAACAGATGCCGAACGCCAAAGTTGGTCAGCGCCGACCCGAAGAACACCGGCGTCGACTCTCCAGCCAGGAACGACTCGGAATCGGCGTCGGCTTCCATGACATCCAACAACTCGAGCTCCTCGACGGCGTCTTCCCAGCCATCGAGGTCTGACCCGTCTACGTCGGCGTAAGGCGTGACCGTCTCTGGCGCTGCGGTCGAACCCCGAGCGGTTCGGTCGAAACCGACGAACTCGTGCCTCAGCCGGTCGACGACTCCGTAGAACACACCAGGGATGCCCACCGGCCACGTCACCGGGGTGCAACGCAGCTCGAGCTGGTCCTCGATCTGATCGGTCAACTCGAGTGGTGCCAAACCGGGGCGGTCGTACTTGTTGATGAACGTGAGCAACGGCACATTTCGCTGGCGGCATACCTCGAAGAGCTTCAGCGTCTGGGGCTCGATGCCCTTGGCTGCGTCGAGGACCATGATCGCCGCATCGGTGGCGGCCAGCACCCGATAGGTGTCTTCGGAGAAATCGCGGTGGCCTGGGGTGTCGAGCAGATTGAGAACGCAGTCGCGAAACTCGAATTGGAGAGCCGTCGACGTGATCGAGATGCCACGCTTCTGCTCGAGCTCCATCCAGTCAGAAGTCGCAGACCGACGACCCTGCCTTGCCTTGACAGAACCGGCCTCGGCGATGGCCCCGCCGTACAGCAAGAACTTCTCGGTCAGCGTCGTCTTGCCCGCGTCCGGGTGACTGATGATGGCAAACGTTCGACGACGCGACGCCTCGCTGCAGATCTCGGATGAACTCACGGCAAGCAGCGTATGCCCTTGCTCTGACGATCGGTTGAGTGTCCCACCGTTGTGGCACGGTGGAGCATCTTCCCTCTCGAAATGTCACACGACCGAGGGATACAATGATCTCAGACGCAAATCGCCGACACCTTTACGACAGACTCGTTCCGGCAATCGGCCCCGAAGCCAGCGAGGTCCTCATGGAGCTTCTGCCACCTGCAGGCTGGACAGATCTCGCAACGCGCACGGATGTCCGCGCTCTCACCACCGACATCGAGATAGCCAAGACCGAGCTGCGAATCGAGATGCAGGACTTGCGCACAAGTGTGGAAACTCGGCTCGCCCAAATGGACGGTCGGATCGCTGGCCTACTACCGAAGCTGATCGCTGCCAACGTCGCCTCAATGGGCGGGGTTGCGGGTCTGATACTTGCCGCAACCTCGCTCGGCTAACTCCGTTCGAGGGGTGCCAGACCAGGACGGTCGTACTTGTTGATGAAGGTGAGCAACGGCACGTTTCACTGACGGCATACCTCGAAGAGTTTCAGCGTTTGGGACTCGATGCCCTTGGCGCCGTCGAGAACCATGATCGCGGCATCGGTGGCCGCCAGCACCCGATAGGTGTCCTCGGAGAAATCGCGGTGACCCGGAGTATCGAGGAGGTTGAGAACTCAATCGCGAAACTCGAATTGGAGGGCCGTCGACGTGATCGAGATGCCGCGCTTCTGCTCGAGCTCCATCCAATCAGAAGTCGCAGACCGACGACCCTGCCTTGACAGAACCGGCCTCGGCGATGGCCCCGCAGTACAGCAAGAACTTCTCGGTCAGCGTCGTCTTGCCCGCGTCGGGGTGACTGATGATGGCAAACGTTCGCCGACGCGACGCCTCGTTGCTGATCTCGGGGGAACTCACGACAAGCAGCGTATGCCCTCGCCCCTGCGATCGGTTGGCTGATTGCTCCTATCGCGGGACTGTCAGACGCTCCCTTGTCGAGCCGCTGCCGTGAGTAGGCTCGTTCGGGCATGTTCGTCTCGCCACGTGCGGCGGATGACACGGTTGGCGAGCTGGCGTTTGTGGGCTCGGCGAGCCGATCGTTTCGTCTTGCTTTCGGTGGCTTTGCAGTCGAGGTAGCGGCGAGCGTAAAGGTGGTCTGGAGCAGCCCCGCTTTCGTTGACACCTAGTCGACACCCTCAGACGCCACGAACCAGCCGCAACGCCCACCAACATCAACAACCAGGACCCACGAGCCGAATGCCGAGGTAGTCTTCTCGCCATGGGGGCAGCAGTTGAAGACGGTGTCGTCTGTGCCGTCATCGAGACAGCGGCTCGATGACGGACCCTTCTCAAGTGACTCCGGTCGGGCTTTCGTTCACAGATACCGGCAGACTCGTCACCGCCGGGAACCGACTTCTACGCCTGATATCAGGACCGCGGGCTGTTTTTACTCGTTCACTCTTTGACTCTGGGCTCATCGGTTCCCTCGTCGATGCCGGCCTGCTCATCGAGTCGGAGATAGTCGAGGTCGCCGGACTAGATGCGGATCTCGTCGTGGAGCACCGCCAAATACCCCATCTCACGTATCCCCACGAATGGTGCGACGAGATGCTGCGCGACGCTGCATTGCTCCAGCTCGATCTGAACCTCAGCCTCCACCGCGCCGGACTGGTCAGTGGGGACGCTCATCCCCTGAACGTTGTATTCGACGCAACTCGTCCGGTGTTCGTCGATCTCGGATCGATCGAAGAGAGGGCCGAGCTGGAGACTGAGACCGAGTGGCACCGGATGCACCAATTCGATCGATCGTTCCGCAATCCTCTTCGGTTGATGTCAGCCGGCCATGGCCGCATCGCCCGAGCACTACTGCAGGATTATGAACGGGGCATCGAGTCGAGTGACGTCGCCGCTCTACGCGCCCGACGATTGCTCCCTCGAATCAGGTCTCGACTAAGGCGCCAGCTCAGGACTGACGATTACGTAAGCTCACTGCAATCAGCGCGAAATGAACTCGTCGCTCTGCGCTTCGATGCATCATCCGACGTCGACTGGCCCGCGTTGACGACCGAAGGGCTACCGCAGCATCTCGCCCAGCTCCGGCCCGGCTCGGTGCTCGTGGCGGCCGGGGGCACCAGTCGTGGGCAGGCGGCCGTCCGCGCCGCTATCGAGTCCGGGGCGCGTGTCGTGGCAATCGAGACCAACGAACCCCAGGCCAGGGCCCTCCACCAATGGGCCCGTGCACAAGGTTCTCCGCTCACCGTCGCGATCACTGATCTCGTCTCACCCAGCCACGACCACTCCAACCGCTGGTTCGCGCTGCTGGCCACACGCCTGCGCTGCGACCTGGTGATCGCGCCAGGAATCGTGAGTCCGCTCATCGTCGACGGGTGCGTTGATCCAGCGGTCGTGGCCGAACGCCTCGCAATGGTCGCCGACGCGGCCGTCGTGTTCGACTCGAGTGATTCGACGGTGGTGTTCGCCCTGACCACCTCCCTGGAGACCGAGGGGTTCGCCGTCGACGCTTTGGACAGCCTGTGGTACATCGCCCATCGAACCGCAAGTTGAAAGGTTGACCGCACAGACCGACTGTCGCACACCGTCCCAGAGCTCATACTGCCCATCACGAAAGCTGAGTTCGCGACCGAGCTGACCGTCGAGATCATCGCTAGTGGTGCGTCGTTGAAATAGCGAGGCGGACTATGGTGGCAGTATGCCGGTGATGGTTGCTGCCCCGTTGGAAGTGTCCGATGCTGACCGTGCCGAGTTGGAGCGGATGGCCCGGTCGTCGGTGTTGCAGCACCGTCAGGTCCGTCAGGCTCGCGGGTTGTTGCTCGCTGCCGGCGGGGTGGCCAACGAAGCGATAGCTCGGGAGCTCGAGACGACACCGGACA
>JAAETH010000920.1 GCA_024228575.1 Actinomycetes bacterium
CAATGTGCTCCTGGAGGTGGATGACGGTCCCTTTGGTGAGGCGTGGCACTTGCTGATCGTTGATCTGGTTGCTGTTGAGAACGGCCAGGAGCCGAAGGTGCCGCTCACCTCAGAGTTGTACGAGGAGATGAACGCGCTCGCCGAACAGCAATGCGGTTATCCGGTCATCGAGGTGATGGGGGCCATGGCCCAGCAATGCTTCACCCAGATCAGCGACGGATCTGGGAACAAGGTCGAGCGAGAACCCACCTGTCATCAGCGGCCCGACCCACGCCCCGCCATGGGCGTCGGACAGTAGGTTCCGTCGAGCGTCCCAGAACCGGTGATACCGGGGCGGTGGACGACGGGTATAGGGGATAGCCATTAGGGGATAGCTACGTCATCCGAGGTGCTGAGGAGGTTGTTGGAGACAACGGCTCAAGCCGGAGGAGGCGGGTGAGGCGGTCGCCGGAACCGGGGCGAGTCCCAGGGGCCGGTTGTCTGCGCCGAAGCGTTGGACAGCTGCCGGTCTACCGGAGGGTGTATTCCCAGCCGTGTTGCCAATCGAACTCCTCGACGGCGAGTTCGGCGATGGAGCGACCGTCGAGATGATGCTGGAGTCCCCACCGGGTCGCGACATGGCCGATCAACAGGATGCGCTGGGTGTCGAATCGCTCCTGAATGTCTCGGAGAAACCAGCCGACCCGCTCGATGGCTTCGGCCCAACTCTCACCGCCCGGGTACGGACTGGTGAGGAACTGGGTTCGGTTGCGGTGCAGCTGCTCGGCCGGCATGCCGTTGCCGGCCCCGTAGTTGCATTCACGTAGACGCCAGTCGTGGAGGACTGCGAGCGGGGTTGTGCCGAATGCGATCTCGGTTGTCTCGACGGCTCGGTGTAGGTCCGATGTGAACACGGCGGCGAGGCCATCGTCGTGCCGTCGTTGCCCGAGCTCAGCTGCGAGCTCTCGGCCACGTGCTGAGAGGCGGCCATGGTTCCAGCCGGAGGCGATTCCGCGGTCATTGTCCTCGCTCCATGAATGGGTCTCGAAGACGACGGTGACGGCCACACCACCGACGGTAGCTCGGCGTCACGTGGCCACATTCCTTCGGCTCCAGCCGATCGCGGACCCATCGTTCGAGGGGTGGTGGGACCGCTGGGCGATTGAAGGCATGAGCGTTCCGTGATTGGCCGGAACTTCGGGGCCACCACGCAACTCCCACGTCCGATCGGCCATGTCGGCTGCGGGCTGGACACACCGCCACCTTGCCGGCGGATGGGGACGGTCGAGGGCGGGATCATGCCCGCGCGTTATGGGACGGGCTTGGTTGGTCAGATGTCCCGATTCGCGCCAGCGAGACGCCCTTGGGCTGGTTTGAGTTGTGGTGGTCGATGTGGGCAATGCATCGCTGGGGCGTAGCGTAGGTGCGCTACGGCGGTGGTGATTACTGGAG
>JAAETH010000921.1 GCA_024228575.1 Actinomycetes bacterium
CCTGACCGACCCCACAGCGCCTACAGCGCGGCCAAGTTCGCGGTCAAGGGCTTCTCCGAGGCACTCATCGGCGACCTTCGCGCCAACGCCCCTCACGTCGGGGTATCGGTCGTCATGCCGGGCCATATCGGCACCGGGATCGCATCCAACTCCATGATCGTCCACGGCGACGAGCTCGACCCCGCCATGCTCGAACTGGCCGCCCAGTTCCGCAACTCAGCACCGACGACCGCCGATCAGGCCGCCACCATCATCCTCGACGGGGTCCGAAACAATGCCTGGCGGATCCTGATCGGCGATGATGCCGTCGCCCTCGACGTCGCGGTTCGAGACGCACCGGAAGAGGCCTACGATCCCGACTTCGTGGAGCGGCTGTATCCCCACTTCAGCGGCATTCCCCAAGAGGATGGCTGACCACTAGGGTCGCGGTCATGGAGCTGAACAACAGGGTTGCCGTGATCACCGGAGGCAGTGGGGGCATTGGCCGAGCCATGGCCGAGTCCTTCCTGGCCCAGGGGGCGAGGGCCGTTGTCCTGGCCGACCTCGACGCCGA
>JAAETH010000922.1 GCA_024228575.1 Actinomycetes bacterium
CACGTCTCTACGGAAGGACAAGCGATTCACCCGACGCCACAGTGATCATGAACGACCAGACGGCCATCAGGAACGTGACGGTCAGCAATACGAGTGATCAGGGCGGTGTTGCCATCCTCGTCCACGGTGTCGTCACCGTCGAGGATGTCGTCGCCAATGCCCGCGGTACTGGCGTCGGCACCTCCTACCATGATTACGGGGCCATCTTTGCCGAGAACGCCGGCACCTTCCTGACCGTTCGGGATGTAGTGGCCCACGCGGAAACCCTTTCCGACGGCCACGACTTCGGTGATGCCCTGGCGATTTCGGCTTTTCGGGGGGCCATAGCCGATGTCTCAGATGTGAAGGCCTTTGCGGGGGGTGGCGCCTATGCGGTGGGCCTCAGTGCCGACTACGATGTCAGCAGCATCCATATCCGCAACAGTTACGTTGAGGTTAGCAACACCGTCGGTGGCCGTGCCATCGAGGGTCAGAACGGCTCCACCGTCACCAACACTGTAGTCTGGTCCACCGACACCGCTGTCTGGAGCGTCGACACGATCATCGGTTCGGAGATTCACGG
>JAAETH010000923.1 GCA_024228575.1 Actinomycetes bacterium
CGTCCTGCACCCGGTAGTGCCTGAACTCGCCGCGCTCACGGTGCCAGCGGTTCAGTCCGCCGCTGAAGGTCCCGATCCAGAAGATTCCGCTGCCGTCCTGGTGGAGGGAGGTGACGTTGTTGCCGCTCAAGCTGTTGCGATGGTCGGGCTCGTGGGTGGTATGGACGAATCCTCCCGAGTCGGGATCGAACCGACTGAGCCCGCCGTAGGTGCCGACCCAGAGATTGCCGGCGCGATCCTCGAGCAGGGCGTAGGCCTGGTTGGATCTCAGGCTCCGCGGATCTTCCGAATCATGCGTGTAGGTGACGAAGGCGTCCTGCTCGCGGGCGTAGCTTTGGAGGCCCCCTCCCAGGAGGCCGATCCAGACCGCGCCCGCTCGGGTTTCGAGGAGAGTTGCGACGGGGCCGTCAGCCAGCGAGGTCGGATCTTGCGGATCGTGAGAATACCGGGTGACGCGCCGGCGCTGTCGGTCCATGCGGCTGAGCCCACCATCGAGATGCCCGACCCAGAGCTGGTCGCCGCTGTCGGCGAGCAGCGCCGTCGTCTTCGAGGACAACAGGCTGTGCGGATTCTCAGGCTCGTGACGATAGTGGGAGACCACTCCACGTTTCGGTCTGCGGCGGTCGAGGGCCGTCAGGCCGCCGTTGTGAGCGCTGATCCACAGCACGCCGGCACGGTCCTCGGTCACCCCCCAGACCTTGCTGCCCGCCAGGTCACCGTCGTCCCGGCGATACTTGACGAATCGCTCGCGGCGTCGATCGTACTTGTCGAGGCCGCTGCGGTGGGCGATCCACACAATGCCGGTGCGATCTTGCCAAAAGGCGTAGACGCGATCCGATCCGAGGCTGCGGCGGTTCTCTGGGTCATGGCGAAATTGGACGAACCGTTCTCCGATTTCGCCCGCGACGCGGTCGTCGGCACGACCTGTCGCCACCCGGGTCGTGGCGCGATCGGTGCGAAAGACGCCGTCGCCTCCGGTGGCGATCCAGAGCTCGCCGTCGGAGGCCTCGAGAACGTCCAGGACCGAGCTCTTGGAGTCGCCGCCGGTCCCGAGCGAATACCGAACAAAGCGCTTCCGCGTCCGCTCAAAGCGGTTGAGCTCGCTGCCGGCTCCGATCCACAGCTCGCCGCTCGGATCCTCGTAGATCTTGTTGACGTCGTCAGCGCTCAGAGATTCGGGATCGTTCGGATCGTGGCGGTAGTGGTCGAAGGTCTCGGTTGAGCGATCGAAACGGCTGAGTCCGCTGTTGCTTCCGGCCCAGAGGCTACCGTGTCGATCCTCGAGGATCGCTAACACCGGGCCGGAGCCGATGCTGCCGGGATCGTCCGGATCGTGCCGGTAGTTGGTGAACGAGCCGTCCTCGGGGTGGAATCGATGCAGACCGCCGTGGCTGCCGGCCCACAGAGCTCCGGAGCGGTCCTCGTGGAACGTCCGTACCTGGCCGTCCGAGAGGCTTCTGGGATTGTCGAGAGCGGGGAGAAAGTGGGTGAAGCGCTCCGTGGCCGGATCGAATCGGTCGATGCCCCGGCTGCGGGTTGCGAGCCATAGAATCCCCTGGCGATCCTCGAAGATCTCCAGAATCTCCTCCGTCGTCACCGACCGGGGGTCGTCGGGATCGTGCCGGAAGGAGGTGAATCCGTAGCCGTCGTAGCGCTGTAGGAGGCCGGCGGTGGCGAACCAGAGGAACCCCTGGCGATCTTGCAGTACGTCCCAGACCGCGCTGTGGGAGAGCCCGTCTTCGGTCGTCAAGTGCTGGAATTCGACGCCCTGCGGGTTCCCCCGGAGGGGGACAAATGGGGGACTTCCGGCCATGAGCGGCGGCGCCAGGACCAGCAGAGCTCCGAGCGCGGCGAACAGCCGCTTCCGGAGCGGCGGACTCCGGCCTCGGTCGCCGCGGTTCGAAAGCGTTGTCGGAACTCTCGGAGTCATCATCCTGAGGCCTGCTCCCCTCCGCGCCCTGCGCTTTCGCATCGGTCCGCCTCGGCGTCTATTGCGGGTACCCTGTTTCGCCTTGACGATACCACTTTGCCGGCGCGACCTGACTCCTGGTTCAGGATGGATGTCTCTGGAGGCCGCCGGTAGCCGCGGCGACTCCATTCAAGTCGGGTCACCGAACGACGGCGGCTCCAGTCCCGCCTTGCGGTAGTATTCGGCCAGACACTCGGGGCAGAGCCCGTGACTGAACTCGGCCTCGGAGTGGGCGTCGATGAAGACCTCCATCGGCGCCCAGTTGTCGCCGTCGTTGCGGATCTTCTTGCACGTCGCGCAGATCGGCAGCAGACCGGTCAGCACCTTGACCTCGGACATCTTCTCCGTCACCAGGTCTTCGAGGTTGCGGTGGACGTGCAGCAGGTCCAGATGGGGGCGCACCCGGGCCAGCAGCCGGTCCTTGGATATCGGTTTGGTCAGGTAGTCGTTGGCGCCCAGGGTCATGCCGGTGACCACGTCCGAATCCTGTGTCTTGGCGGTCAGGAAGATCACCGGCAGGTCCGAGATCGAGTGGCTCGCGCGCAAGCTGCGGCACACCTCGTAGCCCGAGATCCTGGGCATCATGACGTCGAGCAGC
>JAAETH010000924.1 GCA_024228575.1 Actinomycetes bacterium
ACGGCGGGATCTCAAGCGGCGGGTCGACCCAAATGCGGCGGGTCAACGGTCATCCATCGGCTCTGAAACCCAAGGGCTGAGCAGGTAGTTCGGCAGCGCCGTTTCGACTCGTTCCACCAGCAACAATCGCCCCCGATTGCGCCCCCACCAGAACCTGGTTCCATCGACGCCATGGGCTCATACCTGCTCTGGTTCACCTGGCCATCGAGGCTTCGGCTGCCATCATCGACGAATCGGAGCGGCGACAACAGGAAAGGCGAGAATCCGAGGGCGCAGGGGTGGCTCGATGTCGACGCTGCCAGTTCGAAGGACTATCTTCGAGAAGGCGGGACTTGAGCAAGGGACGACAATCATGTACGTGCGCCCCCGCAGATGGCTGGCACTAGCCGTAACCATGGCCTTGGCCGTGTTGGCTTTCGTGCCGGCAGCAGCCGCGGCCAAGCCCGCCCGCCACTCCCGTGACGCTCGAACCGTCGTCGATGTCGACCTTCTCGGCGAGGTCGTGGTGGCAACCGGAACCCTGTTCGACGGCACCGAAGTCGGGGGTCTGTCGAGCATCACCTACGACGCGAAACGCGGCGTCTTCTACACCCTCTCCGACGATCAGGGAAACCGGCCGAGTGGGGATCCGGTCAGGTATTACACGGTGACCCTCGACCTCAGCGACGGCAGCTTCGATGCTGGCGATCTGGAGTTTGAGAACACGACCCAGCTCTTCGAGAGAAGGAGGTCATCGTTTCCTCCTGGTGGTGTTGATCCCGAAGGTTTCGTGCTCGCTCGCAGGGGCAGTTTGTTCATGTCTTCAGAGGGGAATGTCTTCGCCGATCCAATCATCCAACCCTTCATTCGCCGCTACAACCTGAATGGTCGGGCCAATAGGGACTTGCGCATTCCGGACCACTACTTCTCGAATGGCGTCGATCACGGTGTTCGTTTCAACCTGGCGTTCGAGAGCCTGAATGTCACTCCGAACGGGCGCAAGTTGGTCACGGCTGGTGAAGGCGCATTGTTCCAGGACGGACCCTCCTCCAGCTTCAGCAACAGCAGCTTGGCCCGGCTTCTCGTCTACAACGTCTCCAAGCGCTCACCGGTCGCCGAGTATGTGTATGAGGTGGGGCCATGGGCGGAACCCAGCTCGATCTTCGGTGTGAACGGGATCGTAGAGGTGCTGCCCATCGACAACGCCGGGACCATGCTCGTAATGGAACGGTCCTTCTCGGTCGGAGGGGTTCTGGGAGGTGGCACCGGCAACGTCGTCG
>JAAETH010000925.1 GCA_024228575.1 Actinomycetes bacterium
CTATCCCGTCACCATCCACGTCACCGATCGAGGCCGTCGAGATCCCGAAGTTGTCGGAGTCATCAAGAACAGCACTCAACCCGCCAACGGTGTCGGAGATCTTCTGCTCCGAGGCGACCGTGCCGTCGGAGGCGACTGTGACGGGGAGGTCGAGGTAGTCGGGTTGGCCGTCCCAATCCGAGTCGAGGGCGTCGCGGGGGTCACCGTCGGCGTTGGGGTCGGCGCTCTCCGCTGAGGTGAGGGTGCCGTCACCGTCGTCGTCGTTGTCGAGGTAGTTGGGGGTTGTGTCACCATCAGTGTCCGGACCCGGGCTGGTGGCCGGATCGTCATCGGCATCGGTGTTGGCGTCCTCCTCACAATCCCACAAACCATCCGAATCAGAATCAACCGCACAATGATCAACAGCAGGCACCGCCAGATCCAGCACATACACGGCTCCCCGATTGGTGCCGCCGTCATCGTCGTTGAAGGCGCCGGCCATGAGGCCGATCGTGCCGTCACCGTCTAGGTCGCCAACCCCGGCCACCGAGATACCGAACTGGTCGGAGTTGTCGAGGGGGCCTGTGAGCCCGCCTGTGACCGATGAGATCTTCTGTTCGGCCTTGACCGTGCCATCTGCGTTCAAGAACAGCACATAGACGGCACCGCGGGCGGTGCCGCCGTCATCATCAAAGAGCGCGCCGACAGCGATGTCGACGATGCCATCGCCGTCAAGGTCACCGACACCGGCTGCCGAGGTGCC
>JAAETH010000926.1 GCA_024228575.1 Actinomycetes bacterium
GGGAGTGACACGTCCGAACACCGTCGTCGACTCCAACCTGTCGGCCAACTCGCTCTCTGCCTCGGGCAGCTCTCGGGCGTCGAAACCATTGTCGGCACCGTCGATACCGGCTCGACGGGCAACTGCGGCCACCGTGGCGGGATGATCGCCCGAGATCACCTTGAGATCGACGCCCTGGTCACGGAAGAAGGCGAAGATTTCCTCGGCATCCTCCCGTACCGTGTCCTCGAGATGTACGAGGCAGACAGGCTCACGGTCGGCAATCAGGTCCTCACCTCGCCACTGGCCTCGGCCCTGGGTCACGAGCAGCACGCGGGTGCCGGCCGCAGTTGCCTCCGCTGCTCGTCGGTGACCCTCGTGGTCGCCGGCGGTGAAGAGGATGTCGGGCGCACCGAGGTAGTAGGCACCTCGTCCCTCGAATTCGGCGGCCGCCCATTTGCGGGCCGACGAGAAGGGCATGGTGTTGGTGGGTACCCACCCGGCCGGATCAGGGAAGTTGGCGATGATGGCTGCGAGGGTGGCATTGGGTGAGGGGTCGCTTGCTCCAAGCGCGCCGAGCACGGCTGCCGCCTCTTCGGTGGATGTCGTGCCGAGCGGTTCGATACCGCCGAGTGAGATGTCGCCGGTGGTGATCGTGCCGGTCTTGTCGAGACAAAGGGTGTCGACCCGCGCCAGGAGCTCTACCGATGCGAGCTCCTTGGCCAAGGCCTTGCGGCGGGCGAGGGCGAGCACGCCCGTGGTGAGCGACAGGCGCGTGAGCAGGACCAGTCCGTCTGGCACCATGGCCACGGCGGCCGCAACCGTGCCTTGCAATGCCTCCTGCCACCGATCCTCGGTGTCAAGCAAACGGATGAGCAGGAGGATGGAGGCCGGGGGGATGATCACAGTCAGCCATCGCAGGATGCGGTTCACGCCGCGGCGTAACTCACTGTCGGCCAGTTTGAAACGGCGGGCCTCCTCTGAGAGCTTCGCCGCGTACGATTGGGCGCCGATCGCCGTAGCCCGGTAGTACCCGGTGCCTGCGCTCACGAACGAGGCAGGCATCACGGGGGAGCCGGGTTCCTTCTCCACCGGGGCGCTCTCACCGGTGAGCAACGACTCGTCGACC
>JAAETH010000927.1 GCA_024228575.1 Actinomycetes bacterium
CGAGAATGTGGGCTATTGCGAGCGCGGCGAAGGCGGCCGGTTCGTCGAGGATCATTGGGACGAGGAGGGGCGGAGGATTCTGATCCACGGCCGCATTCCGGTGAACCCCCACGGTGGGAGCCTCTCCGAGGGCGGCACCCAGGGGGCGGGGCATCTCCACGAGGCCTGCCTCCAACTACGAGGCGACGCCGGTATACGCCAGACCGAAGGGGCGGACGTCGCCCTCATCACCCCCGGCGGCTACTACTTCAACGCCCAGGCCATCCTGCTCCGGGCCGACCGCTAGGGGATACCCGTTGGCCTACTGGCTGTGTAGCGTTCTCCGTTGGTGGACCGGTCGAGGAGCGGACGATGAGGTCGGGTGGCGCCAGAGTAGTTAGACGGTCACTGGGCTTGCCCTCGATGAGATCCAGAAGCTTCGTGGCAGCCGCCTGGCCGAGCTCTCGTTTTGGGAACGGGAGGGTGGTGAGCGGCGGATCGCTGTAGCGCCCTGCCTCGGCATCATCAACGCCGATGACGCTGAGGTCCTCAGGCACACCGAGACCACGGCGCTTCGCTTCGCGAACCACTGCGATGGCCATCAGATCATTGTGGGCGAAAACTGCGGTCGGTGTTGGCTCAACATCCAACAGTTGGGCGGCGGCCGAGATGCTGCCATCCACGACGCTGCC
>JAAETH010000928.1 GCA_024228575.1 Actinomycetes bacterium
TCGCCCATCAATCGGGCGACTTCAGCGATCGGATAGTCGGCGTAGTACCGCAGAACAATTGCTGTTCGTTGCTTCTGGGTCAGGACCACCAGGGCTTGCCAGGTCTCATCGAGCACAGGTGGCAATTCAACCGATCGGGCTTGGTCGGATGCGGCGAGTTGAGCGACCTTGTCCCGCCCAGTCAGCGTGCGCCGCGTGACGCTATGGCAGTTGTTGACCACAACCTTGCGGAGATACGCCCCGTGGTCTTCGATTGTCGCTTCACGCTCCAAAACAGCTACAAACGCATCGTGGACGATCTCCTCGGCGACCGCAACCGAACCAACAATCAGGCGTGCCAGCCGGACCATCGCACCATGCTCGCGGTCATAAAGCTCCGCAACACTCCCGGGAGCCGACACACGAGCAGTTGTACTTTCAGGATTCACGTTTCTGGCACTCCGGGTATGCGCCCCATGCCCCAACGACGGATGGCGCTACCGAAAGGTTCCAACAACGCTCCAAGCAATAGCGTCTACCGAGCAAAACAGCCACCCGCCCAGTCCTGCGAAGCTACGGCCGATAGCCCCGCTGCCTCAACACCATCCAACCAGGCGCTTGTCGTGCTCTCGACAGTGACGGCGGCTGGACTCCCTTCGCCACCGACCATGACCGCCTGGCCGTCGACGAGCCAGAAACACTCATCGCACCCTGCGTGGTCGCGTTTACGATCGTCTCGAGCACTTTCCAACGCTGGTTGTGGGTGGCTGATCAGTTGGTGATGTCGCAGGGTCGATGCATGGCGAGTCCAGTCAACACGGACTGGAGGCATCGAAGCAGCTGCCGGCAAGGACTACCAGAGCGAGCACAGCCGACAGGATGATGCCGGGCCCGGCGAACAGAAGTGTGGCGAACCGCAGTCGATGGCGCAGATTCGCCCAGACGATCGGTGCACCGACAAGGGTGACGATGGAGCCGAAGAAGGCGAAAGTGAAGAGTCCTGCGTAGTTGAAACCCTCAGTTTCTCTATTGACACCCCGTCGGTGAAGATAACGAATTAGACGATGGCCATCGGCACGATGCCCGCCGAGACCGCGACGAGAACACCCTGACCCACAGTCGACGCGAGGTGACCGACGGACAATCTCTTGGGTGTCGGCAGCTCTGCAGGCAGCCGCCAGGCGGCCGGAGGAGGGGGGTCGAGCCGGGAGGGGTCGACCTGTTCTTCGTCCACTCTAAACACTACGGCAAGATCGAGCCGGATCTTAGGCAGAGCGCCACGCGTCCCACTCCCTACAATACCGATCCGAATCAGACGGCGAGATCGGCACTACGGGCCCGTCCGGAAATCCCGGGACGAGCTGGGCCGACGCGTCGGGCTGGCGCACTAGCGCACCAGACCCGGGCCAAATCGCCGGTTTCCGATTGGCGAATGGCCTCAACCAAAGACAACTAGGCCAAGAACGATGGCCAAAGGGAGCACCAAGGAGACGAGGAAAAGACGAGCGTAGAGCCGGCCCCGGCGGTGTTGCTGCATCCCCTGCGCCAGCTCACCAAGTTGTTCAACCGTGCCTTCAAAGGTGTACTGATGGTTCTCCACAGAGAGTTCCTCCCGACCCCTAGATCCTCAACGGTATCGCAGATCGATCCATAGCTCGGGGGCGCGAGTACCGCACGACTGAAGCCCTCGCAAACGCAATCGGGTACGCCGGCCTTTGGACAGCTTCCGTCACTCCTGGTGGCGGTCTGCGGCTCATCGGACCCTGACGGTGGGGGGTCGTACTCCTTCGTCTCGTGTCCGATCGCTCAGATCACCCGATCACAATGCCGGGTGCCGAGCGGGATCGCGCTAGACCGATTGACGGTAGGGGGCATGGCTGTAGTACTTCGGCGTTGAATCGACGCGAAAGTGGAGCCAGGGCACACCGCCACCAGCTGTCGAAACCCAGACCGGCCTGTCGCCGAGTTGGCTAAGGGCCGCCTGGCCAACAGCCGCCCAGACGGCGTGTACTTGGGCGTCGGCACCGGAGCGCAGGAATGACATCAGGTAGTTGCAGCGGGTCTCGCGATGATGGTCGGTTGGCGCCACCAGCACTGCGTCACCACCCAGATTCGAGAAGGTGGCCACAAGCTGGTCTGGCTGAAAGAACTGCTGGAACGGTGCACCATCAGGTTCTCCGGACAGACCGGCGGATACTGCTACGAACTCGGATCTCGTCGCAGCCGTCGAGAACGATAGCGGTGGCGTCTCCCAGTAGATCTGATCTGCTGGAAGCTCCAGGAGGCACCGGGTGAGAACGTCTCGGCACGATCCGGATGCTATGAGGCCGCTGAAAAACTCAGACCGGGTTGCTGACCTACCGTCGACAGACACCATGAATCTCGTGACATTGGCTTCCTGCTCCACGACCTCGATTTGCCACACCGAGCTCGTGCATCTTCCGACGGTGCGATCGGACATGCCCGAAACCCTGCTAGGCAAGTGTCCGGGTTCGAGGCACTACCGCCCCACTAGACATCACCGGCAACCAAAGCGACGCCGTCATTCCGGGTGGGGTTCCGAACTGTGATATCGGGCACTCGACTTGGGCCGGACCGTCACAGCGTCAGCTCACCTGTAGCCTTTCGTCGGGACCAGGTCTTCCTGTACGACCCGATCCGGAGACTCATGACCACTTCGACGCCATCCACAACCGGAACTTCCTCACGCCCGGAGCCGGAGGGGGCCGACCTTGCATCGTCGGCGCAGCCCGCCACCGGTCGACCGGTTGGCTCCCGCTTTCCCAACATCTCTCGGTGGGTGCCTGCGTTGGTGCTGCTCGCCCTCGCCGTGGCCTTTTCCGCTGTCTACTACGTGATCAGCCCGGTCCGGGTCGACCTCTCCGTCGACGGGCAGACCCAATCGATCGACACCCGCGCCGACTCCGTGGCTGACCTGCTGGCCGACCAGGACATCACCGTCACCGACGCCGATTCGGTCGACCCGCCACTCGATGCCGAGCTGACCGAGGGCGACACGATCGTCGTGCTCTTCGCTAGGCCGCTCACCGTCGTCATCGACGGCTCCGAGACCGTCCACACCACGACGAAGCTCACGGTCGGTGATGCCCTCGAGGCCGTCGACGTCCTGATTGACGGAGCCGCGGTCTCTGTTCTGCTGACTGCGGCGCTCCCGCGCACCGGGTCATCGGTCGATATCATCACGCCGAAATCGGTGACCTTGGATGTCGGCGGCGAAGCTCTCGACGTCACCAGCACCGCCAAGACGGTGGGCGATGTGCTCGACGACGAGGACATCATGCTCTCCGAGACCGACACTCTCACCCCCTCGGCCGACACCGCAGTGACCGACGCAATCACGATCACCGTCACCCGAATCCGCGTCGAGAACGAGACCCGAACAGAATCCATCGCCCACGACACCGTCGAACGAGACGAACCGGACCTGACCGTCGGTACCCGCAAGGTCGTGACCGAAGGAGTAGACGGGGCGCAGGACATGACCTACTCCGTCACCTACACCAACGACGAGATCACCTTGGAACAGGTGCTATCCACCACGGTGATCAAGGAAGCGGCGACGGAGGTCATCGCAGTCGGCACCAAACCAGCCGCCACGCAGACCATCGATCCAGGCGCCTCAGCCGGTGGTGCTGCCGCAGACCTGAACTGGGCGGCTCTCGCGCAGTGCGAGTCCAGCGGCAACGCCGAGGCCGTGAACCCTGCCGGCTACTACGGTCTGTACCAGTTCAGCCTCGCCACCTGGGCATCGGTCGGCGGGACAGGCAACCCGGTCGACGCCACGCCGACTGAGCAGAACACCCGAGCCCAGATTCTGTACAACAGGTCGGGTGCCGGACAGTGGCCGCACTGCGGCCGCCATCTCTTCGAGTAGCCGAGAGCGGCGAGCGAAACCCGCCGGGCGCTCCCGAGGCCGAGGAGGCGATGATAGTGGGCGGCCGAAGCGCGACCCCGTGAGACAGTTCCCCGATCTGATCTGACAGTCGAGGGCCGCGGTCGAGTGGACTGTCAGCTCCGAAGAAACTGCTGATGTCGCTGAGAAACTGATCGATACCACAATGGCCCGCCAGGGCGTTCAACCTCACCAGCTCATCATGCACTCCAGACTCCTCCCTACGTCATGATGGAACCGCACGCTAGCTGACATCCGAGGCACGATCTCAGAGAGGCTCGATTCGCCGACCCGCCCAGATCAGACCTCGATTTGCACCCCACCGAGCACTCCAGAACGCTCACTGCCACGGGTCGTGCCTTCTCCGGTCGAGAGATCGCCCCCGACAACCACCAACCCCCTCGTCGCAGACCCCAAACTCACGCCCCACGAGCACACTCCCTGATTCTCATGGGAGAGCACCAACACCGGATCAGGCCACCCCGGAAAGAACGTCTCAGCGGATGAGGGCTCATCGATCACCACCGCACCAGGGAACACAGGATCATCCCCATAGGCCCCAGCTATCTCCCTTGCCAAACGATCAGACAAGACGGCATGCGCACCCGAAACGATTGCCTCGCGCTCCACGTGCTCAGGCTACGCCGCTACCACGCAGGGAGCTCAGAGGGGTCCTGGGACGGCTGAAGCTGTTCCCACCGTGGTGCGAACTGGGTTGGAACGTCAACGATCCACTAGCTGATGGGATGACCTCGCTGCATCACTCAATCAACGTCGAGGTCGATGGTGCCGCTCAAACCGGCACACCTCACAGTCGAGACAACCTTGCTGCTCATCAGCCACGGAGCTGATCTCAACCATCGATGGAGCAGCCAGGCACCGCTAGAAGCGGCAATCACTAGAGGCCATCACCTCGCCGCCGAGGCCAATCGGGCGTCACCTAGGCGCACCCGCCGGTGCCACGCAGCACGGCACTACCAAAACGCTCGGCATCGCCGACGACGAAGGCGACGCCGTCACTCGGGGTAGCGGGCTGCACCCCACCGGACCCTGATCGTGGACGGTCGCTCTCCGTGGTCTCATTTCCGATCAGACCACCCAAGGCCGGTTGCCGAGCATGGGTACCCGTTCTTTCTGAGCAGCGTTGTCGAGTGCTCGGCTTGGGCCAAGGTTCGGCGTGACTCTCGCAAGACTGGCCGGAGTACGGAGCGCTCGTTCTGTGCGACCCCAAGCATGGACGTAAAAAAGTCTTGACAGGTAAAGATGTCTTTACCACCATAGGTGCATGGCCAACACGATGGGACCCCTGGGGCGGATCACTCAATCGATCCTCGACCTCGACTACGGCGACGAACAGGAGCGCCTTCGGTACTACGAGACCTACGCGATCGTGGTACACCTGCAATTGATCGCACTACCAGTGATCGCCGCTGTTGTGATCGGTGTGGCTGGTCGTTCCGCAACTGGGCCAGTGCTCGTCATGTTGGGAACGGCGTTCGCACCGGTCCTCTTCGGGCTGGTCCACCTGACACGACACAATGTGCGCACCGAGTCCATAGCCATGAGTGGACGGAATCGCGGCTACATGATCGCCTACGCTCTTTCATGCTCGATGCTGGTCTTGGCTTTCGCTGCCCGGAGCAGCGGGTCAGAGCTCCGCAGCGGATTCGGGATAGGTGCCGCCCTTGGGCTTGGGGTTGGGCTCGCCGTTGCGGTCGCCATGGCAGTCCGCCGACAGCGTGACGTCAATGACGATGCCGACCCCGAGTTCTGACAATGGTGAGATCGAGCGGGCCAATCCGGCCAAAGGCTGGCGAAGACGTCGCCGGCGACCGCATCAGAACCCGGCGAAACGAGCTCGGCATGAGTCAGCAGGCACTGGCAAAGGCTGCTGATGTCAGTAGGCAGACCATCATTTCAATGGAGCAGGGCAACTATGCACCCTCGGTCTACCTGGCGCTCCGCGTGGGCGCCGCGCTCCACGCGACAGTCGAGGATCTCTGGAGATGACCGCACGTTCGATGGCCTCGAATCGACCTATGTGGGTGTCCACTACATATTCGTCGATGGCCACCAGCACGACACTTTCTCCGCTGTGAGTAGTACGTCAGGCGATCTCGGTGCCTCCGCCACGGACTGTGACGGCCAGTCGGTCCGCTCAGGCGGAAACGCTCATCGCACCCTGCGTGGCTGCGTTTCCGGTCGCTTGGACTACTGGGAATCGCCGGTTCCAGGAAGGGCGATCAGCCGCTCGGGCTGACGGTCGGTGAGTCCGGAGGCCGCGAGCGGGTGTTGCCTTAGTCGGCGGTCCGGGCCTGGGCTGCTGGTCCGAGGTCGTCGATGAAGTCGTTGAAGCCTTTGGCCAGTAGTCGGTCGAGTACGGGCCCGTAGATGAGGGCCAGTGGCCCGCCCTGGGGTTCGTAGTCGTAGCTCATGGAGAATGGGGTGGTGCCATCGTCGTCCGAGAGCGTGAAAGTCATCGTGGCTTGCCTGATGGGTTGCTTCTCGATCTGGTCGACAGCGATGACCATCCGGTGTTCGGGCTCCCACTCGGTGACGGTCTCTCTGTTCCTGATCGATCCCTTCGAACCCACGTTGACTTGCCGCTGTGCCCCGACGCCTTCGACTAGGTCACCGATGGCGTAGCTCTCCTTCACGGCCCGGTTCCAGTCGACGACGTTCGGGTAGTCAGCCAAGACAGCCCAAACGCTGGAGCGGAACGCAGGCACGGTTCCTTCTACTGTGACGTTCCTCATGGATCTTCCTTTCTTCGGATCTGGGCTAGTGCGCCGTGCTTTGCACGGTCGATGGGCCGCCTAGGGGCTCTCGGTTTCGGCGTGCGAACTTGGATCCTCCGTTCACAGCGTTCAACCGGACCAGAGGTTGTTGTGATTCAGCGGGTTCGGACGCCGTTGAGGAACTGGGTGACGGCGAGTTGTGACATGTCGTCTGGGTCGACCTCGCCTGTGAGAGCCCAGCGCTGTAGCACTGCCATGTTGGTTCCTGCTTTCCCATGTTGGTGCCGCGGTCTTCCCGATCGGTAGAGACCCTGGTCAACGGTGCTGATGCCGGTTGCGAGGCTCAGAACACCACACAGGGATCAGGTCGGTTCGCTATGGTCCGGCCATGAGTCTTGAGTGGGAGCAAGTCGTTGTCGCCACCTGCGATCCGGTTGCGTTGGGCCGCTGGTGGAGTGAAGCGCTTGGATGGGTGATCGTCAACGACGATCCAGTGGTCTTTGAGATTCAGCCGAAGCCAGATCGGTTGCCAGGGATCTTGTTCTTGGCCGTCGACGAAGCCAAGCAGGGGCAGAACCGTCTCCATATCGACCTGCGTCCCGACGACCA
>JAAETH010000929.1 GCA_024228575.1 Actinomycetes bacterium
GACTACTTCTACGGCGAGATCGACGTGGAGATTCCGCAACCGAGCCGGCTGGACCGTGGCCCGGGCGGCGGCAGGAGCCTGGACGAAGCGGCAGCGCTGCTGGCAGAGGCTGAGTTTCCGGTCATCATCTCCGGTGGCGGCGTGGTGATGGCGGATGCGGTGGAGGAGTGCAAGGCGCTGGCCGAGCGACTGGGCGCGCCGGTGGTGAACAGTTACCTGCACAACGACTCCTTCCCGGCAAGTCATCCGCAGTGGTGCGGTCCGCTGGGCTACCAGGGCTCCAAGGCGGCGATGAAACTGTTGAGCAGGGCCGACGTGGTGGTGGCGCTGGGCTCGCGCCTGGGCCCGTTCGGTACGCTGCCGCAGCACGGCATGGACTACTGGCCGAAGGAGGCGAAGATTATTCAGATCGACGCCGACCACAAGATGCTGGGTCTGGTGAAGAAGATCTCGGTGGGTATCTGCGGCGATGAGGGAGCGCCAGCTGCGGCACAGCCCGCGATCGCCGACAGAAAGGCGAGGCACTGCCAGTGGAAGGGAGACGCCTGTCTCGCAACCCACGCGGCTCCCCCACCGAAGGCAATGCGTTCGCGATGGATCTCCTGGGGGACCGCCTGATCGTCGGTTCCTACGAGGTGCTCGAGGAATTCGACGTTTCCGATCCGTCGCACCTGCTGCGTTCGGGGTGGGACCAGACGCGCACCTACGCGATGGGCGCGGGCGCGGGGGTGAATGGCGCCGGCGACTCCCTCTATGTCGTGGCCGACTGGGAGGGGATCGCGATCTACGAAGCGCAACCCGACCCGGGTGGAGACATCGAGATCCACCCGACACGGCTCGACTTCGGCACGGTGACGGCCGCCCGAGATTCGATCGTCGAAGTCCGCAACAGCGGCGCGGGACCTCTGACCGTGTCCTTCGTCACGTCACCTTCCGGAATCAGCGTCGCGCCGACCGCGTTCACAGTGGCTGCCGGCGACACGCAAGAAGTCGTGGTCACCGCCACCCCCACGGAGAGGGTCCGCGGTGAGATTCGCTACTTCTCCGACGATCCCGACCTC
>JAAETH010000930.1 GCA_024228575.1 Actinomycetes bacterium
CCATGCTGCTCGACCGTGGGCACCTGGGCATCCGCGGCGCCGACTGGGGGCGCGAGGCCGCCCACCATGGGATTCGCTATCGATACCCACTGCTCGACAAGCGGATCGTCGAGTTCTCCCTCGGCGTCCCCACGCAGATGTTGTTGAACCGGGGAGGGCGCCGACGGTGGATCCTGGCGTCCGCCCTCGAGGGCATGGTCCCTGATGCGGTCCGCTTCGGTGTCAAACAGGAAGATGCACTCAGCGAGTTGCGCCAGCGCGCCAGGCGAGAGTCCCTCGAGCGCGCCGGTGCCGACCTGGCCGAACGGGTGGCCGGCGGCCGCCAGGCACAATACTTCGACATCCCGAGAATCCAGGAGCAGCTACGCGGTTCCTACGACAGCGAGTCGGGTGGAGCTGCAATTGCCGCCTCATGGATCGGCGTTCGGCGGTGACCGGGTACGCTCTCCCGGAGCATGATCGGGATCATTCGCCGCATCCGTACCTTCGCGCGTCTCCCCTGGCGAGACCGCCTGGCATGGGCTGAGTCGACGGCCTTGTTCTGGTGGTTCACCGTCGCTCTGAAGCTCGTCCCGTTCCGCCGCTTCAAACGGCTGCTCGGCCCCGCCGGTGACAAGGACTCGCCGTGGGAGCGGGAGCCCTCGGGCCCGGCACCCGACGATATTCGAATCCTGTCATTGTGGCTGCGACGAATCGCCCGCAAACACCAGGACACGTGCCTTGCCCAAGCGCTCGCCGGTCGCGTGATGATACGACGGCGGCGGCTGCCCTCGACGGTATCGTTCGGCGTGCGCGAGGAGGCCGACGGTGAGCTCGACTTCCACGCCTGGCTCGTCCATGACGACTGGGTGCTCACCGGAGGCGGGGCCCTTCGCTCCTATTCGGTCATCGCCACGTTCTACGACGACCCCGAGCGTCGCCGATGAGCGGCCTGCGTGTGGCCTGGCGGCTCTTGGGGGACTTTGTGCGGAGCCGTCCGGCGCTGGCGGTCGCCTACGCGGTGCTCCAGGTACTCCAGGCGGTTCTCGCAGGGATCGGGTTGGTTCTTCTCGTTCCCCTTTTGACCGTCGTCGGTGTGGGAGGCGATGAGGCGGGCGCGTTGGCGGCCC
>JAAETH010000931.1 GCA_024228575.1 Actinomycetes bacterium
ATGACCCAAGCCTCCACCCTCTGGACCGAAGCCGACCTGATCCACGTCTACACCACCGAGCAAGCGGTCGGAGACGGCCAGCTCATCGACGCCCAGCTCGGCGATCTCGCCGAGGTGACCCGCCAGCATGTCGGGGGCTGTCCCGTGTTCCTCACCTTGCATCTCTACTCGACCATCAAGAAAGCCGTCGAGAACAAACGGCACTGCAACGACTGGAAGGGCGTCTGGCACGACGTTCTCTGGATGTCCTTCGTCCGCGTACGGCCGCTCACGGAAGGCGCACGGAAATTCCGAGTGACCATCACCGGCGTCGGAAGGCGTCGGATCTTCCAGCTTCTCGTCGTCGCAGACGGCAGTGGGCTCACGTTCATGCACCCGCAAGACTACTGACGAAATCCGAAGCATTTGGGCATCCCCCCGCTGGCGCGGGGTCGGGCTATCCGTTCCAATCTCCTCGCTCGAAGACTCACTGCGGGGATTTCCTCTGCTATCCCTGATGCGAAATCCGGCCCCCGCTCGCAAGGACGACG
>JAAETH010000932.1 GCA_024228575.1 Actinomycetes bacterium
CTGCCTGGCTGGTCCAGGCGCCGGTCGGCTTCGCTGTGATGCCGGCGAAGATGACCTCGCGGGTGCGAACGCGGATGAAGAACACGACGTAGTAGCGGTGCAGGAATGCAGTGTCGACGGTGAAGAAGTCACAGGCGACCGCTGCTTGGGAGTGCAGGAACTCTGTCCAGGTCACGTCGGATCGGTTGGGGGACGGGTCGATGCCGTTGTCGGTGAGGATCTGCCAGACCGTGGAGTGTGCGAGGTTGGGGCCGAGTCGGGCGAGTTCGCCTTGGATGCGGCGGAGTCCCCACGTGGGGTTCTCTGTGGCGAGCCGCACGATCAGCTGGCGCAGTTCGGCAGAGATCGGTGGTCGGCCGGGTCGACGGGTTGGCGTTTGGGTCCAGTGTCGGGCGATTCGTTTGCGGTGCCAGCGCAGCAGCGTCTCAGGTGTGACGATCCAGCCTGTGCGCAGCGCCTTGGGCAGAGCTGCGGCGATCGCACCGAGCAGGGTCCGGTCGTCATCGGTGAGCGTGGGTCGGCCGACCTGACGGCGCAGCACGGCGTTCTCGTGGCGAAGGACGATGATCTGTAGGTCCTTCCATCGTCCCGAACGTACGGCGAGGCAAGCGAGCTGGGCGAGGAAGCGGTGGACAAGACGAGACATCGGGGTCCAGGATGGAGGGCAAACGACCTGGTCAGACACCATGACGCTATTTCGGGCACCCACGCGCTCAGGTTGTCATTGGGAAGTGTTGGTGAGGATCGTTTTGAATTCGGCGGGTGTGATTGCGGGCGGGCGTTGTTCGGGCCACGCGTGCAGGTCTTTGTCGCCGGTGACTATGTAGTCGGCCGCGTGGTGTTGGGCGAGAGCGACGAGGTAGTCGTCTTTGGGGTCTCGGGTGTGCTGCCCGATGTCGATGGGGTCGGGGACTCGCGTGGCCATGATGCGCAGATCTTCGATGAACTCGGCTGCTTGGTCGGCGCTGATCCGCTTGCGGAGTCTCGGTCGGCTGAGAACATCTTCGATCTCGCCGATGAGCGTCGGAGAAACGATCGCGTCGTGGTATTGGGAGAACACGACCGCTTGGACGACTCGATGCGACGGCCCAAGGCCAATCGCTGCGGAGACGAAGACGTTAGCGTCGATGACAACTCGCACGGGCGTCGTCAGGGACGGCGCCGGCGGCGGCGTACAGCCTTGACCTCTTCGACGGCCAAGGCCATGGCCTCGTCTTCGGAGAGGTCGCTGTTGGCTTCTGCCATGGCCTTCAGGTTCTCGCTGGCGCGTTTGGCGAAGTACTCCCATGCGGACTGGCGACTCATGCCCAGGGCTTCGCCGATCTGTTCCCAGCTAGCGCCACCATCGCGGGCAGCGGCGACTTGTTGGTGGCGCAGTTCGTCCAGTTCAGCCTCGGAACGGGTGAGCGCTCTGAGCGCATCGAGTGGGTCCACTGGAAGGGCGTCAGGTACGAGCAAGCTCATCTGGTCAGGATAGCCTGACAGCCTGATCGGTGCAACCTGAGGCGTCTGGGGGTGTCGCTCTGCAAGTGGTTTGCTAATGGCAGCCAGCGGCAAGGAGCGGCAGCGAGTGGCATGTAGCGTTTCGGCCGGTCGTCAGTTGCCGTTGTTTGCCGCTCCCTGCCACCTGTTGCCGTCTGTTGCCGGATGGGGGAGGTGAGTTCAAGTCCCCCCTCCGACACGACAGACTTCCTTGAGATTCCGGGGCAAACAGGCCCCGGAATTCGTTGTTTTGTGTCGCATGTCATCACTTTGTCATCAGATGCTGCCGGCGGAACTCACGCCGCTTATGCCTGGACCCGCCTCAGCCCTGGTCGGGTCCGGGCCAACTACCGATGAGCCACCGCCAGTTCTTCAACCGCACCCGCAAAGACGCTCTGGCTGGCGCTGACTAGTGTGGCTGCCAGACCTGATCGATCTGGAGAACTCAGACAATGCGTGAAGCAGTATTCGTTTCTTACGCCCGGACCGGCATGGCCAAGGCTGGCCGCGGTGGCTTCAACATGACCCCTGCGATGTCGATGGCGGCTCACGCCATCAGCAACGCAGTTGAGAAGTCCGGTGTCGAGCCCGAAGCGGTCGAGGACGTTGCCCTCGGCAATGGTGCTCACGGCGCGGGCAACCTCGGTCGTCTCTCGAGTCTGTTGGCCGGGCTGCCGGTTACCACTGGTGGCAACACCATTCAGCGTCACTGCTCATCAGGGCTCAACTCGATTGCCGTTGGTGCCAACTACATCAAGGCTGACGGGGCCGATTGTGTGGTGGCTGCCGGTGTCGAGTCGATCTCTATCCCGAGTCCGGGCTTCGGCGGCAAGGCCAACATGGACCCACGGCTCGCCGAGGAGTATCCGGCTGTCTACATGGCGATGATCGAGACTGCCGACATCGTTGCTGAGCGGTACAACGTGTCGCGTGAGTCGCAGGACGAGTACTCGTACCAGTCGCAGATGCGTATGGCTGCTGCTCAGGAGAATGGTCTGTTCGAGGACGAGATCGTCGCGATGGACACGAAGATGAAGATGGTCGACCGCGAGACCAAGGAAGAGTCGATCGTCGACTACACGGTCGATCGTGACGAGTGCAATCGTCCGACCACGACCCTGGAAGGGTTGGCGAAGCTGGGTCCAGTGCGTGGCGAGGGCAACTACATCACCGCCGGCAACGCCAGCCAATTGTCTGATGGCGCTGCTGCCGTGGTGATGATGTCGGATGAGGAAGCCGCTCGCCGTGACATCGAGCCGATGGGTGCGTTCAAGGGCTGGGCAGTCGCTGGTTGTGAGCCCGACGAGATGGGTATCGGTCCTGTCTTTGCGGTGCCGAAGCTGCTTGACCGTCACGGGCTGACCGTCGACGACATAGACCTGTGGGAGCTGAATGAGGCCTTCGCCAGCCAGTGTCTGTACAGCCGTGACCGTCTCGGTATCGACCCTGAGAAGTACAACGTCAACGGTGGTTCAATCGCCATCGGTCATCCGTTCGGCATGACCGGCACCCGCTGTGCCGGGCACCTCCTGCAAGAGGGCAAGCGTCGCGGTGCCAAGTGGGGCGTCGTCACCATGTGCATCGGCGGAGGCCAAGGCGCTGCAGGCCTCATCGAGATCTACTGAGCACTCCGACGCCGCCGGCGAGCATGAAGCAGCTATCCATCCCGATCCACATCAAGAACAATCGCTCCGGCGAACGCGTTTTTCGGATCACGCCGGAACTCTTCAGGGAGGCCTCCGACCGACACCCGGAAATCGCGGCCAGGATCGATCCGACGATCGATTTCGACCTC
>JAAETH010000933.1 GCA_024228575.1 Actinomycetes bacterium
AACGAACCTCGATCTGCCGGGCACCGACAGGGGTTTTCAGGGGCACTGGTTTCAGGGGCACTGGTTTCAGGAGCACGGTGATGCCGTCGATCTCCACCTTCTCGATAAGCACGTCGGGGATCACCGGGTTGCGGTCGAGATGATCGGGATCGACGATGACGACCCCGCCGGCCGTCATGAACCACAGCTTGCCGTCCGCTCTGCGCAGGCCGGCCGGGTCACCGACACCATTGCACTCGAGATTCTTGAGACCGTCGGAAAGCCCGTAGGAGACCGAAGAGATCGACGTTCTCTCGCCGCGTGCAAGCTCCTCGAGCTCACGGCGTACGGCGGTGAAGAGCCCGCGGTCACTGCACATCCAGACGACCCCCTGGGCGTCCTCGGCACTGTGCCAGACGTGATCGTCGTAGAGGCCGTTGGCGGTATTGAACTCCGTGAATCGGCCGTCCTCGAAACGCAGCAGCCCGCTGTCGACGGTCCCGAGCCACAAAACTCCCGACGGGTCCTGGCGGATTTCCCGGATGCGATAGGTGCGCGAGTCCTCTGGGGGATAGGAGATGAGGACCGTTGCGCGGCGTTGGAAGAGGTGCTTGCCAGTGGCGAACCACAGGTCTCCCTGACGGTCTTCGAGGATGTCCGCGACCGGCGACCCGTCGAGCTCCAGGGCGGTGGCGACGCCATCTTGGCCAAGGCGGATGGCTCGGGTGGAGGTACCGACCCAGATCTCACCCGAACGGGACTCGCTGAGGGAGTGGATGGCGGTCCGCGCGAGATCTTCAGACCTGTCGTAGCGCTTCCAAGTGTCGCCGTCGAGATGAAAGAGGCCTTCGGAAGTGCCGACCCAGAGCCTTTCGCGCGAGTCTTCCAGGAGAGCTTGAATTCTGCCCGCGAGCCTACCGGCCACCGGAGCGGCTCGCGGCCTTCCCTCCGAATAGCGGACGACGCCGGTCGGCGAGGCGATCCAGACGTTGCCGTCAGAGCTTTCGAAAGCCGAGTAGACGCTGTCGGCCGACAGTCCGTCGGCGGCCGTCAGCGTCTCGAACCGGCTTCTCTTGAATCGGTTGAGGCCGTTGTAGGTGCCGATCCACAAGCTTCCCTCGCGATCCTCGAAGAGAGAGAGGACCCTTCCATCCACGAGACCGTCGGCCGCGGTGAAGGTCGTGGACACACCGTCGGCAAACCGCACCAGACCCCCGTGAGTGCCGGCCCAGATCGTCCCGCGGCGATCCCCGAAAAGACAGAGGGCATCGGGATTCAAGGGCCCCTCGTAGGCACCCATCACCGTCAACTCATCACCGGCCAGGCGGAAGATCTTGCCGGCAGCGGTCACCAGCCACAGAAAGCCGTCGCGAGCCGCCAGCAGCTGGTCCCAGGAGCGTCCTGTCCTGGCATCCAGATCCCACAGCAATGCGGGCCCTTCCGGCGAGGCCAGAC
>JAAETH010000934.1 GCA_024228575.1 Actinomycetes bacterium
AACCGGCCAAAGGACCCCTCGTCACACCCGGGTGTTGCCCTGCCAGCTGTCGAACAGTCCGGCGTACACACCACCCCGAGTGACAAGCTCGTCGTGGTGGCCGACCTCGACGAGGTGACCTCCGTCGAACACCAGGATGACGTCGGCTGCCTCTGCGGTCGAGAGGCGATGGGCAATCGAGACCGTCGTGCGGCCCTCGGCCAGATGGTGCATGGCGCCGGCCAGAGCTCTTTCGGTCTCGGGATCGACTGCGCTGGTGGCCTCATCGAGGATGAGAAGTCCTGGGTCGGCCAGTTCGGCCCGAATCAACGCAACGAGCTGACGTTCTCCGACCGAAAGACTCTCGCCGCGCTCGCCGACGTCGGTGTCGAGGCCAGCGGGTGTTGAATCGAGCCAGGTGTCGAGCCCGAGAGCCTGGGCGGCTGTAGCGATGTCGGCGTCGGTCGCGTCGGGCCGCCCGAACCTGATGTTCTCCCGGATGGACGTGTGGAAGAGGAATCCGTCCTGAGGAACCATTCGGATGTGCTGGCGGCGAGAGACCGAATCGACCGAGCGCAGTTCGACATCGCCGATCTCGAGCGAACCACCCGTCGGGTCGGCTAGGCGGCACAACAACTTGGCGAAGGTCGTCTTGCCCGACCCGGTCTCGCCGACCACCGCCACATTTGTGCCACCGGCGAGGTCGACATCGATTCCATGGAGAACTTCGACACCGTCTCTGTAGGCAAATCGCAGGTCCTGGGCCCTCACCCTCAACGGACCGTCTGGGAGATCGGGACCGTCGTCGGGTTCGACGATCTCGATCGGCTGGTCCAGCAGGCCGAGCACCTTGCGGAACCCGGCGACTGCCGTCTGGGTCATGTCGAGAATTTCGGTCAGCTCACCGATTGGGCTGAGCAGGAGGTTCACGAGGAACAGAAAGGCCAGCATGGTTCCGACGTCGATACCCCATCCGGGGCCCCACACCACACCGGCCACGACCACACCGCCGAGCGCGAACGCGGCGAACACATCACCCATCGGGAACATCAGGGCGAAGAACCTCACCGCTCTCATTCGAGCTCGGTACTGGTTCTCGATGACCCTCTCCAGCCGGCCGCGGGCCCGGTCGCCGAGGCCGTACGCCCTGATGACGGCCGCACCGCCCACAGACTCGCTCATCTCCGACAATGTGTCGCCCACAGCCGTGCGGTAGTCGTCGTACGCGGCGAGCTGTTTCTTCTGCATCACTCGAAGAATCGGGACCAACGGCGAGAACGCGACGACGACCACCAGCGTCAGTTGCCATGAATAGGCCGCCATCACGACGAGCGTGCCGACGAGAAGTATCGAATTGATGATCCACGACATGCCTGCCCACTGGGCAAAACGGGCGAGCGTTTCGATATCGCTGGTCACCCGAGCGACCAGCACACCTCGCTGGGTGTCGTTGTGGTCGGCGATCGACAGTTGGTGGATCTTGGCGAACGTCCGGGTTCGCAGCGCGTACAAGGTGTTCTCGGTCGCGATGGCCAAACGGATGAACGTCGCGCGCTGCAAAACGCCGACCCCGACGACCAGCGCGGCGCCGATTGCGCACACACGCCACACGAACGAAGCGTCGTAGTCCGCCCCGTCGACGAGCCCGCGATCGACAACCTGCTGGATCAGGATTGGAATCGCAAGACGTCCGGCAGCGCCGACCAGGGCCATCGCGATGGTCAACCTGAGACCGCGCCTCAACTCGGGTGTGACCGCCATGCCCCTCTTCAGCAAAGCGATGGCACCCTCGCCTGCCAGCGGAACAGGGCCGTCTTCGGGAGGTGTCACCGGCACGACGACCTCACGATCACCGTTGTCGACCGATCGGCCCTACGAGCCTCGTCCGTGCGGTTCATGCCCCCGCCTTCTGATCGTCCTCGTAGGCGGTCACCAGGGCCTCATAACTCGGGATCGAGAGAAGCTCGTCGTGGCTCCCGGTCGCTCTGACCCTGCCATCTTCGAGGTAGACCACACGATCGGCCAACCTGATTGTCGAGAGCCTGTGAGCAACCACGAGGGTCGACGCGTCGAGATGGTCGCCCAGCGCGTCGAGTATCTCGCGTTCGACCGTGGGATCAACAGCCGACGTCGCATCGTCGAGGAACAGGACGCGAGGTTGGCGTACGAGTGCCCGGGCCAACGCGACCCTCTGACGTTGACCGCCCGACAGGGTCACTCCACGCTCGCCGACCACAGTCGAGTACCCCTGCGGCATGGCCTTGATGAAGTCGTGGGCGTTGGCAAGACGAGCCGCGTGCTGGACTGCCTCTTCGCCATGTCGTCCTTCGGGATCGATGTTCGACTCGACGGTGTCGGCGAACAGATAGGTCTCCTGGAAGACCAGGGATGCGAAGTCGCTGTACTCGCGGGCACTCAGGGTCTCGAGCGAGACCCCTCCGACTCGGATCTCGCCAGAGTCGGGCCTGACCAACCGAAACAGCAGCTGGGCGAGGGTGCTCTTGCCCGACCCCGTCGCACCGACGATGGCGACCACCTCGCCCGGAGCAACCACAAAGCTGACACCCTCGAGAACGGCCTCACCGGCATGAGCGAACCTGACGTCATCGACCTCGATGCCGGCGTGTTGGTCCCGGTGGGGCAGGTGAGCGCCGTCGGTGTCGGCTGTCGACTCGAGGACTCGTTCGATTCGTTTGGCCGCGACCAACGAGCGAGGAAGTTCTTCGAGCAGGAATCCCAGAACCCGCATCGGAAACACGAGGATCTGCAACAAGAGCATCGACTGGACCACATCGCCGGCGGTCGAACCTCCCACCGACACCCTCCAAGCACCAACCGCAAGAACCGCGATGACACCAAGCGTCGGCAGGGACTCGATGACCGGCTCGAATGTGGCCCTCAGCCGGCCCATGTGTATGCGCGTTCCGCGCAGGACGTCGGCAGCTTGTCGCAGCCGATCGACCTCGGCATCCTCGCGGCCGAGCGTCTTGACGACGAGGGCGCCGTCGACACTCTCGTGAACTATCGCGCCTACCTCTCCCAGGGATTGCTGAACCTGCTCGGCCGGCCCGATGACCCGGTGGCTGTACACCCGGTTGGCCATGATCAGCAGTGGGAACAGCGCCGAGACGGTCAACAACAGCCACGGGTCGGCTGCCACGAGACTGATGAATGCCGCAATGAACAGGACAGCGACACCAACCGACATGGGCAGTGGCTGCATCGCCATGGTCGACGTCTCGACATCGGCATCGGCGTTGGCGAGCAATTCACCGGTCGGATACTCGCGAAAGAACGGCATCGGAACAGTTACGAACCGGTCGCTGAGTTCGCTGCGCCACGTGGCCTGCTGGCGTTCGGTCGTCATCGCTCCGAAGAAGCGGCGCATGACGACACCCGAAGCCCTGATCAAGGCCACCGCCACCAGGGTGACGACGCCCACAACGATGGCAGAGTCCGAAACGCCGTCCTCGAGACCCGGGATGACGACGTCGTCGGTGACCCGCCCGATGACAACGGTGCCGCCGACGGAGAAGATCGAGAACACCGAAGCGCCGAAAACCGACAGCGCGAACGGTCGAGGGTGATTGCGGACATAACTCCACAAGAGGCGCATGCCCGGCATGAAGATCGGCGGCTTCTCTCGCTTCGGCCCTTGCGCGAACATCGCTATACCTCCCCCCTACTCGGCGAATCGCAGGGTAGCCGCGAGCATTGCCTCAGCCGCGGTGAAATCCGGCTCATAGACTGCAGCATGTGGGACAGGAGTTGGATCGCGACGAGGTCGAGCGAGTTCTGGAGCGCGCGTCCGGACTCGCGACGCCAGGACCTGGCGAGCCCGACAACGAATCGTTCGACGAGGACGCTGTCGTCAAGGCCGCCCTCGAAGCGGGAATTCCCACCCATGCGACCAAGGAGGCGCTCGCGATCGAGAAGCTGGGCGAACCTCCAGCACCGAAGGCCCTCGATCGACTGGCGGGCAGGAGGTGGGTGGTGATCGATCGGAGGCTTCCGATCCGCGCTGACGACTGCCTCGAGATCCTCGACCGCTGGCTGGTCGTCGGACATCACCTGCGCAGGCAGGACGGCGAACCCGAAGCCGCTCGGTGGTCTCGCCGGCGCGACCCATTGACTTCTCTTCAACTGCGGGCGCGACGAATCTCCGGTGACGGTGGCCTCGGAACCGCTGCCGAAGTCGAGGCCCGGGTTGCCGAATACGAGGGGAAACACGGCGAACCCATGACCTTGGTCAGGGTGATGATCGATCGATCTGGCAGCCGTTCCACCCGCCTTGTTTCTGGCGGTGCTCTCGTCGGCGGAGGAGCCACCGCAACGGCGCTGACCGCTACCGGCGTGATACTCGTGCCTTCCGCGGCCATCGCATTCGGAGCAGCCACCCTCGGTGGATTGGTGGTTGCGAGAACCGGTCGACGCAACGATCGTCAACTCGAGATCGAACTTCGTGTGTTGCTCGACCGCATCGGTCGAGGCGATTCACCCGGCTCGGTCACCTCGGGCCTTGTCAAGGGGATCGCGAACCGTCGTCGCTGAGCTCAGTGTTTGAAGTGACGCTCGCCCGTGAACACCATCACGAGACCTTGCTCGTCGGCCGCATCGATGACCTCCTGGTCCCGGATGGAACCGCCGGGCTGGATCACACAGGCGACACCTGCATCGGCCACCGCGTCGAGACCATCGCGGAACGGGAAGAAGGCATCGCTGGCGGCAGCACCGCCCCGAGCGCGACCATCGGCCTTTGTAGCCGCGATAGCGGCCGCGTCGATACGGCTCTGCTGCCCTGCTCCGATGCCCACAGCCTGCCGATCGTTCACCAAGACGATGCAGTTCGAGGTGACCCGGGCTCCGACCCGCCACGCCATCTCGATGTCGTCCCACTGAGCGTCGCTCGGCTTGGCCTGGGTGACGACGGTCCACTCCGACCGCTGGGCCATCAGCTTGTCCTGGTCCTGAACGAGGAATCCACCGTCTATCGAACGGATGTGCCATCGAAGATCGCTGGGAGGAGGTCCCTCCATGACCCGCATGTTCTTCTTCTCGAGCAAGATCTCGCGGGCCTCGGGCTCGTAGCCGGGAGAGATGACCACCTCGGTGAAGACAGGGGCGAGAGCCTGCGCCATCTCGACAGTGACGATGCGGTTGGCGGCGACAATGCCGCCGAAGGCCGACGTCGAGTCACACTCGTGGGCACGTTTGTAGGCCATCGTGATGTCGTCGGCGATCGCGGCGCCGCAGGGGTTGGCGTGTTTGATGATCGCCACGGCGGGCCGATCGCCGAGAGAATGAGCCAGACGCCAGGCCGCCTCGGTGTCGAATAGGTTCAGGTAGCTGAGCGCCTTGCCTCCGTGCTGAACCGCGGAATCCCACCAGGAGCTGTGTTCGATGTCTCTGTAGCGTGCCCCCTGCTGGTGAGGGTTCTCACCGTAGCGAAGGTCCTGAGCACGCTCGAGGGCGAAGTGAAGGGTCGGAGGAAGCGCGTCGCCTTCGTCGAACCAGCGAACGATGGCCGCATCGTAGGCCGCAGTGTGGGCGTAGGCGTCGCGGGCCAGCCGTTTGCGGGTCGCGTAGCCGACGACACCGGTCTCGCGAAGTTCGTCGACAACAACCGCATAGTCCGACGGATTCACGATGACGGCAACCGCGTCGTGGTTCTTGGCGGCCGCCCTGACCATCGATGGGCCGCCTATGTCGATCTGCTCGACCGACGGGTCTGAGCGGAATGGATAGAGGTTGCACACGACCAGATCGATGGCCGCGATGTCGAGTTCGCGGAGGCGGTCCATGTGTGCCTCCTTCGAGCGATCGGCGAGGATTCCTCCGTGGATGTGCGGGTGCAGGGTCTTGACCCGACCATCGAGCATCTCGGGCGATCCCGTCACCTCCTCGACCGCCAGAACCTCGATCCCTGCCTCGCGGATTGCCCGGGCTGTCCCGCCCGAGCTGACGAGCTCACAACCGAGTTCGGACAGGCTCTTCGCCAGGTCGACTATGCCGGTCTTGTCAAAGACCGAAAGTAGTGCACGCATCAAAAGCTCCCGAGTAGCACCTACTCCATGAACATAGGCGCTGTGCATGCGAGCG
>JAAETH010000935.1 GCA_024228575.1 Actinomycetes bacterium
GATCGTTCCCACACCCCGGCACGTATCTTGCCCATCGCTGCCCACAGCCGTTCACGCGTTGGTGTGTCAAGGTCGTCGTTGAAGGTTCGCCACAGTGTCGAGTCCAACGGCACCGACCCGAACAGACCCGCCTGGGCTCGCAACGTCTCGATATCGGTGCACGCCTCACCACCACCAGCGAACATCAACATGGCCTGGACCAACACCTTGCCCCTGTCATGAACAGGTAGCCGTTCACCCGACCAGCCCACCGCCCCCGACAGGCAATCACCCAGACCCAGACGGTCTCCAAAACGGCCTAAAGCATGCAACCCGACATGAGCGACAACTCCGTCGCCGCCGGGTTCCACCACGACTGGAACCGTGCAACTACTCTTCACCTCGTAGGTGCCCTCCTGATCGGGACTCTTGACGCCTCACAACGTCACAATCCCAGCCCAGGCGGGCACTTACGCGGATACGCCCAAATCAGCCAACCCAGCCACGTGAAGAATCGGGGCTAATCGAGTAGGTCGTCCAGGAAGCTGTCGACCTCGCTGGCGACGTCAACCGAAACGTCGTCGAGAGCGGCCTCGGCGCTGGCAACAACACCAGACGCTGCCACATCGAA
>JAAETH010000936.1 GCA_024228575.1 Actinomycetes bacterium
TTCGATGTCTTCCCATGATGATCCGGTCACGAGCAGGATCAGGATCCCCCTGAAGCACAGTCGGTCAGGGATTCGGGGATTGTGGCATCCCAACGGATGGCTGTCATCGGCGGGGGGAAGGATCGGTTCGATGGTGGCCCAGATCACCTCCACCACCTCAGGGTCCAGAGCGCGTGTCATGATTGCTAGTGCCTCCACTGGTCGTTGGTTTGGTGAGTGCACTCGCCATCAAACGCGAGACACCCCAACGACCGGTGGATGGTCACCTACCCGCGCGGGTCCTTAGCAACGTGTCACCGACGACCTAGCCGTATCCGCCGTGAGAACATCTTCGACGGACCGGGCTGAGCCGTCTGATCGGCAAGTGTCCCATCGCGATATTTCGCGTCACACTCCGGCTCTTCGGAGACGGTCTTGCGGGCCGGTCGGGCGGGTTATTGGGATGGCCGGCGGCGTCTCTGGAGTCTCGTTGCGTTTGAGCCGTTTGGAGCACTCGAAAGGTCGAATGATGTGATTCCGGCATCAATCCCCGGACTGGACCACGTCGTGATGAAGCGTCTGAAGACCGGCCCCGCCGATCGTCGCCCAGGTCGATGAGCTGATCGACGCAGGCCTCGGAATGGTCCAGTTGGCGTGGCCGCTCCCCTAGCCCGGATCTTTCGTAGCTGAGCCGGTCGAGGCTCGCGAAAAGCCCTCCGACCTGGGATGATGTGAGTTCTCACACAAACATCAAACGGACCAGTTCCGGAGGGCTTTCGATGGGTAACGCTACCACTCTTGTTCGACCACGATCTGTGACCGGCGATGGGTCTGGGTTGGTGTCACACGCGGGGCTGGTGTGGCTGGCTGAGACCGCTGACGCTGCGGGTCTCACGGCGGGGTTGAGCACGGCGATGGCCCCAATGCCGCAGCGCCGTCATGACCCAGGCCGCACGCTCACCCAGATGATCCTCGCACTTGCTGACGGCGCGACGTGTCTGTCGGATCTGGCCTCGATACGGGGCCAGCCGGCAATGTTCGGTCCGGTCGCATCCGAAGCGACGGTGTGGCGGACCTTCGATCAGGTCGGCCCGGGCGAGCTACGCGGCATCGCTTCGGCTCGCGCCACAGCGCGTGAACGAGCGTGGGCCGCGGGTGCAGGCCCGGCCGGTGACACCTTGACCGTCGATTTCGACGCGACATTGGTGTCGACCAA
>JAAETH010000937.1 GCA_024228575.1 Actinomycetes bacterium
AGGTCGATGCTGGGCTCGCCCTCGACGATCCACTCGGCGCAGTGGAGGCCGTAGGTGGAGCATTCGGTGATGCCGAAGCAGTGAGCGGCGTTGAGGAAGTAGTTGGGCACGCCGAAAGCGGGGCCGACCATGGAGGCCCCGTCGGGGGAGTAGGTGATCGGTCCGTTGACCTCGTGCTTGACGCCGACCGTCTGCAGGGTCGGAACGCGAGCGGTGGCGGCCATGAGGATGCTGGTGATGCGATCCAGGTCGGGCGGCAGAGCCGAAGCGGCCCAGTCGTCGGGCACACCCTCGGGACGCCAGGGAGTGGCCTCTGTCTCGTAGGGCCCGACGAGCAACCCGGCGATCTCCTGGCGCATGTAATACGACGTGTCGGGGTCCCTCAGTAGCGGCAGCTCGACGCTGGTGTCTTCGAGCTCGGGCACGTCGCCGAACAGAATGTGATGGTGCTCCATGGCCAGAATGGGCAGATCGAGCCCGACCATGGCTCCCAGCCTGGCCGCCCACAGACCGCCACAGTTGACGATGTATTCGCAGGTGATGTCGCCGTTTCGGGTGCGGACGATCCACTC
>JAAETH010000938.1 GCA_024228575.1 Actinomycetes bacterium
CAGGATGCGTTGCTCTTGGGCTACGGCATCGGCGGCTTGGCCATCATCTGGTGGGAGGCTTTCGAATGGCTGTTGTCGACCGAGGGGCCACTCACGGGCGGCAAGGGGCTCGAACTCGGCTACACCGACACAGTCGGCGACCTGATTCTGTCCTCGTCGGGCGGACTAGTCGGGCCGATCCTTGCCATCTACCTGCTCGGACCTGTAGGCCGGGGGCTAGCCGGCCCACCATCCAAGATGCTGTCCGAGAGGCCAGGCATCATCACCTCGACGAATTAGCACCGCGGGGCGGAGCTGGATCTCGTCTCGTGGTGTCGAGGAACGGATCGTCTCGGCCGCTGCACTGGCAACAACAAGATCGTCGATGAGATGATCGAGAGTGCTCAGCATGAGAAGATCTAGTCATGGGCTCCGGGGGGACAGCGACCAACGACTTCGCCACCTGTGTCACCTCCAGAGCCCGCGAAGATCCTGACGCGGTTGCGGTGGTAGCTGGTCGCCGGGCGATCAGCTACGAAGAACTCGAGGCGCGAATCCGGCGGGCTGAAACAGCGCTGTCGTTCCGAGGCATCAACGAGCGCGATCGCGTCGCCGTTTGCTCTGTCAACCGCATAGAGATCGTCGAGCTCCTGTTCGCCTGTTGCCGCCTCGGGGCCACGTTGGTGGTGATCAACAACCGATTGACATCGGCCGAGATCAGCACACAACTCGACGACTGTCGGCCGAGCCTCGTGCTGACCGAGGTCGGTTTCATGGACC
>JAAETH010000939.1 GCA_024228575.1 Actinomycetes bacterium
AACAAGTTGCCTACAAAACCGGCATATTCATGTCAACAGATCGCACAATCGATCCTATACACTTTGATAAATCGGGTCTGAGGAGGCCGTTTTGGTGATCGCCAATGAGTTCGAGTACCGACGTCCGACAACACTTCCGGAGGCAACCAAATACCTAGCCGAACACCCCGGTTCGGTTCGGGTTCTGGCAGGTGGAACCGACCTGGTCGCTGCGCTCCGCGACGACGCTATCGCCCCCGATCTCGTCGTCGATATCAAGGCGATTCCTGATCTCAATGAGATCCGCCTCGACGGCGACACACTCCACATCGGGACGCTGGTGACCTTCACGGAAATCATCGAGTCCGATCTCGTCGCAGAACACGCACCACTCCTGGCCGAGATGGCCGAAACCGTCGCGTCCCCCGGCATTCGCAACCGGGCCACGATGGTTGGCAACATCTGCTCGGCGGTCCCATCTTGCGACGCAGGCCCCGTATTGCTGGCTCTAGACACAACAGTGCATCTCACCGGGCCCAACGGTGAACGGAGCGTCGACATCAACGATTGGTTCGTCGGTCTCCGCAAGACGGCCAGGACCGACGATGAGGTCGTCACACATCTCACTATCAAGCTTCGTAAGCACAGTGGTGTCTACGTGAAGCTGATGCGATACGCCGGAGAAGACCTCGCCCAAGCCGCCGTCGGCATCGTCACCTATCCGGACAACACCTACAAGGTTACGTTTGGTGCCGTGGCGCCGACCCCGATCCGGTCGAGTCGGATCGAGGAGACCCTCAGCGGAAAGGAACTCAGCGATGAACTCGTCGCCGAGGTCCGGGCGATGGTCCCCGACGAGATCAGCCCCATCACCGACATAAGGGCGACCGCCGAATACCGCACCCATGTCACCGCAGTGGCTCTGGATAGAGGGCTGTGGGCGGCCAGAGGAAGACTCCGGGGAGACGGCCCCGCTTACGGCACTCGATTGATATAGGGAGGCGGCAATGGATCTAAGTTTTAGGGTCAATGGTGAGCAATGGGATCTCCATGTCTCCCCCGCCGACGTCCTCCTCGATGTGCTCCGAGAGCAGGTGGGGACCAAGGGCCCCAAGATCGGTTGCGAACGCGGCGACTGTGGATCGTGCACAGTCGTCATCGACAAACGCTCCGTCCGTAGCTGCCTCGTCCTGGCCATCGAGGTCGACGGCCACGAGGTGACGACGATCGAGGGCATCAGCTACGAGGGCCTGAGTCAGCTGCAGAACCTGTTCATCGCCAACAACTCATTCCAATGCGGCTTCTGTGCACCGGGCATCGTGATGGCAGCTACCGAACTGCTCGACAACAACGACAACCCGACGCGCCATGACGTGCAAGAGGCATTGGCCGGCAACCTTTGTCGTTGCACCGGATACGAGCCGATCATCGAAGCCGTGCTTGCGGCGGCTGGCTTCCCCGAGGGAGGCGCATCATGACGACGACTTTCCCCTTTGAGGCAGAGACCAACGATGACGATCTGAAGAGCGTCGGCAAGCCCGTGGTTCGGATCGATGGCCGCGACA
>JAAETH010000940.1 GCA_024228575.1 Actinomycetes bacterium
ATGACCAGCTTGGCCCGCGAGTCGTCTAGGCGAGCCACAAGCTCGACGGCCAGCTCGATCCTCTTGCGGGGGACGACCCGAGTCGGCTGCATGATGAGGAGATCACTCGGCGACAGGCCGATGGCGTGGCGGAAGTCGGCGTTGTAGTCGTCAATGGCGCGGGGAGGCGTTTCGAAATCGAACACGTTGGGAACGATGGTGGCGGCGACCCCTTTCCTCGCAGCAAGCTCTCGTTGGGCCAGCGAGTTGATGACAGCGTGCTCGATGTTGTTGGCAACCGGCGGGAAGTACTCATTGATGAAGTCGGGGATACCGCAGGGCGAGAAGCGTTGCCGTTCCCAGTGGAGATCGTGGTTGTGGGCCAGCGTCGGAACAGCCCGATCGGTGAGTGCCCTGTACAGTGCCTTCGCCAGTGACAAGTGCATCGGAATAGCAAATGCGTTCTGGACGATGGCAAAGTCGATGGCATTGTCGTCAATGAACTGCCCTATCGGCCTTTCGAGTTCGCGGGCGTGGGATTCGATCTCCGACAGCAGGGTCGGATCGGCGGTATCGCCCTTGAACGCCCGCTCGACATGATCGAGTGCTGTCGGGTCGGTGAAGTGCATGCCCTCGATGACCGTCCCCGCCATGCCATCGTCGAGCTCACC
>JAAETH010000941.1 GCA_024228575.1 Actinomycetes bacterium
GCGATTCGATCCGATAGGCCCATCACCTCGTCGAGGTCCTCGGAGATGACCACGATGGCTGTGCCCTGTTCTCGCTGGGCGACGAGCCGTTCGTGGATGTACTCGGCTGCACCGATATCGACGCCCCGTGTGGGCTGAGACGCGATGAGAACGGCAGGGTCGCCGTCGAGCTCGCGAGCCATGATGACTTTCTGGATGTTGCCACCCGAGAGCGAGCTGGTAGCGGTGTCGATGGATGGTGTCTTGACCCGGAAGTTGTCGACCAGGGTCGTGGCATGCGATGACACTTCGGCGCGCTTGATGAAGCCGTTGCTGGCGAATCTGGGGTCGCCATGATCGAGGAGCATGAGGTTCTCGGCCACAGAGAACTCGCCGATGGCACCATCGCGCATTCGTTCCTCGGGCACGTAGGCCAGACCCGCCTCGCGGGTCTGTGCCGGTCCGGCGTAGGCCACATCGGTGTCGTCGATGAGAATGCTGCCCGCCGCCGGAATACGAAGGCCGGCCACCGCCTCCGCGAACTCGCGCTGGCCGTTGCCAGATACCCCTGCGATGCCGACGATCTCACCGCTTCGGATCTCGAGATCGATGTTGTCGACGGAACGCTGCCCACGGTCGCCGTCCACGCATAGGCCGCTGACCAGCAGCCGAACCCGTCCTGGGTGCACGACGTCCTTGTCGGGAGCGAGCTTGACCGGGCGACCCACCATCATCTGCGCAAGCCCCTCGCGGTCTGTTGCTGCGGGAACGGTCGAACCGACCATGGCTCCGTCGCGAAGTACTGAGATTCGGTCGGCCAGCGCAAGCACCTCGTGCAGCTTGTGCGAGATGAAGACCAGACCACGGCCATCGTCGGCCATCTGCCGAAGGGTGACGAAGAGCTCGTCGACCTCACCCGGGGTGAGAACGGCGGTCGGTTCATCGAGGACCAACACCCGCGCGTCGCGGTACAGGGCCTTGATGATCTCGACCCTCTGGCGCTCGCCCACGGCGAGCTGCCAGACATAGGCATCTGGATCGACCTCGAGACCATACGTCTGTCCGAGCTCGACGATGCGAGCCGACACACCGGCGAGATCGGGACGGCCTCGACTACCGGACGAGAGCCCCAGCGCAACATTCTCGACCACCGTCAAGGTCGGAACCAGCATGAAGTGCTGATGAATCATGCCGATGCCGGCCGCGATCGCATCATTGGGTGATGAGATCTGGAGCGGTGCCCCGTCGAGCCTGACCTCGCCCTCGTCGGGCGGGTAGAAACCGAACAGGACCTTCATGAGCGTGCTCTTGCCCGCCCCGTTTTCGCCCAGAAGGGCATGAACCTCGCCGGCCTTGACATCGAAGTCGACGCGGTCGTTTGCGAGAACGCCGGGGAAGCGCTTGGTGACACCCCTCATCTCGAGGAGTGAATGCTCGGTGTGAGATGTGTTCACAAGCGATCCCC
>JAAETH010000942.1 GCA_024228575.1 Actinomycetes bacterium
AAGTCCATGCTCGGAGCGATCGGCATGGAGCCCTTGAGGAGCGAGTCGTCCGGCATGTCTCTGAACCGCGGCAGCCCGTCGAGGGCCAGGTTGACCTTGCCTGAGGAGCCCCGGAACTTGAACTTATCGATGCGGTCGACCAGGTCCGCGGGAAGCTCCTTCTCCTCGATGAACTTGCGAAACGTGACCCTGGGATCGGCACCCGAGACGATGGTGTCGGCGTGGATCTCGTCGCCGTTCTCGAGCGCCACGCCGACCGCCTTGCCGTTCTTCACGATGACCTGTTCGACCGGTGCGTCGGTCCGAATCTCGGCTCCGTATTCTCGGGCGGAGCTGGCGATCGCAGCCGCGATCCCGCCGGTCCCGCCCAACTGCGCGCCCCACGCCGAATAGGCACCGTCGAGGTCACCCATGTAGTGATGGAGGAGCACGTAGGCGGTCCCCGGCGATTTCGGTCCGAGGAAGGTGCCGATCACCGCGCTGAGGGCGTGATTCGCGCGGATGATGTCCGTCTCGAAGTACTCCGCGAGGAAATCCTCGACGCTCATGGTCATGACCTTGTACAAGGTGTGAAAGGTGTCCTTGTCGAGTCCCTTGAGGTGCGCCCCGAAGCTCTTGAGGGTCTCGAGGTCGCGAAGGCTCGGTGCGGCGAGATCGGGCGGCGTGTAGCCCAGGATCGGCT
>JAAETH010000943.1 GCA_024228575.1 Actinomycetes bacterium
CTCTTTGTCGATGGTGAGCCCGCCGGCCAGCCTTCGAGCCCGTTGGAGCCGTTCATCGCTCGGGCCGGGCGTCATTCGGTGGCCGTCGAAGTCACCCGGGGCGACATGATCGAATTGACTGATGTTGTCGAGACCTACACCATCGGCGCTCTCCCACCGGCCGGCCTACGAGTCAACCTCGCATCGGTGACAGCCGATCCGAGCAGGTGGTCGACCGCTATCAGCCAATTCGATCGCCTGGTCGACGAGGGCCATGTCGAGCTCGAATTGCTCCCCTCGGACCGGTTCGCCTCGCTGACCCCTGGCTACTGGAATATCTACGTCCCAGGTTTCGGTGAGAATCGAGCCGAGGCCAACGACTACTGTGCAAGCTTCTCGCTGGTGAGCGCCAACGACTGCTTCGTCAGCTACTTCGATCCCAACGCCTGAGCCGGTGTGAGGAAGATCTTCCACGGTTGGAAGGTGGTGGGAGCCGGCGCCGCCATCCAGGCCCTGCACAGCGGGCTCATGACCCAGGCCTTTGGCAATTATGCCGTCCTCCTCCAGCGAGAGTTCGGCTGGACTCGCACCCTTTTCTCGGCCGCCTATTCCCTGACCAGGGCCGAGAGCGGGCTCCTGGGCC
>JAAETH010000944.1 GCA_024228575.1 Actinomycetes bacterium
GGGGCACTCTGGAAAGATCGGTTGCGGGCCTGTTGAAGGCCTCGATTCACACGGTCGCGGGTGTCGCACAGGTGTGAGCACTCAGGCACTCGTCCCGAACACCGGGTCGAGTGCCTGGACGAGTGTGCTGCACGCCGAGCCGCAGCGGCCGCACGCAGCTCGGCCTTCTTGCCGCCCCGTGGGGCGAACGCGAGTCCTCAGAAGAGCACGGTCTGATCCAGGCAGAGATCGTCGGGATCGAGCCGCACGCACTCGGTCTCGGGGGGTGCACGCGGGGCGGTCATCGGCGTGGGCCGGTCGCGCCAACGTCCGACATGGCGCAGGATCTTCTCGATGGCTTCTCGTTGGTGGATGAAGGCCACCGTGCGCATCGCGGAACCACACCGTTCGCAGAGCGAAGGATCCTCCTTCCAGATCCTCGCGATGAGCTTGGCCCAGGCCTGTCTCGCGAGCGAGGCGGGACGCGGCGGCTGGGTGCGCTCTCTCCCGAACTCTCCGCGCTTGCGCCGCTCTCCGCGTGACCGATTCGAATACCAGCCAAAGTAGCGAACGCTCTGCCAGTTCTTCGGTGGCACGACGCTGAGGATCCGGGCCAGTGCTTCGAGAGGATCGAGCATCTCGTAGTTTCTGCCGAGCATCGGGTTCATCTTGGCGGTGTAGAAGAAGGTGGTCTCGTCACCTGAGAGCCGCGCCTTGGACTCGGCGTAGGGCCCGCGTGCGAGGTACCGGATCAAGCGTTCGGCGGGGCGCTCAGCACCGGGGTCGGCGCCGGGCTTGCCCGTGGGGTCCGCGGCGCTCGGGGCGGCGGCGTTGGGCACGCTGAGGCCCCCGTGGGGGCGCCAGGTGCGGGTCTTCTCGGCGAGCTCGTCGCCGAGGCGTCCCTTGGCGACGAGCCAGGCGAGGATGGCGCGCCGTGCCAGCTCGCCACGCACGTCGGCAGCCACGTCCGGGCCGGGGTGGACGCTGCCATCCGGGCTGTAGGAGAGAACACTACGCCGGCAGCGAGATGTATGATAAACTAAATTTATGCTCTGTTTTATTAATTCCATAAACATCAACTAAAGTACTAATTATAAAATAAGACTGATATAAATTTAACTTGAATTAATAGGAATATATAAATTTAGCACTA
>JAAETH010000945.1 GCA_024228575.1 Actinomycetes bacterium
CATGTCGTGAGGGTCGCGTGTCAACACGATGTTGGCGAAGCCCGGAAGGAACGACCGATCGAGGTCGACCAGGTGTTTGGCCATCTGCTTGAAGAACACGACCGGGGTGCCGTAGTCGCGAAGCATGACATCTCGCACCACGCCGGCCCCATCGTTGTCCTGGGAGGCAAGGATCTCGTCGCGACCCGGGTGTTCGCGCCCCGTCACCCTCAGATAGTGGGCGTACAAAGGCTCGTCGAACACGGTTGTGTCAGAGCGCTGCCGCCATGCGTACATCATCGCGGTAGAGAGATTCCGAGGGCTCGACCACATATTGATGCGCAGTGTCACCGAAGGGCCTCAGCGTCCCTAGCTGCCACGTCGGCGGCGACCGCATCGCTATAGAGCCCCGAGAGCCGCTGGGTCATGGGTCCTGCTCCGGGACCCGAACCGATCTTGCGTCCATCGACATGGCTGACGGGAGTCAGGGCCCCGAAGGTGCCCGTGACGAACACCTCCTCCGCGTCGTACACCTCGGTCAGCGAGAAGTCCTTCTCGAGCGCCGTGATACCGGCCTCACGCGCCACCTCGAGCACCAGCGCCCTGGTGATGCCCCCAAGGTTGTAGAAGCCCGTCGAAGTCCAAACCTCGCCGTCGCGGACGATGAAGAAGTTGGTGGCGTTGCAGGTCGCGACCGCACCGTTGGGGTCGAGCATCAGCGCTTCGTCGGCCCCAGCCCCGACCGCCTGGATGAGGGCGATGACCTCGTGAAGTTTCGAGTGACAGTTGAGCTTCTGGTCGAGGGTGTCTGGCGGTGGCCTGCGAACGGTCGCCGTAAAAAGCGAGATCCCGTCGTTGGCGACCTCGGGGTTGGCCAGCTTGTGTTCGGCGATGATGACCACGTTCGGCCCACCGACAACATTCGACGGATGTTGGGAGGGTGTCTTCTTGTTGCCCCTCGTGATCATCAGCCGCAGATGCACATTGTCGTACATGTCATTGCGCTGGACCGTTTGCCGCAGAGCGGCCTCGATGTCTGCCCTGTCGCCGATGTCGAGATGGATCGCCTTGGCCGCCATGAACAATCGGTCCATGTGGCGATCGAGGAAGGCGAACTGGCCGTGGTGCAGCCGGATGCCCTCCCAGATTCCGTCGCCCACCAGGAATGCGCTGTCGAAGACGGAAATCTTGGCTTCGTCGCGGTGAAAGAACTCGCCGTTGATCCAGATCTGGACGTCAGCGTTTCGCGGGTCGGCGACCGCCGAATGTGTGCTCCGAGTCATCCCGAAAGACTAGGCCTCACCCAGGTACGACTTGCGCAGTTCAGGGTTGGCCAGCAGGGCGTCCGCAGTGTCGTCGAGGACGACCCTGCCTGTCTGAAGAACCCAGCCGCGGTCGGCGAGTGACAGCGCCATGTTCGCGTTCTGCTCGACCATGAAGATGGCGATGCCTTCCTCGTGAATCTGCTGGATGAGCTCGAAGTTGGTGCGCACCAGGGACGGGGCCAGACCCATCGATGGTTCGTCCATGAGCAGGACGCGAGGATCGGCCATGAGTGCACGACCCATTGCAACCATCTGCTGCTCGCCGCCCGAGAGGGTGCCCGCCTTCTGGCTCAAACGTTCCTTGACCCGGGGGAACATCGAGTAGATGCGTTCGAGGTCGCGTTCGACACCGTCCTTGTCGGTGCGCAGGTAGGCGCCGAGCTGCAGGTTCTCGAGCACCGACAGACGCTTGAACAGACGCCTGTTCTCGGGGACCATCGTGATGCCCCGCTCGACCCGGTACGACGTGGGTTTGTCGTTGACCACCTCGCCATCGAGCACGACTTCACCCGACGTCGGTGTGACCATACCCAGCAGGGTCTTCAGCGTGGTCGACTTGCCACTGGCATTTCCACCCAGAAGGCAGACCATCTCGCCTGGGTAGATGGCGAGGTTGACCTCCTTGAGGATATGCACCGCTCCGTAGTGAGTGTTGATGTCGCGAAACTCGAGGATGGGCTTCTGGTCGCTCATCTCAGGCCTTCTTCTCGAGTGGGCGTCCGAGGTAGGCCTCGATGACAGCTGGGTTGTTCGAAACCTCATCGAACGATCCCTGTGCCAGGGTTTCGCCGTAGTCGAGACACACGACACGATCGGACACGTCGCGCACCACGTTCATGTCGTGTTCGATCATGACGACCGTGAAACCCCAATCGTCGCGCAGCTTTGAGATGAGGCCGGTCAACTCGGCGGACTCCTTCGGGTTCATGCCAGCGACCGGCTCGTCGAGAAGGATCAGCTTCGGCCGGGTGGCCATGGCGCGAGCTATCTCGAGCCTGCGCCGGTTGGCGTAGCTGAGAACCGATGCCGGTTGTTCGAGGCGGTACCCGACCAGACGAGTTCCGAAGAATCCGAGGACCTCTTCGGCGTTGCGCCTGATCTCGGCCTCCTCCTCCTTGAAACCCTTGGTGTTCAACAGGGCGCCGAACGCGTTCTGTTTGGTACGGCAGTGCTGGCTGACCATGACGTTCTCGAGGATCGTCATGTTGGCGAACAATCTGACGTTCTGGAACGTTCGGGCAATCCCGCGCTGGGTGACCTGGTTGGGATCGAGACCGATGAGCGACTCACCCTCGAACAAGATCTCGCCGGCCGTGGGGCGGACCATGCCAGAAATCATGTTGAAGAACGTGGTCTTGCCTGCGCCGTTTGGTCCGATGACGCCGACAATCTCTCCTTCGTCGACGTGGAAGTTGAGATCCCTCAGGGCATGAAGACCGCCGAACGAGACGCTGAGCCGTTGGATGTCGAGCAAGCGGTTCATCGGACTTCGCCTCCCTCGACAGCCGGTTCCTCTTCGCCGGTGTCAACCTGACCCTTCAGCCAGGCGTCCTGCAAGAACTCGTCCTGATGCAGTTCGCGCGTTCGCCTGACGTTGGGCACGAGGCCCTCCGGGCGTTGGAGCATCATCCATACGAGCAGGGCGCCATAGATGAGCAGCTTGTACTGGCTGAACTCCTGGAGCAGGCCCGGCTGTTTGGGACCACCGAGAATGCCGACCAGCACCACCGAACCGGCGATGACACCGAGGATGCTGCCCATGCCACCCACGATGACGATGACCAGGATGATGATCGAGACCAGGATCAGGAACGATGTGGGGAAGATCGATCCGACCTTTGCGGCAAAGATCGCACCAGAGAACGAGGCGAGGATGGCGCCGACCACGAAGGCGGCCAGCTTGACATTGACGGTGTTGATGCCCATCGCCTCGGCCACACTCTCGTCTTCGCGAACGGCCATCCAGGCACGTCCCAGCCTCGAGTGTTCGAGCCTCCACGAGACATAGATCGACAGTGCCGCGAACACCAACACCAGATAGAACACCGACCGGGGGTCTGTTCCCTTCACCTCGAACACCCCGAAGTCGGCCGGCGGCACATTGGTGATGCCCTGGGCGCCATTGAAGTAGCCGTTGAGCCAGTCCGACAGGAACAGGATGCGGATGATCTCGCCGAAGCCGAGCGTCACGATGGCCAGATAGTCGCCTCGCATTCGGATGACCGGTGCGCCGATGAACAAGCCGACGAGAGAGGCGACGACAACGGTGACCATCAGGGCGCCCCACCACGGCAGGGTGGGGAACCAGCCGGGCCAGTCCTCGCCACGGTTCGGTGAGGTCAACACCGCCGTGGTGTAGCCGCCGACCGCGAAGAACGCCACATAACCCAGGTCGAGGATGCCGGCCATGCCGACCACGATGTTCAGCCCGAGTGCCAGCAACAAGAAGATACCGATGTTGGCCATCAACTCCTGGGTGATCTTGCCCGCTACTTGCGGGATGATGATCAACACCGCCGCCGAGACGACGATGAGCGCCGCGGTCTGCCTGGTCTTGGCCGGCCCGGTCGTGTTGTGGTAGTCGGCCTTGACCCGAGCCAGCTGTTGTCCCCCGCCGCTGAACACAAACCCGACCGCCACCGCCGCCAGGACCAGCGCCCAGCCCAGCTTCAACTCGCGGTTCTTGGAATAGAGGAAGTCGAGCGGGCTGACCACATCGACGATGAACGTCGCGAAGATGGCCGTCATCAACACCGTGAGGATCGCCGCGATAGTGGCCTTGGCGACCTTCGGAGGGGCAAGGTGCAATGCACCACCCACAGCGCCGAGCGCGGCGCAGATGGGGATCCACACGACGACGACGCCAACTCCCCCACCGAAGGTGAGGATGTCGAGGGTCTGGGGTGACCAGTTGACCAGTGGGTCGCGGAGGTCGAAGGTGTTGATCAGCAGGCCCAGAATGGCCAGGCCGAGCCCACCGAGGGCTCCGACACAAGCACCGCCGACAGCGTCGCGCGAGCTCTTCCTGGTTGCCGTCATGCCTTCGAGCAGGGTCTCTTTGCCCATGAGCCAGCCCATGATGAGCGAGAGCCAGAGCAACGACACGTATCCGAGCGACAGGTACTTCTCGATGAGGATTCGCGAGTCGAGGCCCACGGGCATTCCTGCCAGGGCGATGAACACGAGGCCCAATGCGGTCAGGCCGCCCAGCCTGGCGACCTTGCGCCAGTCGAGATCGAAGGCGCCCTTGGTGACCAGTTCTGCGGTGGTGGTCATGCCCGATCCTCCGACGACAGCCGCTCTCCGAACAGGCCGGTGGGTTTGATGAGCAGGACCAGGATCAACAGGGTGAACGCCACTGCGTCGCGCAGCTGTGAAGCACCCTCGACCCCGAGGGGTTCGAGCAACATGAGTGGGGCGAGGGACTCGGCACCGCCGAGAGCGACACCACCGGCCATGGCACCGCCCAGGTTTCCGATGCCGCCGACGACGGCGGCGGTGAACGCCTTGATTCCCGGAAGGAAGCCGGTGGTGGCGATGACCGACCGGAACAACAGCCCCCACAAGATGCCGGCGATTCCGGCCATGGCGCCGCCTACGGCGAACGTGGTGACGATGGTCCGGTTGACGTTGATGCCCATCAATGAGGCGATCTCTTTGTCCTCGGAAACGGCGCGCATCGCCTTGCCGGTCCTCGTGCGCTCGACGAAGTACCAAAGGGCGTACATCGACAGGGCGGCCACGACGATGACCACGATCTTGATGCCCTCGATCTCGACGAGGCCGAGAAGTGATCGTTTCTGCTGAAGCCAATCTGGATTCGACGGGTATCCCTTGGCTCCCGGACCAAAGAGGAGGATGACGGCGTTCTGGATGAAGAACGACACACCAATCGAGGTGATGAGGGGAATGAGCCTGGGTGAACCGCGAAGAGGTCGGTAGGCGACCCTCTCCATGATGACGGCCGTGGCCATCGACACCAGTGTGCACACAAGAATCGTGAACAAGACCGCCGGGATGAACGCTCCGCCCTCCCAGTAGCCCGCCTCGTCGAGCTTGTTGGCCATGATGAAGCCGGTGAATCCACCGACCATAAAAACCTCGCCGTGTGCGAAGTTGATGAAACCCAGCACGCCGTAGACCATCGAGTAGCCGAGCGCGATGAGGCCATACATGGCGCCCTGGCTGAGGCCGGTGACGACCAGACCCTTGTACTGGTCGCCGGTGAGCGTGTGAGCGGCGTCACCACCGTGGCGCCACCTGGCGAAGGCGTTGTTCGGATCGAGCTGTTGAGCGAAGAACGCCAACAAGCCGATGGCGATGAGGGACAGCAGCGCCACCCTCATGAACAACAAGAACCAGTCCACCTTTGTTCGGCTTGCACCCTTTGCGCGTACGGCAGCCGTCACAGACCGTCCTCCCCCAAACTCGAATACTCCCTAAGGAGTGTCTACTCGAAAACAGTGTGGTGAGCCGAAGCGGCCCCGCCCGGGTGTGGGCGGGGCCGCTCCGGTCATACCAATTTCTGGACGAACAAGATCGTCCTGTCACCCATTATCAGGGTGCGTACTCGAACACGACGTTCGACTTCGATGTCTCGATGTCGGCAGCGCTGTCGTGCTTGATGATGGTGATTCGCTGTGAACCACAGTCGCCGAAGTCATCACAGTTGATGGTTCCGATGATGCCGCTGTAGTTGCGGACCATGTTCAGGTGTTCGCGAACGCCGGCCCGGTCGATGACCAGGGTGTCGCCGTCCATGTAGGAGGCGGCGTCGATGGCGTCGAGAAGCAGGGTCGTGGCGTCGTAGCTGTGACCCCAGAACGGAGCCGATGGAGCCTCGCCGTGAGTGGCCTCGTAGGCAGCCAGGAAGTCATTGGCCGTCTTGCCGGTGCCCTGGTTCGTGTTCTCGCCGAAACGAACGTCGGGGCCCGAGAAGTGCATACCTTCGGACTGCTCGAGCTCGAGGAAGCCGTCGACCAGGAGGCCGTCGGCAGCGAGCAGGACCGTGTTCTCGAGACCCGAAACGCCAGGAGCCTGGTCGGCGACGAAGTCGCCGGCGGGCTGGAAGATCGGGAAGAACAGGGCCGCGGGCTCTGCGGCAGCGACCTCGGTGAGGACGGGCACCATGTCGGTGTCTTCCTTGGCGACGCCGGTGATGGTGGTGACCTCTCCGCCGAGTTCGGTGAACGCGTTTGCGAAAGCGGTCGCCAGGCCCTCGGTGTAGGGATCGCCGTCGTGGATCGCCGCAGCGGTCGTCAGGCCGAGTTCCTCATAGACGAACTTCGCCATGGCCGCGCCCTGGAACAGGTCGTTGTGTGCGGTGCGGTAGTAGCCGACGTTGTAGTTCTCGCCAGCGTTGCCCTGCTGATCAGAGGTCAGTGCGGGAGAGGTGTTCGAACCCGAGATCATGACCATGTTGGCCTCGCTGATCAGCGGAGCTGCAGCGGTGGCAGCACCCGAACACGAGGTACCGATGACGCCGATGACCTGCTCGTCGGCGACGATGGTCTGGGCCGCAGCCTGACCACCATCGGCCGAGCAGAGGTCGTCGAGACCGGTGCCCATGCTGATGCCGAAGCCCTTGATCTGGCCGTAGTCCTCGATGGCGAACTCGACGCCGCGCTGGTTGGGAATACCGAGGAACGCAACATCGCCGGTGATGGCGTTGAGCGAACGGATTTGGACCTCTGAGCCAGCCTCTACTCGGACCTCGCCGAGCGAGCCGTCTCCGTGGTGGGCCGTCGAGTCGTCGCTGTCGCCAGCGTCGGCTTCGGTGGTTGCGGAGCCCTCATCGGACTCGGAATCGGAATCGGAACCGCATGCTGCGGCGACCATGCTGAACGACAATAACAACGCCAATAGCGTCAGTAGCTTCTTCACTATCTTCCCTCCATTGATTTGGACGAGCAGCGGCCAAGCCCCTGCCACAATCGAGGGAGGCTAGCAGCGACCGGCCCGGTCGTGCACGACCTTCCCGGATGGGCCCTCAAGACCGGCTCGACGACAACCAGACTCTGGTCGGGTCAGATGGGGTCCTGAGATTCGAGATGCCTACTGTCGAACCTGGGCCAGGACGTCGATCAGGGCCCGAAGTCCTGCCTTGGTCCGCTCGGTCCATTCGACCGCCTGCCACGGTTCCCAGGCGTACCCGTTGGTGCTCTGCGCTGCTGGTCCGGTAGCGGTGACTCCGATGGCGACGGTGATACCGAGGCGCTCGACTTCGTGGGTCGAGAGAATCCCATCTCGGCTCACCGCAAGACCGGACCGCGATGAAGGGTCGGAGAACCCGATAACCGCCCATGGCACGCGCATCTCGATGACCGAACCCGAGGCCGCCCAGAGCGTTCGCGAGTCGAACAAGGGCGAGGCGGGTTCGGAACTGCCGGTCGGCAACGGGTTGAGGTCGAACCACTCGGCGGGCCGTTCGATGTCGACGACGGGAATGTGTAGAGGCCGATTGATGATCAGCCTCTGCGGGTTCCAGACCCCGCTGCCTTCCTCGACGTCGGCCTGGTCGACCGCGAAGAAACCCAGGCCGAGACCCATCACCAGAGAGTTGTAGTCATTGGAGGCGCGCACGTAGGCACCCGCCTCATGACCGGGACCGACGACTATCGCTGTGTCGGCATCGGTTCCGGCGCCTCCCGAGCCGGGCAGCCCACCGCCACCACCGGGAACGGTGTCGAATCCGACGACCACCGGCGTCGTATTCCAGATCTCGGCCTCGTCCAGCACAAGGCGCAGGTAGAGGTATGCCTCGTCGTGGGTCGCCCTGACCTCGCGCACCGCGCCCCACGACTCGAGAATCACCTGTGAATTGTCGACCTTCCAGTCATCGTCGACCCCGTCGATGTACACCGGCGGACCGCCGGCTCCTGGGTCCATCGCGATCAGCCCGAAGTTCGCCTCGTTGGTCAGCGGGTTCTGCCACAATTGTCGGCGCTCCGCCGGCAATTCGGTATCCATCGTGTTCCACGTGCGCTTGAACCACTCGTCTTGCCAGGCGAAGACGAATCCGCCGGCCAGACCCAGGTCGAACTGAGTTCGCAGCAGGCCGGCGGTCATGGTCATGGCCTCGACCTCGCTGTGACCACCCTGGTCGCGCCCGAGCGAACCCTCGTGAGCAGATCCGAGCGACGAGGGCACACCAAATTCGAGCACCATCATCGCCAGGCCGGCCTCACCGTGATGGTCTCGCAACCGGGCCAGGTAGCCCGCGTAGGCGTCGGCCTTCCCGTCGTGCCGGTAGTCGGCGATACCGGCTTCCCAACGCAGGAAGTCCGGGTAGTAGGGATAGGCGTGATAGCTGGCGTAGGTGCCCGCCGGCCAAGCCTCGGTCGCCGAGATGTTGTTCGCGTCTATCCCCGCCAGATCCTCGAGGGCGAGCGGCTCGGCTGGATGGTCGAGAGGATCGGTCGTCGGCCAGTTCGAGAAGGTCAACGGCATCGCTGATCCGTATTCGACCTCGACCGAGGCGATGTGGTCCATCATCTCGGCGAGCCACACCTCTGTCGGTGAAGCAGCGGGCCCTGCGGTGACGTAGGTGCCGTCGTAGGAGCGACCCGCGTTCAGCTGGTCGGACTCGTACACGACCTCTGGATCCATCTCGATGCCGAACGCCCACGACGCTACCCACGGCGAGACGTCAGCGGTGTAGGTCCCCGAGGCATATCCGCGCCTCTCGGGCAACACGACGTCGCCGTGAAGGGCCCTGACCGCGTCTTCGATGTCGACACGGACCAGCTCGAGAACCTCGGGATGGAAGGTGTCGCGGTGTTCGCCGAGGAGTTCCTCTGGCACCCACACCCCGTGAACCAGGTACAGCGGATCTTCGGGGTGTGCCTCGTTGTACCCGAGCAGCTCCTCGTAGAAGTGGGGTGGCTGGACCGTGTAGATACGTATCGACCGGAAACCCATCTCGGCCATCATCGGCAACCAGCGCCGCCAGGTCGTTGCATCGATTGTTAGTTCTGCCGGAAGACGTCCCGGGATCGAGGAACCGACGTTCACACCGGTCAGGAACTCGACCGCTCCACCCTCCGTGAGAAGGGCAAACCCCCGCGAATCGGTGCAAGCGACGAGATCGAGATCGTCGATGGTTGCGGGAGCCGCGGCACGGCTTGTGCCCGGTTCGGCCGGCTCCACATCGACGCGGCCGTCGCAGAACTCGCCCAACCCGGATTCGGATTCAACACCCGTGGGCACCGCGATACCGGGTGCCTCGGTTGTTGCACCCGTCTCATCGGTGGCCGACGACGCTGTGCTGGTACACGATGCGGCGAGGAGAGCAACAACTGCGATCGCGAGGATCGATGAAGTTCGACGTGGGACCCTGGCCATCAAAGCGACGAACGTTCCATCTTCATCAGGAGCGCCATGGCGTCCTCTGGTTCGGTTGGGCGACCGAGCAGATGTCCCTGGATGTAGTCGGGCGAGAACTGAACGATGCGGTCGAGTTCACTGCGCTCGCCGACACCCTCTGCCACCGTCGCGACGCCAAGCGATTGTGCCATCTGCACAATCGCTCGCATGATCTTCTCTCCCTTGGGTGTCCCACTGGCCACCACCAGCGATCTGTCGATCTTCAGCACGTCAAAAGCGACGGCGGCGACCTGAGCGAACGACGAATGGCCGGTGCCGAAGTCGTCGATGGCGATCTTCACACCCAGGTCTCTGAGACCGGGAACAACCGTCTTGGCCTCTTCGGCGCTCACGAGGTGTTGTTCGGTCACCTCGACGGTGAGTTGTCCCGGAACCAGCCCGTGGACGGTGATGGCGCTGGCCACCGCTGACAGGTACTCGGGATCCGAGATGGTCGGCGCACCGGCATTCACCGCAACCGAGATGGGCCTCTCGAGCAGACGCGACCACGAAGCGACCTGATCCGTCGCAGCCTTCAACACATATGTGTCGATCTCGGGCATCATCCCCAGCCGCTCGGCAAGGCCGAGGAACTCGATCGGCTGCAGGGTCCCGAATTCGGGATGGTTCCAGCGGACCAGGGCCTCGAACCCGTGGATCACCAGGGGTCTGAGCGACACGATGGGCTGATAGTGCAGCCCGAGTTGGGCGAGTTCGATCGCGTTCTTCAGGTGTCGCTCACGTTCGAGGCGGGTCACGAGCTCCTGGCGCATACGTTGCTCGAAGGGAACGACCTGGCCGCGGCCGGCCGACTTCGCCTGGTACATCGCGATGTCGGCGTCGCGGATCACCGCCTCGGCGTCGTCGCCGGCCTCGGCGATCGCCAGGCCGGTGGAGATTGTGACGGTCAGTTCGCTGTCCTCGATTGGAATCGGCTTCGCTACCGATCTGCGTAGCCTCTCGGCGATCTCCGAGGCCATGTGCCGGTTGGACACGTCCTCGCACAAGACGACAAATTCATCGCCGCCGAACCGGGCGATCGTGTCGTTGAGCCTGAGAACGCCCGACATCCGCTCGGCCAGGACCACGAGGACCCGGTCGCCAGCCGAATGACCGAGGGTGTCGTTGATCTCCTTGAACAGATCGACATCGATGAACATCAGCGCCGTCATGCCGTTCGTTCTGGCGCTGCGCACCAGTGCCCGCTCGAGTCGGTCGGTCAACAGGGTGCGGTTCGGCAGTTGGGTCAGTTGGTCGTGTAGTGCCCTGTGGGTCAGCTCGTTTCGTGCGGCCCTCTGCTCGGTCACGTCGACGAGCTGCACCAACGTGCCCGCGCGTTCGTCCTGACCCACGATGTGACTCGACGTGAGCCGTACCCATGTCTCGGTTTCGTTCGACGTATCCAGCCTCAGATCGACTACGTGGGCTTCGTCGAAACCACTGCTCGCGAGCAGGAAGGCGGCCTCCTCGACCGACTCGCCGGCAAATCGATCCAGAACCTCGATGCCGACGACCTCGTCGACGTCCAGGTGTCCGAACAGGGCGAGAGAGGCGGCGTTGGCTGCTCGCACGACGAGATCGGCGTCGACCTCGAGAACACCGATTGGTGAACCTTCGAAGCCCGTCGCAAAACGCGCCGTCTGGGTCTCGACTTCCTTCTCGGCGGAGGCTCGACCGATGAGCATCCGCCGGGTGAACATGAGTATTGCGAGGCTCAGCACCACACCGAGGGCGGCGATGGCCATGACCTCACGGCTGCTCGGAATCCTGAAGAAACCCTCGCCGGAAACGACCGCCAACCTCCATTGTTCGCCGAACAAGGTGATGTGACGCGTAGCCGCAAACTGGGCCTGCTCGGCGCTGCCCAACAAGAGGTTGGCCTGGCTGCGCATCGGTTGGGCGAAATCCGTGATCTCACCCGGCGCGAGTTCGGACGATCTACCGGCATTGGCCATCGTCATGCTCGAGACGATCGGGTCTCCCGCGCTCGACGCCCCGACCATGAACAGCGACGGCTCAAAAACAAACGCCAGCACGTCACCCGTCTGCGCCGTCATGGTGATGACTATGTGGTCGGCACCACCCTCGTCGTTCAGCATCGACGCTCGGACGTCGGTCCAATCTGCGCTGGTAGCACCGTCGTCGGGAGCCGGCTCGACAGAGACGTCGGCGGCGACGAGAACCGCAATCGGCTCATCGAGTGAAGGTGATCGGGCAGCCAACGCTCCGTCCACGATGGTCGCGGCGCCTCGGAATCCGGGGATCTCCGCCGCGCCGTACCGCAGAAGAGCGGCGCCCAGCTCGTCGTCGCCCACAGGAACCTGGTCGGTTCCGGCCACGGCACGCATGGCGAACACGATCCGATCACCCGTCGACCTGACGTTCTGTTCGATGTCGTCGACAACACCGACGAAGTACTGCTCGGCAGACGCCAGGGACTCGGCCCGCTGCCCACGCGCCGCGTCGGCTCGCCACAACACGACGAGCCCCGAAGCCAGAACGCACAACAGCAGAACCGCAAACGCGGTCAGTCCCGCCTTGTGTCGCCGTATTCGTGCCACGAGGCCCTATCGGACCACTCAAGGCGAGTAGTTAGCGTCCCGACAGGGTTCGCCGATTGCCACAAGGCGGAATCAGCGGCGGTTGAATCCCTGGCCTTCGAGGTAGGCCTTCATGTGGGGCCGACTCTCCTTGCCCAGAAGGGCCGCCATGTCGGCTGACCAGGCCCGATCGAGCTTTCCGCCGGTACGGTCGAGGTAGTACTGGCGCATGGTCTCGTCGTAGGCGGCAATACCTTCACGATCGGCCGACTCGTCGTATCGTTCTTCCTTCAGTGTCACCGACAACGGCAGACGGGGCTTCACGGGTGGGTCCTGATCGGGCCATCCGAAACACATGCCGAACAGGGGGAAGACCTGATCGGGAAGCTCGAGCAATTCGGTGATCCGTGCAGGATCGTTGCGGATACCCCCGATGTAGCAGATGCCAAGGCCGAGCGACTCGGCTGCGACAACAGCATTCTGGGCTGCGATAGCGCAGTCGACGGTCGCAATGACGAAGTGTTCGGTCACGCCTTCGTGGAACTCGCCACCGTCGATCTCGCAGGCGACCGAGGAGCGGTGCAGGTCGGCACACCAGACGAAGAACGCACCGGCGGTCTCGACATAGGTCTGTCCACCGGCCACCTCGGCGATTGCCGCCCTGGTCTCCAGATGACGAACCCGGATGACGGTTGCGCCCTGGAGATTCGAAGACGTCGCAGCGCAGAAGGCGGAGGACATGATGTCCTCGACCATCTCATCGGCTACCGGCTCGTCCGTGAACTTGCGGATCGAACGGTGCGACTTCAACAGTGAGATGGCATCCATTCCGGGCAGGCTAGTGGAGCGGCAAGGCCTGCAGCCCGAACCGCTGACCTAGTCTTTGGTGATGTCCAACACCGCCTACTGGATCAGCTCATATCACGAGATTCACGACCCGGAGAAGATGACCGCCTACGCTGCACTGGCCGGGCCTGCGATCACGGCAGCCGGCGGCCGGTTCCTCGCACGCGAAGTCGCAGCTCGCGCCTACGAGGCCGGGAAGCTCGAACGAGTGGTCATCATCGAGTTCGACTCTGTCGAAGCCGCACTGGCCTGCCACGACAGTCCCGGCTACCAAGACGCCCTCGCTGCGCTGGGCGACGGGGCGACCCGCGACATGCGCATAGTCGCAGGCGTCGGTTGAGCGTCGCGGCGAACGATCTCCTCAGGGGACGAGGACGAGTTTGCCGACAAATCCCTTTTCGAGGAACACTTCCTGAGCCCTCACGATGTCGGTGAGTGGGTACGTGCCTGCGACGACGGGGCCGATCTCTTCGTTCTCGATGTAGCGGATCAGGTTCTCGAACACGATCGGATCCTGATAGGTGCAGCCGATCAGTGACAGATCCTTGAGATACAACGTGCGCACATCGAGTTCGACCAGCGGCCCTGCGATGGCGCCAGCGGTCGCGTAACGTCCTCCCCTGGTCAACACCTCGAGCAACGATGACCACGCGGCGCCCGCCACAAGATCGACCACAACATCGATCGAGTCATGTCCCAGTTCGGCGACCAGGTCGCAGTCTCGATCGACGACACGATCGGCACCCAGCTCGGCAACGGCGGCGGACTTCGAGGCGCCGCAGACCGCGACGATCTCGGCGCCTCGCCGCTTGGCGAGTTGAACCGCGGCGGACCCCACGCCGCCCGATGCTCCTGTGATGACAACACGCTCGGCGCCCAGGTCGACACGGTGGAGCAGGTTCTCTGCGGTCGAATAGGCACAGGGGATGGATGCCAACTCGATGTCTGACCAACCCGAGTCGATGGCATAGGTTTCGGTTGCCCTGGCGACCGCGAACTCGGCAAACGCCCCGTCGATCTCCGATCCGAAGGTGATGGTGTGGAAACGCTGCGGCGACCCGAGCCGTTCCTGCATGGTGCGCACGAGAACCCTCTCCCCAACACGGGAGGCACCAACACCGGCACCCACCGCCACGATCCGACCGCAGCAGTCCGCGCCCTGGATACGCGGAAAGCCGAGCGGCTCGCCGGACCAGGAACCGTCGTCGTCGACCTCGTCGAACCCGACGGAGGTACCCGAGTCCGTCGCTTCCGACACCGATTTGGAGTACCAGCCCACCCTCGTGTTGACATCGGTGTTGTTGACCCCGGCTGCAAGAATCCGCATCAGGACCTCACCCTCGCCGGGCATCGGAGTCGCTACGTCTGTGCGGAACTCGAGCTTGCCGAAGCCACCGTGGCCCGTCAACAACACGGCTGACATGGTGTCGGGAATCGTCTGGTCGGTACTCATATGTGCTCCCTGGGCCCTCGGGGGCGACCGCATCGGTCCGGGACCAGCGCTCACCGATCGGGGCACTTCGACCACCGATCGGGCGAACCCTACACTCGCGATCAATACCGGCGCAGACTCGGCTGGGCGCCGGCCGACACAGGGGAACCAGCACCATGCAGATCGCTGCCATCAGGGTCTTCACCCACGATCTCGAGGTCGCCGACGGCATCTACGAGATGTCGACTTCTCGGTTCGGGTCGTTGACGACAACCATCGTCGAAGTCGAGTCCAGCAACGGCGTCGTCGGGTACGGCGAGACGTGCCCGCTGGGTTCGGCCTATCAGGAACAGTTCGCCGGTGGGGCCATCGCAGCGATGGCCGAACTGGCACCCGCCGTCATCGGCCTCGACCCGCGACATCATCGCCTGGTCAACGAGGCCATGGATGCTGCGCTGTACGGGCACCTCTACGCGAAGTCGGCGATCGATGTCGCGTGTTGGGACCTCGCCGCAAAGACGGCCGGGGTCCGGGTCTGCGACCTGCTCGGGGGTTCGCACGGCGACTCGGTCGCCAGCTACTGGGGCATCATGCCAGGCGACCTCAACAGCACGGTCACAAGAGCCCTTCAACTGGTCGACGACGGGTACCGACGCCTCCAGATCAAGACGGGTGCACGCGACCTCGCCGACGACATAGCAGCGACGAGGGCCATCGCAGCGGCGGTGCCCGCAAACATCGGCCTGCTGGCCGACGCCAACCGGGGATGGACCGCCCGCGACGCGATCGAGTTCTCGATCGCGTGCCGCGATATCCCACTTGTGCTCGAGCAGCCGTGCGCCACCCTCGATGAACACCGGCAGCTGGTTGGGCGGGTCCCCCACCCGGTCTTCCTCGACGAGTCAGCGACCGACATCGCGACGGTCATCACGATCATCGCCGACGGCCTGGCTCAGGGTTTCGGCATGAAACTCAGCCGGGTTGGAGGGCTCACGCGGCTGCAGACGATCCGCGACATCTGTCACGCCAGGGGCATTCCCATGACGATCGACGACACTTGGGGCGGTGACATCACTGCAGCTTCGTGTGTGCACATGGCCACGACCCTCGATCCGTCGCTACACGAGGCGACGTGGATCAGCCAGCCCTACACCGCAGAGCAGTACCCCGTCACCACCGACCCAGTTGTTGCGTCTGGTGGACGGATCGAGGTTCCCAAAGGCCCCGGACTGGGAGTGCAGCCAGACCTGGAGCGGTTCGCTCCACCCGTCGCCGTCTACTGAGCCTGCCTGCGGGCGACGATCTCGGCGAGTTCGTCGAACGTCAACTCGCCGTTGAACAACGAGACGATGGCCGTTCCCATCAGATTGCGGGGCCAGCGGTCGTCCTCGACGAGATGCAGCTCACTCGCAACAGATCCGTCGGCCCCGAACTCGAATGTGCGATATCCCGGAGGAAGCCAGGTCTTGTTCTCGAGATCGAAACAGTGCTTCAGCGCCGGAGCAACAAATACCTCGCGACCATGAAACTCGTACACGTCGGGAATGTGAGTGTGGCCGGCGCCAAATCCCTTGACCTGGGGAAGGCCCGCGAGCAGGGCCGCCCACTCGGTCGAGTAGTCGGGATCGTTCGCCATCGGCACCCTGGGAGCTGGCGGGTGGTGCACCCAGACGAACACGTTTGGAGCGTCGACGGTGTCACACATGTCGCGCACCCACGCCATCTCGCGAGCCCCGAGAGTGCCGTTGCGATGAAGTCTCTCGAGCGGGTCCTGGGGATCGACCTGACGGCCGGACTCGTCGGTTTCCATGCCGCCGGCGTTTGAGTCGACGAACAGGAACGCCCAAACACCTGCTTCGATGACCCGCGTCGTACTCAATCCGGGACGCCCGAGGGTCGCCGTGAACGTCGCATCCAGGTCGTGGTTTCCCGGGCAGATGTTCACCGGAAGGTCGAAGTTGCCCAACGCCTCGGCCGCGTGCCGGTACTGGCTGGGGAGGCCGTGATCGGCGACATCGCCCGTCACCACCACGAGGTCGGCACCCGCTGCACCTCGCCCGGCGTGGGCCAGCACGGCGTCGAAGGCCTCAGAGGTGTCATAGGCAAATCCACCTTCGGCAATCGCCCCGTCGCCGAGGAAATGGGTATCGGACAGCTGCATCACACGAAAGACGTCGGTCATGGCCAAGCAGAGTAGATCGCCCGGCCCCGTCCGTGCCCGTCGATCGGGTCGAGAGCGTACGATTCTCATCGGCAGCAGGGGGCACTCATGGCGACGATCATCATCGACACTCATTTCCAGGGACCGACCGGCTCGGGGCAGGGCGGCTGGACGTCGGCCCAACTGGCGCAGGAGTTCGACGGTCCGGCCACCATCGCCATCAGGGCGCCCATACCCCTCGAGACCGAGATGTGGACAGAACGTTCGGACGGCAAACTCGACCTCATGTTCGCATCGGGCGACACACCGGTAGTGGTCCTCGAGGCCGAGACCTGGGAACCACACTTCCCGACGACCGAAGCCGTGTCGATAGCCGATGCCGCCCAGGCCCGCACCCACTTCCCGCTCCTCGGTGAGGACCATCCGGTGCCGTATTGTTTCTCCTGCGGGCTACAGCACGACTCGATGTGTGTCCACGCCGCGTCGCTGGGCGATGGGCGGTTCGCCACCGACTGGACACCGCCGGCGTGGACAGACACAGGCGACGGAAGTGTCACCGAGGCTGCCGCGTGGGCGGCCCTCGACTGCACCGCCGCGTGGTTCGCCTGCACCGAGGGCGAGATCAGGGTGGCGTTCACGGTCCAGCTGGCGGTCGAGGTACTCACCCCGTTCATCGTCGGCGAGACGTATGCGCTCGTCAGCTGGGAGGGCGACGGCCGCCACGGATGGGACGGACGCAAGCGCACGGCCGCATCGGCGGCGTTCAACGGTGACGGTGAGTGTGTCGCCCACTCGCGATCGCTCTGGGTGTCGCCCACCTAGGTACCGCCGGTCGAACCTTCCCGACTCACACACCATCCGCAGAGCTGGGGCGGCTCGGAGCAACAAACACGACACCCTCGGCCAGCAACAAACGCCAGAGATCAACATCTGGCTCGGGCACCGAGACCCACTCGCGAAACACTCTCCCTGCCGGGGCGAAGGGACGGCCGGTACCAGCGGCAACCAACTCGTCGACACGATCGCGCGGGAGCTTCACGACCAGACCCGAGTCCTTGAAGCCCGTCAGGGCCAAGAACTCGCCACAGACCCGTGCACAGCGGCTGCCCATGATGGTGCCCTCCTCGACCCTGGAGTCGGCGAAGCGAAGCTCATCGACCAACTCCCAGAACATCTCATCGGCTTCGCTCATCGATCTTCCTCTCTCTTCCTGGGCGACACGGGCGGCCGTGTCGGCCAGCATTGTCTGAGAGTGCGTCGAGGCCCGCGGACATCATGTCTCGTCCCCCTCGGCCCGTTCGCACAGGCGCCCGACGAAGTGGGTCCAACCCTCTGTGTGGGCCTTGGCCATCTCGTCGTCGAGACCCTCGTGTCGCACCGTGACCATGGTGGCCCCTCCCCTGCTCTCCAGTTCGATGGTCACCGTTGTGGAACCCGGCTCGATCGGGAACCCGCCCGACTCCCACCCATAGGTGAGGACCAGCCTGCGCATCGGCACCACCTCGACGACCGAGCCCGCCACGACGGCATCGTTCTCGTGGGTCCAGCGGATGGCACCGCCGGGATTGAGATCGACTTCGGCCTCGACAGCCATCCATTCGAGCAATCCCTCGCTGGTGCTGATCAGGTTCCATACGATGTCGACCGGTGCGGGTATGAGTCGATCGACGGCGGCGATCATCATGATGAGATGTTCCTTCGTTTGGCGGTTTGTTCGGCGGCTGCGGCCAACCGGTCGAGCGACGACGACCAGTACTCGTCGAAGAACTCCTGTGCTGCCGCGACCTGATCGGTGTTGGCCCGATACAGACGGCGGCGGCCGTCGACACGAACGTCGACGAGGCCTGCATCTCTCAGCACGGCGAGGTGTTGACTGGTGGCCGGCTGGCTGACATCGAGCTCGGAGGCAAGCCCACCCACCGAACGCTCCTCGTCCCGAACCAATACGAGCAGGCGTCTTCGAGACCTGTTCGCCAACGCCCTGAATCGTTCATCCTGCACATCCACTCCGCACATATAAGCAGATACGCATATGAGGCGCCAACTCCTGGATCCTCTGCGACAATCATCCGATGACCAACAGTGCCTTCATCGCCACCCGAGATTTCCTACTCGAGCACCGAAGCGACTATGAAGCAGCCATCGCCGGATTCTCGTGGCCCGACGTCGGCGACAACTTCAACTGGGCCAACGACTACTTCGACCCGATGTCCGCGGGCAACACAAACCGTGCCCTGCACCTCGTCGAAGAAGACGGCACCGAGGCCATCCTCACCTATGCCGAGCTGTCCGACAGGTCACGACGGGTCGCAAACATGCTGGTCGCACACGGCGCGAAACGGGGCGACCGTGTCCTCGTCATGCTCGGCAACGAGACCGCCCTGTGGGAGACGATGCTCGCCGCGATCCGTATCGGTGTGGTTGTCATTCCTGCGACCACCCTGCTGGCCGGGCCCGATCTGGCCGACCGCTTCGAGCGCGGCGGTACATCGATGGTGGTGACCAACAAGACCGCGCGAGACTCCGTCGACGCGCTCGACACCACGCTGACCGACGGCATTGTGCGCATCGCCGTCGGGGGTGGCGACGGGTGGGTGGACTACGCAGAATCCTCGGACTACCCCGGCGACTTCTCGGCCGCCGCACCCACGAGGTCATCCGATCCCCTCCTCGAGTACTTCACATCTGGCACAACCTCTAAACCCAAGCTGGTGAGACACACCCATGTCAGCTATCCGGTCGGCCACCTCAGCACCATGTACTGGCTGGGTCTCAAACCCGGCGATGTGCACTGGACCATCAGCTCACCGGGCTGGGCCAAACACGCCTGGAGCTGCTTCTTCGCTCCGTTCAACGCGCAGGCGTGTGTGTTCATCTACAACTACACCCGCTTCGATGCCGCGACCGTGTTGGAGATGATGATCGACAAGGGTGTCAACACGTTGTGTGCCCCACCGACGGTGTGGCGTTTCCTGATCCAGACCGATCTGGCGTCGTACAAGACATCGCTACGCGAGTTGATCTCGGCCGGCGAGCCGCTGAATCCCGAGGTCATCGCCCAGGTCGAGTCGGCTTGGGGCATCGGCATCCGCGACGGGTATGGCCAGACCGAAACGACTGCCCAGGTCGGCAACACCCCCGGCTCTGACCTCGTGCCTGGTTCGATGGGGCGGCCATTGCCCGGCTATTCGATCGTCTTGCTCGACCCCGACGGCCAACCCTGCGACGAGGGCGAGATCTCCATCGTCTTGGCCGATGACCCGGTGGGCCTGATGGAGGCCTACTCCGACGACGCCGACAAGACCGAGGAGGTCATGCGCGACGGCCACTATCACACCGGCGACGTGGCCATGCGCGACGACAACGGTCATATCACCTATGTGGGTCGAGCCGACGACGTGTTCAAGGCTTCGGGATACCGCATCAGCCCCTTCGAACTCGAGAGCGTGTTGATCGAACACCCCGCCGTCGCAGAGGCGGCCGTGGTTCCATCGCCAGACGAGCTGAGAGGCAACGTCCCCAAGGCGTACGTCATCACCACCGAGGGCAACCCACCAACGGCCGAGAC
>JAAETH010000946.1 GCA_024228575.1 Actinomycetes bacterium
ACCAGCTCGAAGCTGGCCAGCAGGGCGTCTAGATCGGTCGTCGGGGCAGCCTGGGCCACGGCCTTCACTGCCGCTCGTTCGAATCCACGTGCGTCCAGGGGCTCCGACATGACGGCCATGGTAGGTCGTGGCCTTCCCGGTCCCGATGAGCATGTCGGGTCAAGCCTCAACCCAGACTGTTCAAGAACCCGATGAGCAACTCGTTGGTCGCGGCTGGCTGCTCTTGTTGAACCCAGTGTCCGCAGTTGTCGAGGATGTGGGAGCCGATCAGGTTGGGCAAGGTCTCGCCGAAGCGGCCGATGGCCCGCTGGCCGAGCTGGGTCGGGCCGTCTCGGTCGCCACCGATGAACAAGGCTGGCACCCTGATTGGGGCCTGGCGCCAAGGAGCGAGCTCGGTCCAGTCCCGGGTTATGTTGCGGTAGCGGTTGAACCCGCCGGTCAAACCGGTTCGTTCGAACTCGCCGACATAGAAGGCGAGGTCCTCGTCGCTCAACCAGGCCATCTGACCCGGTCCTGGTTGTTGGAGCCGCTCTCTGAGCTCGTGGCCTCGAGGGACAAAGCCCATCGAGGGTTTGGTTGGATCGGATTCGCCTGAAGCGGTGAAGTAGAAGCCCCGCAACCAGCCTTCGAGGTCGGCTTCGGCCTCGGCCTCGGCCACCCCCGGTTCCTGGAAGTAGTCGATGTAGAAGAGGT
>JAAETH010000947.1 GCA_024228575.1 Actinomycetes bacterium
CAGCACCCTCACAACGTCGAACGCGAAACGTTCATCGAGGTCGACGGCATCGTCCAGGCCGCACCATCTCCGCGGTTCTCGGCGACGGTGCCAGAAGTCAAGGGTCCTGCGGTCGCAGCGGGTTCCGACACCGACGACATCCTCGGCGAATTGGGCAAGTCGGCCGACCAGATAGCTGCTCTGCGCGACTCGGGTGCCGTCGCCTGATGGCGACACTCGTGGCCTTTCACGCTCACCCCGACGATGAAGCGATCGCCACGGGAGGAGCCATGCTGCTCGCTTCGAGGGCAGGACATCGAGTCATCCTTGTCCTGGCGACGCGGGGAGAGGTCGGCGAAGTGGATGAAGGGTTCCTCGCCGATGGTGAAACCCTCGCCGACCGCCGCACTGTCGAAACCCTTGCCGCCGCCGAACTGCTCGGCGTTCACAGGGTCGAGTTCCTCGGCTACCACGACTCGGGTATGGCGGGTCAGGACACCAACCGGGCAGATCACTGTTTCTGGCGAGCCGATGTGAACGAGGCGGCGCTGCGCCTGCACGATCTGCTCGTCGACGAGTCCGTCGATGTCTTGACCTGCTACGACAGCAATGGCGGGTACGGCCATCCGGACCACATCCAGGTGCATCGAGTCGGTCACCGTTTCGCCGAACTGGCGGGCGTGAGTCGCGTGTACGAGTCGACGATGAACCGCACCCAGATCCAAGAACAGATGGCCATGATCGTCGAACAGTCGCCGGAGATGGCGGAGGAATTCGAAGACGTCGACGACAACTTCGGCAGCCCTGACGAAGTCATCACAACAGCGGTCGACGTCACTTCGGTAATCGACGACAAGAGGCGAGCCATGGCCGCTCACGCCAGCCAGATCGATGAGAACTCGTTCTTCCTGGCGATGGCACCCGAGGTCTTCTCGGCCGCGTTCGGCACCGAGTGGTACATACGCACCGACACGACACCCAAGGAGCGCGAGGTGTCGTTGTTCGGAGGAAACGAAGGATGACAAATCCCGACCTGCCGGTCCTGGCGGCATCGTTGGCGCCGCTCTATGACGAGGCCATGGACATTGCCGACCGATCACCGGCCAGCTCGTGTGCCTTGCTTCGGCTCCTCGTTCGGGCGTTGCTGAGGTCGGCGGGATATGCGGGCCGCGATCTCAAACGCGACCTCGACAACATGGTCTCCAAGGGAGGCGACGTTGGAGTCCTGCGCGCCCTCGACGCTGCGGGCCTGAGCGACAACGTTTCGAAGCGTCCTGGCGAGATCCAGCTCAGCGACGGACACTCCGACGTACGAAACCTGTCGGTGCTTGTTGCGGTCGTCGCCAGAGCGGTCGGGTGATCCGGTGACCACCGTCCATCTCGTCATGGCCTGGTTCGCCGTGATCAGCACAGGTATCGCCGGGCTCTGGGCCCTCGTGTCCAACTACGTTCCCGCGGTGCGGAAGCGGCCACTGTGGTGGCTGGTGGCCGTGGCCCAGGCAAGCATGGTCGTTCAGGTCGTGCTGGGTGTCATCTTGTTGTCCGGGTTCGACAAGGAGGCCCACGAACGGCACGTGTTCTACGGGTTCCTGACGCTCATCTCCATCGGCATCATCTATGCCTACCGCCAGCAGATGGAGCACAAGCTCTACTTGCTCTACGGTCTCGGCACCCTCTTTGTCATGGGCCTGGGAATCCGGGCCATGACGTTTGCCCTATGACTTCGTGCTGGCGATGTTGCGCTACAGGTTGACGACAGGGCAGGTGAGGGTTCGGGTTATCCCGTCGATCAGCTGAACGCGCGACACGACCATTCGTCCGAGATCGTCGACCGTGGGTGCTTGTGAGACTGCGATCACGTCGTATGGTCCGGTCACGTCATCGGCCGACACGATGCCTTCGATATCGCCGACTTCATCTGCGACCGTGGCGGCCTTGCCGACCTCGGTCTGGATCAAGATGTACGCCTTGACCGCCATTTCAACAACACCCTTCGTCGTGGTCGGAATCCCTCGATTTCGACACTAGCCCGTTGGGTTCGACGGACGCCCGTCGAGTACGGTCGCCAGATCAATCGATCTTGGAGTTCCAGATGCGCGCAGCCCTGATGACAACACCGGGCCAGGCCCTCGAGCTGGTGGACGACGTCGAAATCGAGTCGCCACGAGCCGGTGAGGTGAAGGTTCAGTTGCACAACTGTGGGTTGTGTCACTCCGACCTCCACTTCATCGATGGCTCGCTGCCGGGACCCACACCACTTCTGCTCGGCCACGAGGCGGGCGGCATCGTCACCGACGTGGGTGCCGGAGTTCTCGACCTGTCCGAAGGCGACAAGGTCATCCTCACGTTGCGTCCGCCATGTGGCCGGTGTTTCCACTGTGTTCGTGGCGAGATGTCGCTGTGCGAAACCTATGCCGGTGGGCTATTCCCCGATGGCGGAACCCGCCTCAGCCGCGCAGGCGAGCTCGTACATCGCTCTGGCGTGAACCTGGCCGCGTTCGCCGAGTCGACCGTGGTGCCTTCTGCGGCAGCTGTCAAGGTTCCAGAGGACACCCCGCTCGACGTCGCTTCTGTCATCGGATGTGCTGTTCAGACCGGCGTCGGAGCGGTCATCAACACTGCCAAGGTCGAGGCCGGCTCGACCGTCATGGTCATCGGCCTCGGAGGAATCGGTATCTCGATCGTGCAGGGCGCACGTATCGCCGGTGCGGCTCGGATCATCGGTGTCGACACCAACGAGGCGCGTCGAGAGCAGTCCAGGCACTTCGGAGTCACAGACACCATCGACCCGATGGCAGGCGACACGGCTACTCAGGTCGTGGAGATGTTCGGCCGTGGTGTCGACTATGCCTTCGACGCCGTTGGCTCCTCCGCCCTCGTCGAGACCTGCATCGGCTCGATCCGCAATGGAGGTATGGCGGTGATGGTCGGCGTGCCGAAGATCACCGACCAGGTCAGTCTCCACGCCATCTTGTTCGCAATGGGCGAGAAGAAGCTGTCCGGCTGCTTCCTCGGTTCCAGCAATCCACACCAAGAGTTCCCACGCCTGCTCGATCTATGGCGAAACGGCAAGCTCGACCTCGACGCAATGGTGACCGGAACCAGGCCCCTCGACGAGATCAACGACGCCGTAGCCGACATGCAGGCCGGTCGTGGGTTGCGCACCGTTCTGACCATTTCCTGACAAGGCGCTGAACAACGACACAAAGGGGCGATCGAGGGTGAATACCGCCGGCGATCTCGTGCGTCTCCACCTCGACTCGTGTCGCTTTCGCGAGGCGGACACGGCCAATACCTCGATGAGGGGCTACGACCGCGAGTTCAGCGCTGTGGCACGCCTGGGGCAGAGATTGTTGCGTCTCGACCTCGAACGCGTCGATCTGGCCGACCATCCCGAGCTCGCCGAGGTTCTGCCGACATCGCTTGGCGACAGGCTGTCGGCCGTCCAGTTCCCTCGCCAGGCCACATCGCCGGCGCGGGGACCTCTCGGATCCTTCATCCCGTTGACAGAGTTGCTGCTCGAGGTGTTGGCGATCAGATGGAGGCGTCGCGAATCGTTGCACGTGTTGGCACTGATCCACCTCGTCGCCGAATACTCGGGCCACCTGGTCTGGGAGTCAGCACTCGACCACGCCGCCGATCCCATTCGGTTGGCGGGCGACGTCAGCGGTCGCGCCAGCCTGTGGGGTCAGGTCGGGGACAACGACTGTGGTCATGCTCGGTCTCAACAGCATCTGGCTGCCCGCGTCAGAGACAACAGCATGGCTCGTTCAGACAAGCGGTGGGCCGAGTTCCTCCATGAGGACTACAGCCGGCTCGGTGAATTGTTGTCGGTGTGTGCAGTACGAGGTTCGATGAGGACGTTCGGCAGGAGAGTGCGAAGTTGTGACGTCGACTGCTCGGTCTGGACGCGCCGCTCCCACGCCGAACGCGAGTCGCTCGAGGCGAGGGCCAGGCTCGCAGTCCTGTTCTCGCGCTCACCCCTCATTCAGCTGAGGCACTCGGCCCCGATCGGACACTTCTTCGGCGTTCCCGATCTCGGCGAGATCACGGCCGCCTGGAGCGATATGGCCGTCGAGGTAGAGAGGCGCACCGGTGTGTCGTTGGTTACCCGGCCAGGGCGTGAAGCGATGCCAGACAACGTCGCGACTCTCTGCCGTAGTATCGCGGGTGCCGAGATCACGCCGACAACGCTCGTCGCCGACGTGGTCGAACACCTGAAGCACCTTCTGGGCGAGTCGTGACCGTCTATTGCGAGACATCGCCGAACCACGCGTCGATCACCGAACGTGCGTCGGTGCCCACCTCCATTCGGGACGGTCGCTCCGAAGCGCCGGGAACCTTCGACGAGTGCGGCTTCGACCTCTCGCTGTTCCTGCCGCCGTCAGAGTCGTCGAACCCCGATCGCTGGTACACCTATGCGTCGAGGCGATCGACGAGGTTCTGGTGTTTCGAACCTACGACAGTCGGTGCGAGGAACAGGGCCGCCCCGTTTGGACGCCGCACTCGGCTTTCAAGGACCCGACCGCGGACCCGGGGCTGGCGAACCGGCGCGAAAGCCTCGAGATGCGGGTGCTCTGTCTCTGGTTCTGACCGCCAGATGGTGCTCTATCTCGGTGAGCGGCAGGTGAAGACGCCCACGTCCTTGGTGATGTGCATGTGTCCGTCGACGAACGCGGCATCGATCAGGTTCGTCAAGTCGTCCAGCTGACCTTGATCGGCGGTCTCGCCGGGTGGGGTAGAACACAGATAGTCGAGGACGGCTTGGTTGTCGCTCACCCGTAGCGAGTCTTCGTAGTGCTCCCACCGCACGTCGGCGAAGTGACGGCGAAGGACCGGGAACCCGACATCGGCTCCGAATACGTCGAGCGTGTTGTCCACCGGAGCCATTCCGAATACCTCTGCGCGGATCGACCACAGCTCGCGCATGTGGTGCGATCCGTTGGTGGCTGCTACGACCACACCGTCGCTACGTATGACTCGCGCCAGCTCCGCCACCCCGGTCTCAGGATCGGGCAGGTGGTACAGCATGTGGTTGGCTACCACCCGGTCGAACGTGCCCGACTCGAATGGCAGAGCCTGAAGGTCGGCGGCCTGGCCCGCTACGTCGGCGAAGAGGCCCAACGAGGCGACGCGTGAAGTCGCCTCGGCGACCATTCCCTCCGACAGATCGGTGAAGGTGATCGACACGCCGGTGGGTATGTCGATCGAGGTCTCCTCCCAGAGCCATCCGGCACCACATCCACACTCGAGAATCGACTGGCCGGGTTGGAGATCGAACCATTCCGCGACCCAGTCGAACCAGCCGACCTCGGCGGTGTTGAACTCCTTGTGTAGCCGCGCCCGCTTGGCCAACAGCGTGGCGTCGCGGTACTGCTCGTCGCGGAGGTAGTTCTGGTCGCCGCCGGCGAACTTCGATCGATTTCCCACCGCGACAGTGATACCAGCCCATCGCGGTCCATTATTGGTCATGGACCGCCCCATGCAGATCAGCGTCGATGCCGCCGGTCCACGTTCGCTCGGAGCTTTCTGGTGCGAAGTGCTCGGATATGTTGAGCAACCACCGCCGCCCGGCTTCGACAACTGGGTCGACCCCGACGGTGTCGGGCCGCGACTGTTCTTCCAGAGGGTTCCCGAGGCCAAGACGGCGAAGAACCGATTTCACCTCGACGTCAACGTCTGTCTTCAGTGAGAGGCCGATCGGTGGGACGGTGGGTGATTGGCCTGGCCTTGTCGGCCGGAGTCTTCGCTGTCGCGGCGATTCTGCTGCGCAATTCCGACCCCGGGGAAGTCGTCGCGACCTCACCAAACTCCAGCTCGACAGCAACTTCGACCACGGCTCCTCCCCTCGATGCCGGAAACCCGGCGCCATCGGTCGATGATGCTCCCGAGTCTGGGACTGACGATGGGACTGTCACCGTCCTGCCCGACGGCACCACCTATCACCCCGACTGGGCGGCGAATGTCGAGCTTTCGTGTGGACCCGGTGCCGACACTCGGGTAGTCGATTCCTTCGAGGCCGAGACGGCCGGCTACGGGATTGCCGAACTCTATGAGTGGGAGCGCGCGAGCGGTAGAGCCGAGCAGCTACAGATAGGAGCGATTCACTCGACCGACAAGGAGCTTCAATGGCGTATCGGGTCTGTGCTATTGGGACCGTGGGCTGTGGGAACGGTGGTCGACTGGTGCACCGACGGTCAGGAACCTCTCGTTGTCACGGCCGAACCACCCGGGCCGATGAAGGTGGAGGAGTTCCCGGAGCACGACCCCGAAGAACTCATCACTGAACTACCAGATGGAAGCACGTTTGATCCCAAGTGGACGGCAGCGGTGGTGCTCGGCTGCGTGGATGACGAGACCTGGATAGTCGAGGACTTCGTCGTCGAGACCGCCGGCTACGGCGAGGCCTTTCTGTACGTCGGCTGGCCTCAGGCCGGAGGGATCGCCTTTGACGCGTTGGAACTGGGAGCCGAGGTTCCGGACGGCTCGGTTCTCTACTGGTCGATTCGCAACGTGGCGACGGGTCCGTGGGAAGTCGTGGACAAGACCGTCGATTGCTGATCGCCGCGGACCGCCTCAGCCCGAAAGGCGTTCAGCCAGTGCGTCGAGCTGGCCGACGAGACGTTGGGGCAGGCTGTCGCCGATGCCGGCGTAGTGTTCGCGGATCAGCTCGACCTCTGTCGCCCACTCGTCGGTATCGACAGCCAGAATCTGGGCGAGGGTCTTGTCGTCGAGATCGAGTCCGCTGACGTCGATGCCGTCGCGTGTCGGGACGTGACCGATGGGCGTTTCGATCGAATCGCCTCCACCGGCGACACGTTCGAGGATCCATTTGAGAACCCGGGTGTTGTCGCCGAAGCCGGGCCACATGAACTTGCCGTTCTCGTCCTTGCGGAACCAGTTCACGTAGAACATCTTCGGTAGATCGGCACCGTCGTGGTCGGCCATGGCGAGCCAGTGTTCGAAATATGCGCCGAAGTCGTAACCGCAGAACGGCAGCATGGCGAATGGATCGCGGCGTACCTGGCCGATTGCGCCCATGGCCGCCGCCGTCTTCTCCGACGACATGACCGAGCCGAGGAACACGCCGTGCTCCCAGTCGAAGGCCTCGGCCACGAGTGGCACCGTGGTAGCTCGGCGGCCGCCGAACATGATGGCCGAGATCGGAACACCGGCGGGGTCCTCCCACTCTGGTGCGATGGACGGACACTGTCCTGCAGCCGCTGTGAAGCGGGCATTGGGATGTGACGCCGGGGTTTCGGAGTCGGGGGTCCAGTTGTTGCCGTGCCAGTCGATGAGGTGAGCCGGCGGTTCGTCGGACAGGCCTTCCCACCACACATCGCCATCGTCGGTCATCGCGACGTTGGTGAAGACGCTGTCCTTGTTCAGGCTGAGCAGAGCATTGGGATTGGTGTCCTCACCGGTGCCGGGAGCGACGCCGAAGAAGCCGGCCTCTGGGTTGATGGCGTACAGGCGCCCGTCGTCGCCGAACTTCATCCAGGCGATGTCGTCGCCGACGGTTTCGATCTTCCAGCCGGGAAGTGTTGGAACCATCATGGCCATGTTGGTCTTGCCGCAAGCCGAAGGGAATGCCCCGGCGACGTAGTCGACCTGACCATCCGGCGAGGTGACCTTGACGATGAGCATGTGTTCGGCAAGCCACCCTTCGTCGCGTGCCATGGTGCTGGCAATGCGGAGTGCAAAACACTTCTTGCCCAACAGGGCATTGCCGCCGTAGCCGGATCCGAACGACCAGATCTCGCGTGTTTCGGGGAAGTGGACGATGTACTTGTTCTCGGCGTTGCAGGGCCAAGGCACGTCCGGTTCCCCTTCGGCGAGCGGTGCCCCGAGCGAATGAACACACGGGACCCAATCGCCGTCGGCGAGCACATCGAGAGCACCTTGACCCATGCGGGTCATGATTCGCATGGAGGCGGCCACATAGGCGCTGTCGGTCAGCTGGACACCGATGTGGGCGATCGGTGAGCCGAGGGGTCCCATCGAGAAGGGCACTACGTACATCGTGCGCCCTTCCATGGAACCGCCGTACAGATCCATCATGTGGGCGCGCATTTCTGCGGGTTCGCGCCAGTTGTTGTTGTTGCCGGCATCGGAGCGGTTCTCGGGGCACACGAAGGTCCGGTCCTCGACACGGGCGACATCGGCCGGGTCGGACCGAGCGAGGAAACTCCCGGGCCTGAGCTCTTCGTTCAACGAGATGAGTGTTCCCGACTCCACCAGGTCGCTGCAGAGTGTGTCGTACTCCTCCTCGGTGCCGTCGCACCAATGGATAGCTGCGGGTCGAAGGACCTGGGCCCATTCATCGACCCAGCTCAGCAATGCCTCGTTCGTCGTGTTGGCCACGATTTCACCTCGGTTGTCGGGGTTGCGAGGCGACCGCTGTGTCGCCCCGGAATGTGAGCGTCAGCTCACCTGTCATCACTCCAGTCGGGCGATCCGAGATCGACTTCACTACCGAGTCGAAGACGGGTGGCCAACCCCCGGTCGTCGAGGTCGTAGACGACCCTCTGACCTTGACGCAACATCCTGAAAATGGACCCAACCAGTGCGTTGGGTGCCAGCTCTCGCTCGGCACGGTCCCGGTCGTCTACCAGCACCCCGGCCCCATTTGTGGGGTCGTAGGACTTGATGACTCCCTGCACAGCGCCTCCCCGGCGAATTGCACCCAACAAGTGATAGGCCCGGGGCGCGAAAACACCTCGGGATACACAACAACATAGCAACGGGGCGGGATCGGGCACACAACACCGTTACGATCGTCGCCCATGGCCGTGCTCACAGCCCTCGGCGTCGACGAAGTCAAGGGCCTCATCACCACTTTTCGCGACGCACTGGCATCACATCGCGAGTTGATCAATCGCCTGAACGTCTACCCGGTTCCCGACGGTGACACCGGAACGAACATGACCCTCACGCTCGAGTCCGTCATCGAGGAGATCGAGGGTGCAGCGGCCGACGACTTGGAGGCGACGTGCGCCGCCATATCGCATGGATCGCTCATGGGAGCGAGGGGCAACTCCGGGGTGATCCTCTCCCAGGTGTTGAGGGGAATTGCCTCGACTTTCTCGAGCGGTGTCGAGATCGGAGGCACGGTGTTCGCCACCGCCCTTACCGAAGCCAGTGGTGCTGCTTATAACGCGGTCATGAAGCCGGTCGAGGGGACCATCCTGACGGTGGTTCGCGAGGCATCGGAGGCCGCCACTGCCGCTGTCGAAGCGGGCAAGGATCAACTGGTCGACGTCCTCGACGCGGCGCGAGCGCGGGCTGTCGACGCCCTCGAGCGAACCCCGGAGATGCTCCCGGTACTGAAGGAGGCCGGTGTGGTCGATGCGGGTGGTGCCGGCTTCGTGCTGCTGCTCGACGCCGCTCTGAGCGTGGTCGACGGCCGGCCGCTGCCCGAGCCCGCCGACGATGTCGCCGCCGATCTCGTCGCCGGATTCGAGCGCCCGGACTATCACGAGGACGATGTCTCGGACCTTCGATACGAAGTGATGTTCTTCCTCGATGCCGACGACGTGAACATCGCCGGCCTCAAGGACGTATGGGCCGGTGTCGGCGACTCGATCGTTGTCGTCGGAGGTGACGGGATCTGGAACTGTCACGTCCACACCAACGACATCGGAGCCGCCATCGAGGCCGGCATTCAGGTGGGGCGACCCCACAAGATCCGTGTCACCGACCTGGCAGAGGAGGTAGCCGAGGAGCGGTGGGTTCGCGAGGCCGCTGCCCGGGCGGGCGACGAGCCTGTGGTCGACCGCCAGCAGGTCGGGTGTGCCGTGGTGGCGGTCAGTCCGGCCGACGGTATCGGTCGTATCTTCCACTCGCTCGGTGTTCAGGAGCTGGTCACCGGTGGCCAGACGATGAACCCCTCCACGGCAGATCTGCTGACCGCTGTGCGGCGGGCTCCCTCGGAGATGGTCGTGATCCTGCCGAACAACAAGAACATCATCCCGGTTGCCAAACAGGTCGACGAGAACACCACCAAGACGGTCGTCGTCGTGCCGACAACTTCGGTCGCCGAGGGGTTTGCCTCCCTGCTTGCCTACGACCCCGCGGCCGACGCCGACTCCAACGCCGAGGGTATGACCGAGATCGCTGACGGGGTCGTCGTGGGCGAGGTCACCCAAGCGGTTCGCGACTCCAGCAGTGATGCCGGTCCTGTGAAGGAAGGCGACTGGATCGGTCTGGACCGCACGGGCATCCGGGTGGTTCGCGGCGACATGACCGAAGCGGCGATTCGGCTGCTCGATCACATCGTCGACGACGATCACGAGATCGTTTCGATTATCGAGGGCTCCGACGCCGGCCCACCCGAGACCAGACCGATTCGTGAGTGGCTCGTCGAACACAGGCCCGGGGTCGAAGTCGAGGTTCACAAGGGTGGCCAGAGGCACTACCCCTACTATTTCGGAATCGAATAGAGCCAGCCGGTGTCACAGCCGCTGAGTTTGGCCGAGCTCGACTCGATTCCGGTCGACAGGTTGCGAGGGGTTGGATCGAAGACCAAGGCTGGCTTGGCCGTACTCGAGGTCAAAACGGTTGCGGACCTGTTGACCTACTACCCGCGGCGATACGTCGACAGGACCAACCAGACCAGTCTCGCTGACCTGATGGTTGGCGAGGAGGCGCTTGTTCTCGGAACGGTCGAACGGGTCGAATCGCGACGTATGCGCAACAGGCGCACCCTCGTCAGCCTTCGGGTGTCGGACGGCACCGGCTCGATGAACGTCACCTTCTTCAACCAGCCGTGGCGGGCCAAGCAGCTTTGCGAAGGAACGACCGCCGCGTTCTTCGGCAAGGTCGACCTCTACCGGAATCGCCGCCAGATGACCAGCCCGGTTGTTGATCTCGTCGGGAACCAGACCGGTCGTATCGTGCCGATCTATCCACAATCCGAGAAGGCCGGGCTGATGACGTGGGAGATCGCCGGCCTCGTCGAGGAGGCACTCAGGCGCTGCGAGCAGAGGGGCATCGAGGATCCGATTCCAACCGGCGCGCGCCGTCAGTACGGCCTCATCGACCGACATGTTGCCTTCGGCTCGATCCATGTGCCCGAGACCATGCCCGATGTCTACCGGGCCAGAACGCGTCTCGTCTTCGATGAACTGTTCCGGGTTCAGCTGACTCTGCTCGAACGCAAACGAGAGCTCGAGCTACACACCCGTGGCATCGAACACGTCGTCGACGGCCAACTCGTCGAGCTGTTCGAGCAGTCGATTCCGTTCGACCTGACGGGTGCCCAGCGCCGCACGATCTCGGAGATCTCGGCCGACCTCTCTCAGTCGGCTCCGATGCACCGCTTGCTTCAAGGTGATGTGGGTGCCGGGAAAACACTCGTCGCGGTGCATGCCCTTCTGGTCGCGGTGCAAGGAGGCCATCAGGGTGCCTTGATGGCGCCGACCGAGGTGTTGGCCGAACAGCACGCGGCCGGTGTCTCGGCTCTCGTCGGGGGGATGTCCATCGCCGATTCCGCCACCCTCATGGGGGAGCGGCCAGTCCGAGTCGAGCTGTTGACGAACAAGGTCAAGGTCGCCGAGAGGCGACGGATCGACACCCAGCTTGCATCGGGTGAAGTCGACGTTGTCATCGGCACCCATGCCCTCATTCAGGACGGCGTCGAGTTTGATTCACTCGGCATGGTCGTTGTTGATGAGCAGCACCGATTCGGAGTAGAGCAACGCTCGAAGTTGCGCGATTCGGGGCGTCGCGACGCCTTGACCCCCGATGTCCTGGTCATGACAGCGACCCCCATTCCGCGGACGGCTGCCATGACGGTCTACGGCGATCTCGACGTGTCGATCCTCGATGAGCTCCCACCGGGACGAACACCGATCGAGACCGAGCTGGTGGCCGGAGAGGACCCCGTCGCAGCGATGTGGCAAAGGGTGCTCGATGAGGTCGAAGATGGCAGGCAGGCCTACGTCGTTTGTCCCCTGATCGAGGAGTCCGAGAAGCTCGATGCGGCCTCGGCTGAACAGACATTTGAACATCTCACGAGCGGAGTCTTGTCCGGTGTGAATGTCGGCCTGCTTCACGGTCGAATGTCATCGGTGGACAAGGAGGGCGTCATGGCCGAGTTCCGATCCGGCGTGCTCGACGTGCTCGTGGCAACAACTGTCATCGAGGTCGGTGTCGATGTGGCCAACGCGACGATCATGGTCATCGAATCGGCCGATCGATTCGGCATCGCCCAGTTGCACCAGCTTCGCGGTCGCGTTGGCAGAGGAAGCCACGCTTCGACGTGTTTCCTCGTCGTGGACGACGAAGAAACCGCCGACTCGAACGCTCGACTCGAAGCCCTCGTGCGCACGACCGATGGGTTCGAGCTCGCCGAGGTCGATCTCGAGCTCAGGGGTGAGGGGACGATCTTCAACGACCGTCAATCCGGCCGCAACGACCTGAAGCTGGCGTCCCTGAGACGCGACCGAGACTGGGTCGCCCGCGCTCGCGAGGTAGCCGCTCAGGTGGTCGACGAGAGACAGATCGACAAATCGGAGTCGTTGCGACGCGAGCTCGAATGGTTTGCCACCGGTCGCGATGATGACTTCATCCTCAAGAGTTGAACCCTTCGGTACGCACGCCCCTGGGCGTTGGCGAAACGTTCGTGACGCCGGTGCAGCCGGACCTCAACCAGGTGCCGAGCCGACGGTGTCGTCGATCATCCACCGCAGCTCGTCCGCATCGTTGAGGTATGGCGGGATCCGCCCAAGCTTGCCGTCGAGGAGGCGCAGCGTCAGCGGGGCGCCCGGCGACGCGTAGTCGATGTCCTCCCAGGCGTAGAACCGGGGTTTGGGCATGTTGAGCCGCACGTTCAACCCCTCTTCGGTCGCCACCACCCCGGCGTACATGGCTTGGCCGAGGGTGTACATACCGAAGGCGAGGAACAGGACCCCGAGAAACACACTCCAGCCACCGACGAACAGATTCGACGTGCCGAAGACGATCAACAAAACGCTCGAGGTCAACTGGAGAGTCTTGAACCAGCGCTTCAGGCCGAAGTGTTGCGGCTCCATCGGGATCTTGTCCATGCCGACAGTCTGGCAGCAGCCGGCGCCGTCACGGTCCCGGATCGACGAAATCCTCGTCGATCTCGACGTCCCAGCGGTCGAGGCAATCCTCACATCGGTAGGCGACGATGTCTCCGGGCATGAAACCTTCGTCGGGATCTGGGTACGACTGAAGATGGCAACGCCCACCGCAGTCGACACACACGATGTTCTCGGGGATCTTCAATCCAGGCACCTCCCCAGCATGGCGCATTTCGCTGCGACTCGACGGTGGGAAGTTTCCGAGGGTCGCATAACTTCACCACATGCGCGTGATTGCAGGGTCGCACAGAGGCCGTCGAATAGCCGCCCCCGATGGTGAAGATGTCAGACCGACGTCCGATCGCGCGCGCCAGGCGACGTTCAATCGCCTGGCGAGCATGGACCTGATCGACGGTGCTGTGTTCGTCGACCTGTTTGCCGGGTCAGGCGCCCTGGGCATCGAGGCATTGTCCAGGGGTGCCGAGCGTGTTGTGTTCGTCGACTCGTCGCGAGGATCGATCGATGTGGTGCGCGCCAACCTCGCCTCTCTCGACCTCACAGTGCGTGCTCGTGTTGTTCGAGGCGACGCCATACGTTTCGTCGCCGACGCGGACGAGACCTTCGATGTGGCCCTTCTCGACCCGCCCTACGACTTCGATCGGTGGGACGAATTGTTCGATGTCCTACCCGCCGCGTACGCCGTCGTCGAGTCGGATCGGCCCATCGAAGCGCCGGACGAGTGGGTTGTGGTCAGGTCTTCTCGCTACGGACGTGCCACCATTGCCGTACTCGAGCACGAACGGCGGTAATTTCGGTTCCGATGGCACTAGCTCTGTACCCGGGAACATTCGACCCATTCCACAACGGCCACCTCGAAATCGTCGAGGCGGCGGCCGACGCCTTCGATGCTGTCGTCGTTGCCGCGATGCGCAATCCGGGAAAGACGGCACCGTTCTTCTCCGACGATGAACGCATGTCGCTCATCGCACAGTCCGTTCAGCACCTCGACAAGGTCGAGGTCGTCGCAATGGAAGGGCTGGTCATCGATGCGGCCACGAACCTCGGGGCCAGCATCATCGTCAAGGGCCTGCGCGGTGTCACAGACTTTGACACCGAGATGCAGATGGCCCAGATGAACCGACATGTGTCGGGCATCGTCACGATGTTCATCCCAGCGACCGCCGAAAACGGGTTCATCGCCTCGCGCTACATCCGTGAGATATCGAAGATGGCAGGCGATGTCACCGATCTGGTGCCCGACCCTGTTGCGCGGGCCCTTCGCGAGAGGTTCCTGTGATGGAAGAAACCCCGAACTTCGATCAGCGAATTCGCGAAGTCATCGCACTGCTTCAGGCAGCGCGACCGATGCCGTTGTCTTCGTCGGTTGTCGTCAACCGCGATGAGGTCGTAGCCGCACTCGAATCGATGCTCGACGATCTCCCCGAAGAGGTGCGTAGAGCGCGCTGGCTCCTGAAGGAGCGCGACGAGTTCCTCGAGTCGGCCCGTGGCGAGGCCGAGGCCATCGTCGAGCAGGCGGCGCGCCAGGCCGAAGCGATGGTGCAGCGATCCGAGGTCGTGCGTCAGGCTGAAGCCAGGGCGATTCACGTCGTAGCCGACGCCGAGGCCGAGGCGCGACGTCACCGTCGCGAGACCGAAGACTGGTGCGAACAGCGCCTCGAACACTTCGACACGACCCTCACCAAGGTCACCGCCGCTGTGCTGGAAGGGCGGCAGCGCCTCAGGGCTCTTCCGCGCACCGAACACGACGATGTCGACGTTCGAGACGACAACGTCGATCTTCGCGATGAGGCCGAGTCGAGCCACCACCTCCTGTTCGATCAGGACGAGTTCTGAGGTGGCCGCTCGCGATCGAGACGAACATCCGTTGAGGGTGCCCCTCAACGATCTGCGCAGCCGCCCACGCAACCCGCGGCCTGTGTCGCTCGAGGTGGTTGTCGAAGGCCTGGCGGTAGGAGACGCTCGCGTCGACCAGCGGCGTCCGGTCGCCGTCGCTGTCGATCTCGAGTCGGCTGCCGAGGGGGTCACGGTTGCCGGAACCATCGAGGCCCGATGGATCGGGTCGTGCAACCTGTGTCTGAACGATGTCGAAGGAGATCTACTCGCTCGGGTCAACGAGTTGTACGCGGACGAACCACTCGACGAGGAGACCTACAAACTCGATCACGAATACATCGACCTCGAACCCCTGGTGTCAGACGCGATCCTTCTCGAGCTGCCCATGCTCGTTCGGTGTCCTTTCGGGGGCATCGGGCTGTGTGAGCGGGTCCCCGAGCAGCTGGCAAACGCCGACATGAGCGACGAGCACACGGCCGCCGAACCCGTGACAGACCCGCGCTGGGCCGTGCTCGAAGGACTGACCTTCGACGAGGGGTAGTCGATACGGTCCGCCACCCGCTAACATTGCCCGTTCGTCAAAGCTCGATTCAGATCGACAATTCTCAGGACCGACGATGGCTGTCCCCAAGAAAAAAACCTCCAAGTCAAAAACGCGCAGCCGCCGGGCCGCTGCGTGGAAGCTCAAGGCACCCGCTCGCAGCGTGTGCCCGCGCTGCGACTCGACCAAACTCCCCCACGTGGTGTGCCCCAACTGCGGTTGGTACAAGGGCCGACAGGCCGTAGAAGTCGACTGAGTAGCCCATGTCCGCGCGGCCGACCATCGCCCTCGATGCAATGGGCGGCGACAACGCGCCCTCAGCGATTGTCGCCGGCGGCGAAAAGGCGGCCAGCGAGCTCGGCGTCGACGTCATCCTGGTCGGTCGTCGAGACGAGATAGGTGAAACGACCTTGCCGGTCGTCGAGGCTTCCGAAGTCATCGATATGGCCGACGACCCGGCGCGCAGCGTCAGGGGCATGAAGGACTCTTCGCTCGTTCGTGGCGCCGAGCTCGTTCGAGACGGTGCCGCGGCTGGTTTCGTCAGCGCCGGGAACACTGGCGCCATGGTCGCTGCCTCACTCTTGAGAATGGGTCGCATCAAGGGAATTGCTCGACCCGCCGTGGCAACAACGATCCCTGTTCCTGGAACAACACCGACGGTCCTGCTCGACTCCGGAGCGATCGCCGACTGCCAACCCCAATGGCTCGTCCAGTTCGCTCAGATGGGTTCTGCCTTCGCCTCCAGGCGGTTCGGATATGAATCTCCCAGGGTCGGGCTGCTGTCGATCGGCGAAGAGGAGTCCAAGGGCAACGAACTCGTCAAGGAGGCCCATCCCCTCCTCGCCGAACTCGACGGCATCAACTTCATAGGCAACGTCGAGGGTCGCGACATAATGTCCGATGCGGTCGACGTCGTCGTCATCGACGGCTTCACCGGCAATGTTGTGCTCAAGACGCTCGAAGGTGCTCTCAGGTCTTTGGTCGGTGCTGTGTTCGGCGCCCTGGCCGACCCCGACGCCGGAGAGGGTGCAGCGTCTGCCCTGGGCCTGTTGGCTCCGCTCGCCAACGAACTCGACCCCGACACTTCTGGCGGTGCCATGTTGCTCGGCGTAGATGGTGTCAGCATCATCGGCCACGGATCCAGCAATGCTGTCGCAATAGTCAACGCCATAGCGGTCGCCCGCGACATGGCCGAGGCCGAACTCGTGTCGGCCATGCGATCGGCCATCGGCCGCTGAACCTCGCCCACCTCACCGCAGAATCGAGTCCCTGCAACTCGCTAGACTCGCAAGCGCCCAACGAACCTTTCAGGAGTTCAAGTGCCCGCTGAGACGCACGTCGAACAACCCCCAATGGACCGTCAGCAGGTGTTCGAGCTGATCCGCGATCAGCTCTCGGACATCCTCGAGATCGATCCCTCCCAGGTCACAGAGTCCGCATCTTTTGCCGACGATCTCGAAGCCGATTCACTGGCACTAATCGAGCTTGTCGAAGCGCTCGAGGAAGAGGTCAGTGAACGAGCGGTCGGCTTCCGCATCGACGACGAGGACCTCGAGGAGCTGAAGACGGTCCGCGACGCCATCGACTACGTCACGGCGAAACTCGGATCGGCGAGCTGATCGAGGGCGAACTCCGGGCTCTGGCCGACAGGATCGGGTACCGGTTTGTCGACCCGACCCTGCTCGAGCGCGCGATGGCGCATCGTTCATGGTGTTCAGAGAACGGGGGTGTTGCCTCGAACGAACGCCTCGAATTCCTGGGAGACAGCGTGTTGGGGGTGGTCGTCACCGACCACATCTTCCACCGCTATCCGCAACACTCGGAAGGATCTCTTGCCAAGGTCAGAGCCGCGGTGGTCAATACCCAGGTACTCGCCGAGATTGCGACCGAGATCGACATCGGTTCTGCGGTTTGGTTGGGCCGGGGCGAAGACCTCAGCGGCGGACGGCAAAAGACATCGATCCTCGCCGACGGTCTCGAGGCCGTGATCGGAGCCGTCTACCTCGACGGCGGTTTTGAACCGGCGGGGCGTCTGATCCTCGCACTGCTCGGCAGTCGGATAGAAACACATGCTGCAGGCCCGGGAGGCCACGACCACAAGACGATGCTTCAGGAGATCGCAGCGAGCAGATTCGACGACGTTCCCTTCTACAACGTTTCGGGAGAGGGCCCCGACCATCAGCGCATCTTTGATGCGATTGTTGCAATCGGCGGAACAGACCACGGTCGGGGAACCGGCGCAACAAAAAAGCAAGCAGAACAGGCAGCGGCTCGCGACGCGTGGGAGTCGCTGCAAGAATCAGAACACGACGAAATCAGGGAGCGATGATGCTCGAACTACCCGAGTCCGAGGTGATCCGGCGGGACCTCGACAAGGAGATCGCCGGTCGAAAGGTCAAGGACGTAGACGCGTCGGGCCCCATGGTGCTCTTCGACGGCTTCTCAACCCGCAAGGCTGTGGCAGCGAGGTTTGTCGGCCACAAGATAACCGGTGTCCGCCGTCAGGGAACCAATCTTCTCGTCGGACTCGACAGTGAGGAGACGGTCATCATCGACCTCTCCAAGGGTGTGTCGGTTCGCCGTCATGCCAACAAGGAGGCCCTCGAAGACGGCACGGTCATGGTGATCACCTTTACGCAGGGTGGCCAGGTCCGATTGTCCATCGGAGGTGATGCCGAGAACATTCTGAGCGTGGTCACCACCGACATGTTGGCAGAGGAATTGCCAAAACCCACCGGCTTTGACCCTATCGACGAGCCCATTCCGTGGACCCAGTTCGGGCAAACACTCAGGGCTCGCACCGGCCAGAAACTCTACGACCTCTTGAGAGATCCGTCGTTTGTTGTCGGGCTGGGTCCGGTCTACGTCGACGAGATATTGCATTCGGCTCTGCTCCGGTACGACCGCGTCGCCGACGGCATCACCATCCAGGAGATTCGTCGGCTGTATCGCGCCATCGTCGAGACGATGCACGGTGCGGTCAAGTACCGCGGTACTTCGGTCGGCGAGGGTGGTTTTGTCGACGTGTTCGGTAACCCCGGTGGCTACGGTTCGTATCTCGAGGTCCACGGCCGGGCTGGTCAACGTTCACGCAACGGCCGAGGTGAGGTGCAGAAGACGAAGGTGTCAGGGAACATCCACTACTTCTGTGACTACCAGGTCTGAATTCTGTGACATGTTTCTGAAATCGTTGACGATCAAGGGGTTCAAGAGCTTCGCCGACACGACCAGGCTTGACTTCGAGCCTGGTGTCACCGTGGTTGTGGGCCCGAACGGTTCGGGCAAGTCCAACGTCGTCGACGCGATCGCATGGGTGCTCGGCGCCCAGGGGCCTCGCACCGTCCGTAGCCAGAAGATGGACGATGTCGTGTTCGCCGGCACGGCCAAACGTTCGGCGCTCGGCCGTGCCGAGGTCTCGATGCTCCTCGACAACTCGACTGGAATCCTGCCGATCGAGTTCAACGAGGTCACCATCGCCCGAGTCCTCTATCGCTCCGGCGATTCCGAGTACTCCCTCAACGGCGTTTCCTGTCGGTTGCTCGATATTCAGGAGCTACTCTCCGATGCCGGCGTCGGCCGCCAGCAGCACGTGATCGTCGCTCAGGGACAGATCGACCAGGTCTTGAACGCCCGGCCAGAGGACCGACGCACAATCGTCGAGGAAGCCGCCGGCATCCTCAAGTACCGCCGGCGCAAGGAACGGGCCGAGCGGCGTCTCGATGCCACCGAAGCCAACCTGCTTCGTCTCCAGGACCTCCAGCGCGAGGTCAGAAGGCAGTTGAGGCCGCTCGAACAACAAGCCGATGCCGCCAGGCGTCACGATTCGGTCGTCTCCGAGCTCAAGGCCCTGCGGCTTCACCTTGCAGGTCGCGAGTTCGAGGAACGCCGCAGGCGGCTCATGGCTGCGACGGCCGAACGTTCGACGCTCGGCGAGGATGACAAGCGGGTTCGCAAGGAGCTCGCTGAGATCGATATCTCTGTGTTGTCCGCCGAGGCCAAACTGGCCGCGGTCGGCGACGATGTCGGCGACGCCCTGCCCAGGTACGAATCGCTCGCCGAACGGTGTCGGGGTTTGGACGCCCTCATCGCCGAACGACGCAGGGGGGTCGAGCGCGATCGCAGCGCTGCGCTCGCCGACGATCTCGTGGCCAGTCTCGAGGCCGACCGCGCCGATGCCCATGTGAAACTCACCGAGGTTGGTTCCCGAGCCGGCCAGCTTGCCCCCGAGATCGATCGTCTGGAAGAGATCGAGCGTCAGCTGCTGGTCGACCAGTCTCGATTCCAGGAGAACCGTGAGGGGTTTGCCCCCGACGTCAGCGGGCGTGCCGCCGAGGTTCGTGGCGAGCTCACCGCCATCCGCGGAGGCCTCGATCGGGCCCGTCGCGAACTGGTCAAGCTCGAGGAGAGGGTCGCCTCCGCAGACGAGGTCGATGCCGGACGGGTCGAGCGGGCCGACGAGGTTCGTGCCCGATTGGCTGCGCTCACCGAGGCCGAGCCCGCCCTACTCGAGCGGTCCGACATCGCCGCGGCCGCGTCGGTCGATGCCGAGGACGGTGTGGAGTCATCAGCCGATGCAGAACGCGCTGCTGGCGCCGGTGCCGAACGATGGCGGGCAAGAGCCGAGGCCCTCCGACTTGCGCTCGATGAAGCCAGGGCGGCTGCCGGTCTCGAAAGACTCGAGTCGGTCGACGGTGTCGTCGGAACACTCGCCGACCTCGTCGACATCGACCCGGGCTGGGAGCTTGCCTTCGAAGCGGCTGCCGGTGATGCCATGGCCTCGGTCGTGGTCACCGATCCCAATTCGGCTCGCGCTGCGCTCGATCACCTCGCCGAGGCCAACATGCGCGGTGCCGTGCTGTCGCTCGGAGGCAAGCCGACCCCAATCGCCTCGGCCAAGGTGGGAACACGGTTGCGCGACCGGGTTCGTTCGGCAAGGTCTGGTGCCGACGTGCTCCTCGACCGCCTCATCGGCTCGGCCGTGGTTGTCGATGGCGACTGGCGCACTGCTGCCGACACTGCTCTCGACAATCCCGACGTGCTCATCGTCACCCGCGAAGGCGACCGGTTTGGTGCCAGTGGGTGGCGCATCGGAGCCGGTGGTTCGGGCGCAACGTCTGCAGCATTCGAAGAGGC
>JAAETH010000948.1 GCA_024228575.1 Actinomycetes bacterium
GAGGTCCGAGCCAATAGGCACAGCCAGTCAGCCTGGACCGAGTTGGTGATCCACATCTTCGCCCCGTTGATGACCCACTCGTCGCCATCGCGGACAGCCTTGGTTCGGATCGCGGCGACGTCGGACCCCGCGTCGGGCTCACTGACTGCGACCGAGGCGACCATCGTGCCATCCAGAGCAGGCCGCAGGTACTTCTCTTTCTGTTCTACCGTTCCGAATCGGGCCAGCGATGGTGTGGCCATGTCCGTCTGTACCCCGAGCGCCATCGGCAACGAGCCATGATCACAGCGTCCGATCTCTTCGGCCAGGATCAGGGTGAAGATGTGATCAGCGTCCTGGCCCCCGAAGGCAGCTTCATAGCCCAAACCGAGCAGCCCCAGCTTTCCCATAGAGGCAAAGATGTCGTGGAGCGGCATCATTCCTGCCTCTTCCCACTGGGGAATGCGGGGATTGATCTCGCGTTCCACATAGTCACGGACCATCGCCCGGAATTGGTGGTGTTCATCAGCCAGCAACATCTCACGTGTCTACTCGAACAGCGGTGGCGGCACCCACTCACGGGACTGTCGGACGCTCACTTGTCAAGGGGCGAGGGGTCGGCCCGGCCTTCGAGCAGATCGCCGATGCGGTCGGGGTCCGGTGGGTCGGCTTTCCGTCGATGTCCTTGCCGGTGGAGGGGCTGCGATCCCAGTACTGGTCTACTCGATGCGCGTCCCCGAGCTGGCCTGACTGGTCACCAACTGCTGGATCTGCTCGGTGCCTTCGAAGATGTCGTGGGTCTCTCCTGAACGTATCCTCTGGGGACTGTTGGTCCCCTTGGGGCGCCAGCCGATAGGTGTCGATCCGGGTTGCCATCGCTTTCGGTGGTCGAGTAGACGGCCAATGATTTGCGAGTGGCCTCTCTCTATTCGGGTGGGTCCTCGAGAAGGCTGCAATCCCAGACGTCGATGGGTGCCCCCGGTCAGTCGCCCTTCCTCGCCCACCGCGGAACGACCCGTGTCCGACTGAACCGCGCCCACCGCC
>JAAETH010000949.1 GCA_024228575.1 Actinomycetes bacterium
AGAAATGGCAGGATTCTCCAATGAGTAGATCCGAAGTCGATTTCGACACCATCGAGGTGGCTGCTGACGGCCGCCGGGGCACCATTGCTCTGAACCGGCCGAACCACCTGAATCCATTGTCCAGCCACACCCTTCGAGAGATTGCCCAAGCCGCGTTGTGGTTCAACACCCAGCCCGATGTCCGGGTTGTTGTGGTCACCGGCAACGGACGCGCCTTCAGCGCGGGGGCCGACGTTTCAAGTTTCGGAGTGGGAGACGATGGAGACGTCGACCCTCGCGACGACGCCGACTCGGGCCGCATCATGGCAGAAGCGATGGAGCGCATGAGAGCCGTGTCGATCGCCCGAATGAACGGTGCCTGCGTCGGCGGGGGACTGGTACTTGCCGCGGTGTGCGATCTGCGGATCTGTGTCGACGATGCCTACATGTCGATTCCCGAAATCGATCTGGGCATTCCTCTGGCATGGGGCGGAATTCCGCGCCTGGTCAGGGAGATCGGGCCTGCCCTCACCAAGGAACTGGTCATGACGTGTCGGCCGTTCACCGCCGCCGAGGCCTTGGCGGCCGGTTTCCTCAACAGGGTTGTCACCCACGACGAGCTCGACGAGGTGGTCGAGGAGCTGGCTTCGAGCCTTGCGTCAAAACCCCGTCACGCACTGTTGAGCACGAAGGCGAGCGTCAACGCCGTGACAGAAGGAATGGTCGGAACTCAGAGGCACTGGTCCGACGCCGACGGCTTGTTGATGGGGTTGCGAGATCCCGAAGGGCGTGCATCTGCTGAGGCCTACCTCGAGCGGGTTCGTTCGAGGAAGCACTAGGCGAGTTCCTCGAGCTGGCCCATTCAGGAAAGGGCGAGCTCGAGCGTGAAGACACCCGGCTCGTTCAGTCCGGGTTCCGAGATGAAGAACAAGGCGAAATCGGGTTCACCATCAGAGTCGGTCGCTTCTGCGAACCGAAGTCGGAAGCTGACCCGTTCTGCGCCTGCTTCGATCGCGGCGCCGACCCCTTCGGCGACATCACAGCTCAGCTGGACGGCTTCGGGATCGGCCTCACATTCGACCGCATCGCCGATCGGAGTGCGTTCCTCTCCCGTGGGAGGGAAGCTCTCATAGATCACCGGCGCAGCCGTGAGAACACCCAGATCGTCGAAGGGGGTTCCGTCTACTTGTTGCATCGCACGCGACCGCAGGTGCGCAGAGGTCACGCTGGCACCGGCCAGATTGGTGGCGCTAGACAAGTCGAAGGTCAGGTAGATCTGGAGGCCTTCGCCGGCTGGAAGATTCGGGTTCGACTCGTCGCCGATGATGAGGCTCGAGCCGGCACCTTCTGCGAGCCACAGGGTGGCACCCTCGAACGCCCCGCCCTGGTTGGGCAGGACGACCCGCTCTGGGCTGTCGATCTGGGGATCGGAGAACGCAGATCTGAGATCGATCAGATCGACGACGAAGATCAGCGTCTCGCCCGGGCCGATATCTGCGCCGGCACCGTTCTCTCCGTAGGCGAGGTCGGGCGGAATGATCAGCTCTCTGCGTCCGCCGACCCTCATCCCCTCAAAACCGAGGTGCCATCCCTGTATGACACCATCGAAGCCGAGGACGAACTCGAACGGCTGACCGCGGTCCCACGAGGAATCGAACTGGACCCCATCGCGGTAGCGGACACCGACGTATTCGGCGACGACCGTCGAACCCGCCGTTGCCTCGTCGCCGTCGCCGACCACGAGGTCGTTGATGACCAGTTCGGTGGGGGCCGGTTCTGTGTGAAGTGATACTTCGGGCTTCTCGCCAAGTATCGCCGGAACGGGTGTTGAGGTCGTCGTGGTGGTCTCGGCGAGGGTGGTCGATGTCGTCGTCGATGTCGTCGAGGCCAGTGCCGTGGTTGTTGTTGCGTCGTCGTCGTCGGGGCTTGCACAAGCAGATGTGGCCACCAGGAGAACCAGCAGCACGGCCGCGCGGCATTTGGACAACGAACTCATGCTGTGGAACCTCGCTGGATCGACGGCCACCAAGGCTACGATCCTCCAATGGCTTCACAACGTTCAGCGGGAATTCTCGAGCGCCAGTCGTCGAATCCGATGCTCACCGGGTCGGCGTTCAAGGCGCAGGTCGTGCAGGATCGCCAGACCGGGCCCATCGTGGAGGGCTCCGGGGTCAGCGACACATGGGCGGCCGTGGCCGCCACGTTCGTCGTGTTCGCGGCCTCCTTTGGTGTCGGCTGGTGGTTGGGAGGCCGCTCCATGGCCTTCGCCATCATCGGCGCGATCGTCGGGCTCGTCCTCGTGTTGGTCACCATCTTCAAGCCCACGCTCGCTACTGTCACCACCCCGATCTACGCCATCGCCGAGGGCCTTTTTGTCGGTGGCATATCGCGCGTCTATGAGGCCGAGTACAGCGGCATCGTTCTCCAGGCCAGCTTGCTCACCGCAGCCATCTACTTCGGCATGTGGTTCATGTTCGCTTCGGGTCGGCTGCGCCTCACACCCAAGATGCAGAAGGTCATCGTCACCGCAACGTTCGGAGTGTTTGCGGCGTACATGCTCAACATGGTCATGCGTCTGTTCGGCGCCAGCGTCCCGTTCATCCACGACAGCGGACCCATCGGCATCGGCATTTCGCTCGTCATCGTGGGCATTGCCTCGCTGAACCTGCTGATCGACTTCGACTACATCGATCGGCTCAATCAGACGCCCCACGAGCGTTGGCAGGACTGGTTCGCTGCCATGGGTCTGCTCGTCACCGTGGTCTGGATCTATATCGAGATCCTCCGCCTGTTGTCCAAGCTCCGCGACTAGGTGAACCCAGAGGGCTCGCTCAGAGGGTGAACCTCATGTCGTTCACCAGCGCGCCCGGCAGGCGCGACGACTCTGTCGAACGGGCCCCATAGCTGAACGGGTCGAGAGTTAGCTCGGCTTCCGAGGTCAATGCGACGAGCCTGTCACCGAGAAGTCCATAGGCGCTGTCGTCGAATCGCATCGGTGCGACCGGTGCGACCACCTCGCCGTTCTCGACCCAAAAAGTCGCGAACCGTGTCATGCCGGTCATGCGGCAGTTCGGTCGGTCGCTGAAGTTCAGGTACCACAGGTTCGATATCAACAACCCGGTGTCGAGAGCTCCGATCACTGAGGAAGTGTCGAGGTCGCCGCCCAGCATCGATACCGACGCCGGCGACTCGTCGCTGTTCGCGCCGTTGGTGGCGACGTCGTATTCGCGAGACGAGCGCGGCGATACCAGGGGCTGAACAAAAGCGCCGTCGGTGATCAACGGCACCGTCGCGGGGCGCATGAATCCCTTCGACTCGAAGTTGGGCGCCACACCGTTCGTGGTGTCCTCGCTGATGGTGACCATCGGCGAGAGGGTTCGTCCTTCCGAGGTCATCTTCACCAACGGTGAGTCGGTTGTGCGGTGTGAGCGAATTCCGAAGCCGCCCCACATCAGCATCGACACGATCTCGTTGGTCGCCGCAGCGGAGAGGAAGGCCCGATAGTCGCCGGGGGCGAGTACCACGGGGTCGCGTTCCAGAATGGCGAGGTGAGCACGTTGTTCTGCGAGCTTGCGCTCGAACACCTCGGTCGACCAGTCGAACCCGGCGTATTGCTGCTTCGTCGCCTTGTCGGCTCGCAGATAGAGCGACCAATCAAGGTTGAAGGTGGTGCTGCTGAACCAGTTGCGTTGGCCCAGCGAGTTCGCAAATGCCGAGAACTGCTCGCCCGCCGCCCAGATGCCGACCAGGTCGGTGCCCTCGGCGAGCCCTCCTATGGTGTCGACGATCTCGTCACCGCCGGGAATCGTGCCAGGGTTCACTTGGCTGGTAGACGACACTTCGGTCGCGTACATGAAGTAGGGATCGTCGGGCACCGCCTCGCGTTGTTCGCGCAGGCGGTCGATGGCCGACGCGAATACGGCGGTGTCGGAGTCGAGTTCGCCGCTCAGTCCGACCGTCATCGAACAATGGCGCTGGCCCGACGAAAGGTCGATGCTGGCGTGCATCTGGTCGACCGATCCGGCCTGGCGAACGAGGGTGTGGTTGAAACGGACGAAGTTGCTGGTTTCTCCGCCGATGGCGACGAGCAGCACCTCGTCTCGGGACAGGCTCTGGGTTGCGTCGTCGATCAACTTGTCGACGTACCCGGCGCGGTCTTTGGTTGGTGTGTTGTTCATGATTCGGCTCCGAAGACCTCGACGTCGCTGAAGCGACACGGTGGTGATGCGTGACCCACCCAGATGACCTGTGAGGGTTCGCCCTTGCCGCAGTTCGCCACGCCCATGACCTCGAAGGTCGACTCGTCGCCGACCCCGCTGAGGTTGCGCCAGAAGGTCGATGAGATACCTCGGTAGCTCGGGTTGCGGACCGTGGTTGTCAGCTCTCCGTCTTCGATGAGGGTTCCTCGTTCACATGAGAACTGGAACTTGTTGCGGCTGTCGTCGATCGACCACGACGTGTTCGTCTCGAGGTAGATGCCTTTCTCGATGCCGCCGATGAGTTCGTCGAACGACGAGTCGCCCGGTTCGAGGTTCAGGTTCGCCATACGATCGATGGCGGGGCGGTTCCAGGAGCTGGAGCGAGAGTTCGCGACACCGTCGAGGCCCGCCCGCTGCTGACTCGAACCCCCTCCCAGCGGTCGTTCGAGGATTCCCTCGCGAATCAGGTGGGTGCGCTCTGCCGGGGTTCCGTCGTCGTCGAAATCGTAGGAAGCCATCTCGCCGCCGACCGTTGGGTCGAACGTGACGTTCAACAGGTCGGAGCCGTATCGAAACGATCCGAACATGTCGAGTGTTACGAAGCTCGTGCCCGCGAAGTTCCGTTCGTCTCCGAGGATGCGGTCCAGCTCGAGGGGGTGACCGATCGATTCATGAATCTGCAGCACCATCTGGTCTGGTGCCAAGACGATGTCGCGCACATCGGTTGGGCAATTCGGAGCGTCGAGCAGTTCGAGCGCCTCTTCGGCCAAGCGTTGGGGTGCAGGCCCGAAACCGAAACGGTCGAGCACCTCGGAACCTCCCTGGCCCATCTGTGAGAAGCCGCCGAGGGAACGACTCTGGGTCTGTCCTGCATCGTGGGCGATGACCCGCATGTCGGGCATGAGTTGGGTTTGGGTCTGTTCGATTCTGGCGCCGGCGGTGTCGACGAACACCGTGTTTATGGTGCGGTCGGTTATTGCGGTCTGGGCATCGACGATGCGGTCGTCGGTTCGGAGCTGTTCGGTGGCGATCTTGACCTGATCGATCCGTTCGGCCAGCGATGAGGTGTTCCAGGGGCGGTCCACTGTTGTTCTGTACGACCCGCGGCTGCCCGTCGACACGGGTGCGCCACCAGCGAACCGGCCGACGGATATGGCCGCCCAACGCCCTGCCTCCGTCACAGCAGCGAGGATTGCGGCATCCGAGGAGCCGGCCGTGGCGGCATACCCGCTGCCACCGTTCGACCACACCGTCACCATGACGCCGCTGTCGTCGACGCTGTGAACGGGTTCCACAACACCGTTTCGGACCATGATCTGCTCGTAGCGTTCGGACATCGAACGAATAGAGCAGTAGTCGACATCGGTTGGGAGCAAGGAGGCCAGCCTGTCGGCCAGTACCGGATCTGAAGACATGGACGTCATCGTAGGCGTCGAGATGCCATCATGGCGCAGTGGATTCCGGGGTTCTCATCGTTGAAGTGGTCCGTGGTGGCAGGGTCGAGTCGCACCACCGCGTGCACTGTGTCGTCAGCGATTCCACGGGTCGCATCGTCGACTCGTGGGGAGATCCCGAGTACCCCACCCAGCCCCGCAGCTCGGTCAAACCCATTCAGGCGGTTCCACTCATCACCAGTGGAGCGGCCGACGAGGCCGGACTGACCGATGTCGAGCTCGCACTCGCCTGCGCCAGCCACAACGGCGAGGCGGGGCACTCCGAAGCGGTCGAGGCCTGGCTCGGAGCGGTCGGAGCAACCGTCGACGACCTCGAGTGTGGCGCACACCAGCCGCTGTTCAGGCCGGCCGCTGACGCCCTTGTGGCCGCCGGTCTTCCGCACACGCGCGCACACAACAACTGCTCGGGCAAACATGCTGGCTTCATCCACACGATGGTGCATCTCGACGAGCGCATCGACGGATACGCCGAACCTTCTCACCCGCTGCAGGTGCGAGCAACTCGTTCGCTTACCTCCTTCACCGGTGTCGATCCAACGGCCCAGGTCCCTGGCATCGATGGGTGTGGCATTCCGGTCTGGTCGTTTCCTCTGGCGTCGCTGGCCCGGGGGTGGGCCCGGCTGCAGGCCGGTGGTGTCGACCCCGATGCCGATGTGGCGGCTCACCGGCTACTCGACGCGATGATGCGACAGCCCTGGTATGTCGCCGGGACCGGCAGGCATTGCACAAAGGTCATGCAGATGGGCCGGGGGCGAATCGCAGCCAAGACCGGGGCAGAGGGCGTCTTTTGCGCCGTCGACCGCGAAACGGCAATCGGTGTGGCGCTGAAGGTCGAGGATGGCGCCTCTAGGGCGTCGGAGGTTGCGCTCGACTGGATCTTGGCTCAGATGACCGGGCGAGGGGAACCCAGTCCTGTTCCGGTGACAAATTGGTCGGGCACCCGGGTGGGCGAGATCCGGGTGAGGTCACCACAATCGCACTCGTTTTGACCCCGCCCGACATCTGCCTGGGGTTCGAGCAGTTCCACGGGTCGATACGTGCGGCTAGATAGCGATAGCTCGGTTCCCCGCAAGGAAACGTTCGGCCATGACCAGCACCACGGTCCAGTAGCCGTCGCTGGGCACGAGGTCGTCCTTCGTGATCGGGCGGCTGGTCGGCTCGGCTGTCTGTGAACCGGCCCCGGCGACGCCAGCGATCACCAGCTCGTCGAGCTGGCCGTGAAGCAGCTCGAGCACTCCGTGGATGGGGACGTCGTAGACGACGTCGACCTCATCGGGCCCCAAGGAGTACTGGTCGAGCGGCCGGTCGTCACGAAGTAGGAAGACGTGCACCAGTTCGCGGTTCAGTCGGCCCTCACCGTTGTTGCCGACCAGGCGGCGCACACCGAGTTCGTGCAGCTCCGCTGGCTCGACTCGAACACCGAGTTCTTCTTCGAGTTCGCGAAGCCCATCGAGGGGTGTCTCGCCCGCGGCGAGGTGACCGGCCGAGGAGATGTCGAGAAGACCGGGAAACGCCGCCTTCAGTTCGGAGCGCTGCTGCAGCACCGCCGTTGGCACTCCGTCGCGTTCGGTGACTATCAGGCAATGAAACACCCGATGCCACAGACCCCGTTCGTGGACCTCGTCGCGGGGGAGGCTTCCCGTGTGGTTCTCGACCTCGTCGAACACGTCGAGGTATTCGACGAGGCCTGGGGTGTGGGTCACGGTTGTTTCTGTGCTGCCGGCCCGTTCCTCAGATAGCGCCCACGAGGGGGGCGAACTTGTCGAACGCAGCCTCGACCTCGTCTGGTGAGCCTTGGGGAAGACCCAGAACGGCTCGTTTCACTCCAGCCTCAGCGAGACCTTCGAGGAATCCGATATCGGGCTGCGCGAAGAACAGGCCGAACTCGAGCGACTCGGGGTCACGCCCGGCGTCCTCGGCTGCTTGGCGTACCTCGGTGATCTTGCCAACGAAGTCGTGGCGGCCACCGATCGGCATCCAGCCATCGCAGTACTCGACGATGTCGCCGATGGTGCGTGGCCCGGCTGCGCCTCCGAGGATGATCGGCGGGCCTCCCGCCTGTGCCGGCTTGGGCCAGGACCACGACGGTTCGAAGCTGACCCAGGCGCCGTCGAAGGTCGCTTCGTCCTCGGTCCAGAGTTGTTTCATCGCCAGGATGCGTTCGCGCATGACTTCTCGACGGTCGGTGTACTTCACGCCGTGATGGGCAAGCTCTTCCTTGTTCCAGCCATAGCCGACACCAAGGATGAACCGGCCATTCGAGATCATGTCGAGCGAGGCGACCGCCTTGGCCAACCAGATGGGGGCGTGTTGGGCGACGAGGGTAATGCCCGTGGCCAGCTTCAGGTTGGTTGTGACTGCCGCCGCAGCGGACAGGGCGATCAGCTGGTGGTGGGTGCGCCAGTACTCCTGGGGCAGCGGAGGAGCACCTTCGCGACCGCCCCACGGACTGCGGCGACTGACCGGAATGTGACTGTGCTCGGGGAACCAGAGGCTCTCAAATCCCCTGTCCTCGGCGTGTTTGGCCAGGTCGATTGGCTGCATCGTGAGGTCTGTGGGAAAGATCGAGACTCCGATTTCCATGATGAATCCCCTTGTGTGTCGATCGGATGGGCTTCTTCGATCGACCCTAGCCAGTAGAGCGGCCCGTCGCCGCTATCGGCC
>JAAETH010000950.1 GCA_024228575.1 Actinomycetes bacterium
GGCGTTCGACGCGCCACCGTTCACGCTGGCCTTGGCCATATCTGCCTCCTCGTCATCATCCTCGAGGTCGCCGTCGCCGACCTCGATATGCGCGGTCTCTCCACAATGAGGGCATCGGGGTGCACCCACCGAGTACTTGGTACCACACCCAACCGACCGGTCGTTCTCGTCTCTGCATCGCCACAACGCCACTAGACAGCGACCTCCTGCTCTGGTTCGGCGGGCGCTAGCGCCCGTAGTTGTTTCTTGTTCAGGTCTGCGACCGCTGCGGGGTTGTATCCCTGACCGACCGCCCATGCCCGCCAGTCAGTGACCGTGGCCCGGGCCGATGGGCGGGAAGCGGTAATCTCGCCCACCGGTCCGGGTGCCGGTGGTCCCGCCACGACAGCCGACGTTGCCTCGACAGCTGTCGAGGCGCCGGCGGGTGGTTTGGGTGCCCGGAACTTGGCGAACTTCGCGGCGGGAGTCCTGTGGTACAAATCGTGGTCCTTGTCGGACTCGGCCGACCCGAACACCCGCATTTTCCCCGTCGCCCGGCAGTCACGGTTCGGGCATGACCACACCTTGACCGCAGCCACCTTGCCACACTCGTCACAGATCCACATGGTCAGATCCTAGCCGACCGGGACGCTAGGCTGCCGCGACGACGGGCAACGTTCCGGCCTCAGCTGGCACGTACCCAATTGTCCACTTGACCGACCCGGTGTTCGTCGCGGCGCAATCCAACTCGATTGCCCCCTCGGACAGGTAGAGCGGGGTGGCAAGGATCGGAGTCCCGATCAACAAGTCGGACACCATGGCGTCGCCCACAGTCCCAGTGATCGAGTAAATCTCCCCGACCGGGTCTGCGGTGATGTCGAGCGCCCCACAGATGTCTTGATCGGCGCCCGTCGCGGTCGGGTTGAACTTGAGTTTCGTGTCGTTGGCTTGCGTCTGGACGACGGTTGTCACCTCGCCCCGTAGGTACGTGAGGATGATGGGGGCCCCGGTGATTGTGAACAGTGACCCGTCGGTCGTGGCCGGTAGGGCGGCCGTGGCCTTACTCACTTGGATCCCGTAGAGGAATGAGTAGTTGAGGGGTGCGAACTGCGCCCCGGCGTGTGGGTGTCCCATGGTGTGCCCTTTCTGTGGTGTGGTCGTGAGCCAAGTGCGGTCGGGGGTCGGATGGCGACAGACAATCCCCGACCGCACAAGGGGGGTTAGGCGATCGTGGTTGCCAGCTTGTCGCCGGCCCGGCTGACCATGAGGTCGTGACAGATCGCCATGACAACTCCACCGTCGACGGTGCACTCAATGAAGTCGTACCCGTCGGACAACTCGGCCGCTTCGACGGTGTAGACCACCGCGTCGTTGGTCGTGTCGTCCGCTAGGTCATAGGTCGACGCCGCGGACTGGGTGACCTCGGTCCATGTGCCGCCGATACCGGGACCCTTGTGGATCTTGGTGATAGCAGCCAACGCCTGCTCACCCGCGCCAGCGGCGGAGGTTGACTCGGTGAGGGTGAGGATCGTGGACCCGTCGTCCTCGAACGTCACGAACGACACCGCCCCGTAATCGCGCATGTTGATGAGGGCGCCCGAGGCGGACGGTACCACGTTGAACACTCGGCCGAGGCCGAGCCCGTATCCTGCTGTCATATCTGTTCTCCTGTCGGGGTCGGGGGCCTAGGCCCGGGTGTCGAGCTGGACGCAGTAGCCCAACGTGGAACCCTGGTTGCGGGGGGTGATCGGCGACTGTAGCCAGGGGCGGCCGTCGCACCGGTTGATGATTTTGAACGCTGTCTTATCCGACGTGAAATTGACGTGCGGGCTCGATGACGCTGACATCATCTGCCGGTCGCCGACCAGGTAGAACCCGAAATCGACGAACGAGATATCACCGCGGGTTCCCAACGCTGCGGGGGTCTTCTCCGACGGGATGACGGGCCGGCCCAACAGTTGCATCATCGGTGTTGACGTCCCGTCGGGTAGCCACACGGGGACACCGCCGGTACCGACCGACAGGGCCATGGTGGCCAGCTCGGGGAACAGGTCGTGGGACACGACCCACACCGCCCGGTTCAACGACTGGGGCAGCATCCTCGAGTACATCTTGACGATGTTCTCCCAGTAGATCGTCGACGCGGCCTGCCCTGTTTCCTTCGCGACGGAGATGATGCCCGGGTTGTCGGTCTTCAACGACCCCAACGGTTCGCCGACACCGGACCCGGTGAGGAACGCATAGTCCTCTTCGAACGCGACAGCCTCGGGGAACAACTCCCCGATGAACATTTGGAGGGCGCCGGGGGCGTCCATGACCATCTCGTTGGGGACGGTCGTGTACGACACAAGCTTGCGGGCCTGCAACGCGATCGATCCGAACTCTGGCGACACGTCGGTGTGGGTGGCGCCCTCCTGCTCCCAGTAGGACACGATGCCACCATGCACGCTCGACACGTTCGACGTTGAGTCGATCATGGGGAACGCAACCCGGAGGGCTTCCATCGGGACGATACGCGCCCGGTTTCGGACGATGCCAGTCTCGAGGCCAACCCTGAGGATCTCTGAGCGCAACACCTCTGGGATGAGGAACCCACCGTCGGCGCCCTCGGTCGAGGAGAACGCGTTGCGGATCTTCGACAACTTGGCCTGGGCTTTGGCGTCCTTGTCGCCGTTGTGCCAGATCAGCTGCATGAAATCGGCCATGCCTGACACACCGTCGAACATGTCGTCGAGTTGTGCGCCTTGGGCGCGGGGGTTGTTCAGGCCACGCCGGAAATCAGCTCGGGCTTGGGCCTTGCTGGCCGGGGTCGCCATCGAACGGGCCAGGTCGACGGGGACGAACCCCTCGTCCTTCTGACCCTTGAGGAACTCGGCCATGGTCCGCTCGACCTGGTCGGTCACCTGGGCCTGAATGTCGACGTTCTTGTCGAGGACGACCTTGGCGTACTTCCCGACGAACTCCTCGAACTTGCCTTCGACCTTGAGTAGCCCTGCGACGTTCTTCGGGTCGGCGAGGAACTCCTCTAGGGCTGCGGGTGTGTCCGGGATCGTGATGTCGTCTACTACTACTGTCATGATGTCAGGGCCTCCTTCATGGCCTGCGCGACCCGGATCATCAGTTCCTCAGTCGAGGGTTCGGGGTCAGTGGTTGGGGTATCGCTCTTGGTGGGTGACGGCGCGTTGTTCGCGGCGTGTTCGATCCCGGCTCGGATGATGTCCGGATCGTAAGTGGCGGGAATGTCGGGGTCGGGTCCGAGGGCGTCGGCCAGGGCGCCGGCCAGGTTGGGGGCGGTGGCCAGGTCTGTGAGGAGGTCGTCGATGTCATCCCACGTCGTCGTCTCCAGGTCTGGGTCGACCTCGGGGTCGGGGGTGGTTAGGTCGGTGAGCATGGCGGCCGTGACAGCAACCTCGAGGGGGTTGGCCGTCGCGACCGTCACCCGGACCGGGTTCGTCGACGTCGACCCGGTGGCCGGGTCCGGGGGCCCAGACCCGGACCCGATCCCGTGGCGGGCAGCGGTGGCGGCCACGAACTTACGGGTCAAAGACTCCGTCCAGATAGACCGCGCCTGAGCGCCCCCATCGTCGTCGTCGCCCCGAGCTCCAGCCTTGAGGACCTCGTCAGCGAGACCAGCTTCGACCGCCTCAGCAGACGTGTACCAGGTCCCGTCAAGGCCAGCGGTCATAGCGGCCCGCCACTGTTTAGCGGTCCCTGTCCCCGTCCGCTCAGCGTAGACGTCTGCGATGTTGGCCGACTGGAGATCGAGAACGTCGGCGGTGCCGCGCAACTCGGCCGCGTTGCCGAAACACCCGCAGATCGCGTCGTGGATCATGAACTGGGCACGGCCACCCATCACAATATGATCGCCGGCCTGAGCGATGACCGAAGCGATGCTGCCGGCGATGGCGTCGATTCGCATCTCGACGTGGCCGGGTAGGTCAAGGATCGCTTGGTAGATCGCTAGGCCTTCGAACACGTCACCACCGGGTGACGACAAATGAAACTCGTAGGAGTCGGCGTCGAGGGCTCTCAGCTCGGGGACGAAGTCCTCGGCCATGATCCCCCACCAACCAATTTCGCCGTAGATGTCGACGACGGCCACGCCGCCCCGCGATGCTGCGTTTGCCATCTGGTAGCCAACGTCGGGGGTGCCGCGTCGTCCCTGGTGGTTGCCACGGTTTGCCATCCCACCCCACCGGGTTGCGGCCCCGCGGCGGCCGGCGATCGATCGTCGGAGCGACAGTGCAGGATCAACACCGGTACGGGTCATTGTCAGGACGTCCCCTGCCGTCGCGGATGTACAGTCACGCGGGGAGGGTACCACACACCCTGTCTGACCTGCGCCTATGTGATCATCTGAGCGGTAGGCCGAGGAGTCGAACCCCCATCTCTCGAAGCCGTCCCAGTTTTCAAGACTGGTTACCATCCGCATGGTGGGACCTACCGTGGCGGAAGGCCCCGGGATCGAACCGGCAGGCGTCATGGTCCTGTGTGCCCGGTTAGCAACCGGGGTGGCCCACCTTGGGCCAGACCTTCCATCGGGTGAGCGCGGTCCCGAACTGGGCCGCTGGTTCAGCTACTCGAGGATGAACGGAAGGTCACACCAGGGAGCCTAGCA
>JAAETH010000951.1 GCA_024228575.1 Actinomycetes bacterium
GAAGATCTCATCCATTGCTGGCGGGCTCACAGGCCCCCTCGACAACTCCGACTACTTCGGGCAGTCGGTCGCGGGGGTCGGGGATCTCGATGGTGATGGGATCGCCGATATCGCGGTCGGCGCTTGGGCCGATGATGATGGCGGCTCTGGTCGGGGTGCCGCATATGTCCTGTTCCTCAACGCGGACGGCACCGTCAAGGCCGAACAGAAGATCTCCTCCACAACCGGCGGGCTCACAGGACCCCTCGACGACAACGACCAGCTCGGTGCTTTGGTGGCCGGTGTCGGTGATCTCGATAGTGACGGGATCGTCGACATCGCGGTCGGCGCCACCGGCGATGACGACGGCGGCTCCGACCGGGGGGCCGTCCATGTGCTTTTCCTCAACGCGGACGGAACGGTCAAAGCCGAACAGAAAATCTCATCCACCATAGGCGGACTCACAGGCCCCCTCGACGACAACGACCAGCTCGGTTTCTCGGTGGCTAGCGTCGGTGACCTCGACGGTGACGGGATAATCGAAATCACCGTCGGCGCGCGCTCAGATGATGACGGCGGCACCGACCGAGGCGCCGTCTACGTCCTCAACCTGGCGATCGACAATTGTGCGGTCGACTCGGACTCTGATGGTTTGTGGGATTGTGAGGAGGACGCCAACACCGACGCCGATGGCGATCCGGCCACGACCCCAGGTCCGGACACTGACGGCGACACGACCCCCAACTACCTCGACAACGATGATGATGGTGACGGCACACCAACATCGGCAGAGAACGCCGACCCCAACACCGACGGCGACCCACGCGACGCCCTCGACTCGGACCGGGACGGCCAACCCGACTACCTCGACCTCCCGATCACTGCCGCCACTGGTGGCACGGTCGCCTCTGAGCAGAAGATCTCCGACACCGTTGGCGGGTTGACAGCCGTTCTCGACGACAGCGATGGCTTCGGAAATGCGACGGCTTCGATCGGTGACGTGGACGGTGACGGGATCGTCGATATCGCAGTCGGCGCCTACGCCGATGATGACGGCGGCACC
>JAAETH010000952.1 GCA_024228575.1 Actinomycetes bacterium
ACACGAAAGACCAAACTCGGAGCCTTGGCCTGTGGGCTCGGCGTCTCCATGCTCCTCGGTGTCGGATCGGGGGCCGGAGCCAGCAACGACGGCTGCGACGTCATCTGGGGATCACTGCCAGAAACGGCAACCGCTGACACGCGACCGGCCCCAACGCTCACCGGGCTGCGAGCCGGTAGGCACACTTGCTTCGACCGGATGGTGGTCGAGTTCGACGGTGAGATTTCGGGCTATGACGTGTCCTACGTTGACGAAGTGTTGGCCCAGGGATCGGGGCACCTGATCAGCCTCGACGGGGGGGCCGACCTTCAGGTCATCACCTGGGCCCCGGCCTACGATGACAGCGGATCGTCCACCTACAACCCAGCCGATCCAACCCACGCCGTCAACGTCAACGGCTATCAGACGCTCCGTCAGGTCCATTTCGGCAACAGCTTCGAGGGCCAGTCCCTGATCGGATTTGGGGTCAGGGCTCGGCTTCCGTTCCGGACGTTCGTTCTCGATGGACCTGGTGACGGCTCACGGCTCGTCGTCGACATCGCTCACAGCTGGTAGGCACCGACAAGGGGCCTCTCGTGGGCACCCCAACCATCTGAAGAATCGTGTGAACGAGCCTGGGTCGATCGACCCAGGCTCGTTGGGTGACCTTTCCCATGGACCTGCGACCTGGGCAAACGTATATTTCCGAAGTTTTTCAGCCTGATGACAAACCCATTGCGGCCACAGCACCGTTTAGGGAATTGATGGCGAGTAGGGAGTGCGATGCGCATAGGCGACTTGGGTGGGTTCGGCGACCTCAGGCGAACGCATTTGGGAACCTGACTCTCTGGGCT
>JAAETH010000953.1 GCA_024228575.1 Actinomycetes bacterium
AGCGTCGGTAGTTCATGCCAGTGAGACGGTCTCCGCCGACCGCTGGTTCCCCAGTCTCGAGAATATTCTTGGATCAGCGGCTGGTGGCCGGCATCCAGGCTGGTCGGGTGGCCTCGAAGGAGTCGATGTCGATCTCGTGACGGAGGCTGATGCTGATGTCGTCGAGCCCCTCCAGGAAGCGTTCCCGGGTGGCATCGTCGAGGGGGAACGACTCGCTGATTCCCAGGGCCGGGACCTCCAGCAAGCGGCGCTCGACATCGACCGTGATCTCCAGGTCGGGGTCGGCCTCGACCGCGTCGAGTAGCTGGCGCCCGATCTCAGCTGATACCAACACTGGAACGAGCCCGTTCTTGGTGGCGTTGTTGCGGAAGATGTCACCGAAGCGGGGTGAGATGACGGCGGCAAAACCTGACTGCTGGATGGCCCACACCGCATGTTCTCGTGAGGAGCCGGTCCCGAAGTTCGGGCCACCGATGAGGATCGAGGCACCGGCAAAGCGCTCGTCGTTCATGACGAAGGCAGGGTCATCGCGCCATTCTGAGAACAAGCCCTTTTCGAACCCGGTCCGCTCGACCTGCTTGAGCCAGTC
>JAAETH010000954.1 GCA_024228575.1 Actinomycetes bacterium
GGCCTCGACGCCGAGCAGCGCCAAGCCCTACGGGCCGACGGTGTGATCTAGGTCTGGGAACCGTCCGAGGAGGACCATGACTGCTGTTGAACTGGAGCTACGGACGCCGTATATGAAGGCCGAGGTGATCGACGGGATTGGCTGGATGACGTTCAACAACCCCGAACGTCGCAACGCCATGAAGATGGAGATGAACGAAGCAATCGCTGAGATCCTGGCTTCGTTCCACGCCGACGATCATGTCCGGGTTGTGGTCATGCAGGGGGCCGGCGACAAGGCTTTCGTGTCGGGGGCCGACATCTCGGAGTTCGAGACCCACCGCTCAACACCCGAAGGCCGCCAGCGCTTCGACGCCGTTGCCGCCGCCGCCGGCCGGGCCTTCGCCTCGCTCGACAAGCCCCTGATCGCCAAGATCCGCGGCTTCTGCATGGGGGGTGGGTTGGCCACCGCCCTCCAGGCCGACATCCGCATCTCGGCCGACGATGGCCAGTTCGGGATCCCGGCGGCCCGCCTCGGGCTCGGCTACGGGTTCAGCGGCATCCACAAGCTGATCGGGTTGATTGGCCCGGCCATGACCAATGAGGTGCTGATGACGGCCCGCCGCTTCAGCGCGGAGGAAGCCTTCGCCATGGGTCTGATCAATCGGGTGGTTCCGGCGGTCGATCTCGATGCTGCTGTTGTCGAACTGGCCAGCCAGATCGCCGCCAACGCTCCCCTGACGGTCAAGGCGGCCAAGGCCGCGGTTGGTGAAGCGGTGAAAGACCCCGAGCGTCGAGATCTCGACCGGATAGCCGTCATGGTCGAGACTTGCTTCAACAGTGAGGACTACATCGAGGGCCGACGAGCCTTCATGGAAAAACGCCAAGCCGAATTCAAAGGCCGCTAGGTCCCCGGAGGTTCAACGGCGAGGCAGCTCTTGTCTAGGGATGGGCGGTTGCCGTCACCTAACCCGACCAGAGGCTACGGTGAAGGCATGAGCGGCAATACGGCGACTGACAACGACGTCGAAACCCTGCGCCGATCTGGGCAATGGGCGCTCTACTGGGAGCTGCTCCACTCCCGAGGCTCCCGAGAAGCCGTGGAAGCGGCCTGGGCGACGCTGACAGACGACGAGCGGCCAGCCGCCCGAGCTGGACTCGAGGCGGCCAGAGAAGCCCGTCGAGAGAGGTTCGCGGCCCGCTCGCGAGCGAGCGCACTCGCCCGCGTCGACGACCAACCTGAATATGTCGACAACCCCGTTGCCTACGCCCAACAGCTCTTCGGAGAACGAGAGAACCCAGCCAGTTGAGTCGCTCGGTTGGGGTCAGGCGTTCCTACGTCGCCGACCTCGTCGAAGCCCTCCCGCTCCGGTTCGTCGACTTCTTGGCCGACGTTCACCCTGTCATCGTTGCTGAGGCGTCCGAGAGCTTTCCAGGGCCCGCACCAGCTGAGGTCGATCCCGAACACGATGTCGCCGAGATCCGAGGAACCTGGTTGGCCGGCCAATGCGATTACTTCGCCATTGCCCAGCTCCGCCTTGACGGGTCGGTCGATCTCATCACGATCGATTTCGACCTGGACCCGCTGCCGCAAATCGATGACTGAGTCTCACGTGGGCCAGCCGGTCTCGCGTCCACACGCGGCGATGGGACCGTCTACGTTGACGATCCCATCAGATCTTTCCGAGCATACTCGCCGACCTACCTGGTCGAGCTGGCCACTTCCCGGATGCGGATGGCTTGGAAGCGTAGGACCTCGATGATGGTCCCGAGCCCGAGGGCGATGCCGGTCAGATAGAGGGCGACACCCATCCGTCGTAGTCCGGAACCGATAGCAGCGAACTGGGCTCTGTCGATGATGTCGGCGGCCATCGTCCCGTCGAAGGAACCGGCCCCGATGAAGTTGACCACCACGCCCCCACCCATGACCATCATGCCCATCATCATGAAGGCGAGCATGGCCTTTGCTGAATTCGGCATCTTCAAGGTCTGGACC
>JAAETH010000955.1 GCA_024228575.1 Actinomycetes bacterium
GATCTGGCCGAGGCGGCTCGCTCGGCGATCGTCTGCCAGTGGCCAGGCTCGAACGTCGATAGCTCGACCCCATCGCCGACCCCTATCCCCCATTCCCACAGGGAGACGAGCACCGCGCCCACGATGGTGTCACCGGCACCGACCGTGTCGAGGACATCGACAGGCGGGGCCGGGGCATGAACCTGGCCGCTCCTGGTGACGATCGAGAGCCCATCGGCACCACGAGTCACAACCACGACCTGGACGCCAGCGCCGAGCAGTCCCTCGACACAGGCGTCAGTCGAACGGTCAGGCCAGATCCAGGCCAGGTCCTCGTCGGATGCCTTGTAGATGTCGGTGTGGTAGAGCCAACGCTGGTGGAAGTGTTCCCACTGGGAGCGGTCGTCGATGATTTGGGGCCGGATGTTCGGATCCAGCGACACCAGGCCATCGTGAGCCTCGACGGTGGCCGCCAACGTCTGCGCCGTAAGTCCCCGAAAGAGGCCGAGCGTCCCCCCGTGCAGGATGTGGGGTGGGGGGCCAAGAGCGGCCAGATCGAGCGTGGACAGCTTGGTATCGGCCGTGTTCGACCCCTCGAAGCGGAATCTGAGCTTTGGGGTGTGTTCGACGATCGCTCGCGCCGTCGGCGCCCCTGATCGCTCACAGGCCGAGATGTCGACACCATTGGCCGCCAGGTGATCAATGATCTGGATGCCGTAGTCGTCGGTGGACACACAGCCGACGAAGGCGCTCGGCCCACCGAGGCGAGCGACGGCGATCGCCACATTCATCGGTCCCCCACCGGGAACAGGATGGGGAACCAGATCCACCAGTGCTTCGCCACAGCTCACGATCATGCTGGGCCAGCATAGGTGTCAGTGTGCGACCGTCTCGATGTTGAGTTGACCGGCCAGTCCGGCCGTTCGGTGTACCGCTAGTTCTCGCCACTCGTCAGACGACGACATCGCCAATATGGCGCCCCGGTTCGGGTACCTGGCAATCGCGACCTCGTCCCAGAGCTCCTCGACCTGGCCGAGGGCGAGGAATGTCACATCGGCGGCAAAGGTCAGTTCGCCCCCAAAAGTCGCCAGTAGCTCAGAGACTCCTTGGCCATAGATCTGATACGCCTCGTAGCCGGTCAGATCGGTCTGGCGGCCGTCCTCGTATTCGGCGGTGTCTTTGAACTTCAACAGGTTGACCATATAGATGGGGCCTTCCGGTCCGGGCTGCATCATCTCCTCGATACGTCCCTGGCTGGTAGGCATCACCTCGTTAGCGACCTCCATGAGGCCTCCTTCTTTGGTTGCTGATCATGGGGTGCCGTCCATCGAGCCATCGATGACGGTGCCCTCGTCGATCAGGGTGCTCACAATGGCCGGGTCGAGTCCGATGTCGGCCAGCACGTCGCTGGTGTGCTGGCCGAACCGTGGGCTTGGTCCCGGGATCTTGGCTGGAGCCTTCTCGAAGCGGACGGGCATACCACTCGTGGTGTACGGGCCGAAGGTCGGGTGCTCGAGCTCGACGACGAAGTCGTTGGCCACGACCTGGGGGTCATGAATCGGCTCATGGGGAAGGTTGTAGGGGCCACACGGGTAGCCGCCGGCGCCCAGCTTCTCCAACCACTCGGCC
>JAAETH010000956.1 GCA_024228575.1 Actinomycetes bacterium
CGGGGCGGGGCCGCATCGTTCCACCGGTCGACGTCATCAGACACGCCGCCATCGTCGAGGCCGGCGCCGTCCGTAAGCCCGCTGCCGTCATCTAGCGACCAGAGCCCCGCCGCTGTCATCGCTCGGCTCGTCGTTCATAGGCCCGCAGTACCCGACCCCGGTCTTTGTGATGAACCAAGGCAATGTTGGCGTCTGAGCCTTCAGGGAACAGTGACAGTGCGTCACCAGCAGAGAGTCTCGGGTAGTCGGATCGGTCCGACCCGTACCCCGAAGATGCAGCCCATTTGCGGGCTCGTCGTCGATCAAGCCAACCCATCACGACACCCCCGACAACTCAGGGCCCGACAGGTTCGACCCCGTTAGGCCGTCATCGGTCAAGCTCGTTGAGCTGGTGACAGCACCAGTGTCGAGCGCCTGGTTGGGGACCCGGCCAACAGCCCACCCGCCAAGCCCGGCCGCTCGTTGCAGATACGACGGCCCCCCACTCGCTGGTAGCGACCCCAACGGCCGCCCATACGACGCAGCAGAAAAGATTCGGTCCTGTTCCGAAACTGTTAACCCGCCGTGTGTTACCCGAGCGACGTCAACTGGTGGCATCCGTCCCGTGGCGGCCAGGTAGTTGGCCA
>JAAETH010000957.1 GCA_024228575.1 Actinomycetes bacterium
CGGCATGAACGACACCTCCGTCTCCCAGCCGAGCACGAACCTCCCCACCCCATCCACGGAGGCCGCCGAACAACGCAGCCTGCTCGACTGGCTGGAGTACGGCTTCGTGAGAGTTGGCGTCCTCCCACCTCTCCTCATCATCGCCATCATCGTGTTCTCCCGAATGTCGAGCAACTTCCTCGCCGTCGACAACTTCGAGAACGTCGTGAGGCAGAACACCTTCCTCATCATCGTCGCCCTCGGACAGATGCTGGTACTGCTGACCGGCGGGTTCGACCTCTCAGTGGGAGCAGGTACAGCACTCGTTTCAGTGCTCACGGCCACGGTCATGGCCAGTATCTACGACGGCGGCACTGGATCCGTTGGGTTCGCGATCGCGCTCGGCATCACCGTCGGGGTACTGGCCGGGGGAGGTATCGGACTGGTCAACGGCATCGGGGTGTCGGTCTTTCGCGTCTCACCGTTCATCATGACGCTCGGTACCTCATCAATCGCAGTCGGTCTCGCCCTCTACACGACCA
>JAAETH010000958.1 GCA_024228575.1 Actinomycetes bacterium
CCGACCGTTGGCTCGTCGAAGATGAAGACATCGACATCGCGTGCAAGGGCCCGAGCAAGCAAGATCTTCTGCTGGTTTCCACCCGAGAAGTGTTCAACCGGGCGTTCGAGGGCATGAGGGTTGAGCTCGACGCGGCGGGCGACGTCATCGGCGATCTGGCGCTCTGCGGCGCGTCGCAGGAGTGTGAGTTTGGAGAATTGTCCGAGCCGTAAGCACGGAAGTGCGATGTTCTCACGTACGCCGCGCATCATCATCAGCCCGTCGGTCTTGCGATCAGAGGGCAGGTAGAACATGCCCCGGCGCAGCATCCGGCGGGGGCTGTGGCCGGTCACCTCCACATCGTGGAGCTCGATCGTTCCCTGGTGGATCTGCTCAACACCGAAACAGGCGCGTGCCGCTGAGCTCTTTCCAGAGCCTACGAGACCGGCGAAGCCGACGATCTCGCCGGAATGAACTTCGAAGCCGATGTCAGTGACGGACCGGTCGGCTGTCGTGAGGCCGGAGACGCGGAGTGCAACCGCCCCCGCGACCGAATCGACGCTGGGAAAGACCTGATCGATGACTCGTCCTGTCATGAGCTCTAGCAAGCGGTCTTCGGTGATGTCGTCACGACTGAGTGTGTCGACGTAGTGGCCGTCACGTAGGACGGTGACGCGGTCG
>JAAETH010000959.1 GCA_024228575.1 Actinomycetes bacterium
CTGTCTCGCCCCTCTACGGGTCATTGTCCCGCCTCACTCGATCCTGTCGCCCGAATACCCGGCGGCCGTGATCGCCGGCAATACAGAGGTGAGCCAGGGGGTGACCGACGCCCTGTTCGGGGCGCTGGGGGTGCTCGCCTCATCTCAGGGGACGGTCAATAATGTCGTGTACGGCAACGACGAGTACCAGAACTACGAGACGATCTGTGGTGGTACCGGGGCCGGTCCCAACCACGATGGGACGAGCGCCGTCCACAGTCATATGACCAACACCAGGCTGACCGATCCTGAGGTGCTCGAATGGCGATTCCCCCTAAGAGTCGACCGCTTCGGAGTTCGATCTGGCTCGGGAGGTCGAGGCCAGTACTGTGGCGGCGATGGGGTCGTCCGTGAGCTGACGTTCCTGGAGAAGATGACGCTTACCCTGCTGGGCAGCCACCGAGTCACCGAACCCTATGGCCTTGCTGGTGGCTCGAGCGGGGCTCGGGGCCGTGACTATGTCAAGCGGGCCGATGGCACCGTCGACCCGCTGGCTGGCACCGACGAGACTGAGCTCCTACCTGGCGATACCTTCGTCATGGAATCCCCCGGTGGTGGAGGCTACGGGTCCCCGCCGGATTGATGGCACTTCCAGCACCTCGGGCGTGGATGATTACCACCGGCCCGTGGCACGATAGTGAGCTACCACTCCCGGGAGGAAACGATGTCCGACGCAGTCAGTGTGATCCAGCTATCCGACACCCATTTCCAGGAGGACGGGGTTGATCCCGAGGGTGGCTTCAGTTATGACGTCGATGCGGGCTTCGAAGCCGTGCTCGGCCACCTGGGCGACCATCACCACCACGACATGGTGGTGGTGACCGGCGATGTCGCCGACGAAGGTCGACCGAGCCAGTATCGCAAGGCGGCCGACGCCTTCGCTCGCTTCAGCGTTCCGGTGAACGTCGCACCTGGCAACCATGACCACGACGCCCAATTCGTGGTCGGCATCGGTCGGCCGGGGGTGGCGACTTCGCGGGTAATCGAGGTAGGGGAGTGGGCCTTCCTGTTCGTCGATTCGAATGCTGGCAACATGGTGGAGCACCCGTCGGGTCGGGTTGTCGACCATGACGACAAGGGGAAGCGGCTACACAGTGACGGATTGCTCGGTGATCGTGAGGCGACCTGGATACATGACATGTGTGCCGCGACCTCGGCC
>JAAETH010000960.1 GCA_024228575.1 Actinomycetes bacterium
ACACTGTGGCGAAGGTCTACCGGCTGTTCCGGACCATGCTCGACACCGAAGTCGACGACTGCCTGATCCGAGCAAACCCGGTCCACATCAAGGGCGCTGCCGTCGAGCGATCAATCGAACGCCCGATGCTCGACTGGGACGACGTCGGGCGCATCGCCGATGCGATCCAGCCTCGGTTCCGAGCGCTCGTGTGGGTGGGTTCGTCCTCGGGCCTGCGCTACGGGGAGCTCACCGGACTTACTCGACGCCATGTCAACCTCGATGATCGGACGCTTCGAGTCGACCAGGCACTCTCGTTTGTGAAGGGCCAGGGCGCGACGCTCGGCCCTCCGAAGTCGGCGGCCGCGCACCGCACGGTGGTGATCCCCGGCGGGGTGGCCGAGATGCTCGCCGTACACATCGACCAGTTGGTCGAAAACGACTCCGACGCGCTCGTCTTCACCTCGGTGAAGAACAGCCCACTCATCAATCGCTACTTCGCCCCCTATTGGAAGAAGGCGCTGAAGGCCGCCGACCTCGACGAGTCGATCCGCTTCCACGACCTCCGCCACCACGCCGGCACGTCCGCGGCGACAGCGGGAGCCTCGCTCCGCGAGATCATGGCCAGGATGGGCCACGCCTCCTCCGACGCGAGTCTTCGCTACCTCAAAGCGTCAGCCCGACGCGACGAGGAAATTGCTGATGCGATGGAGCGACGCATGAACGGGGACCTCGATGGCAGATAGCCGAGAGCCGACACTCGATGAACGAGCCGTCCTCGACGCTTGGCTGAGACATGAAACAGAGAACTCCGAGCTTCTCCGACGCCAGTTGAGTCATGGATACAGGGTCACGCCGAGCTGCGAGTGTGGTTGTGCGTCGATCGCGTTCAATCTCGGGGACGACGCAGCTCACTACCGCCTACTGGCCGACGGCGCCTACGCAGTAGAAGGCTTGGTTGAGATCGACGGCGTGGTCGGCGGGCTCATTCTGTTCATCCGAGACGGTCTTGCGTCATCCGTAGATGCCCACAGTTTCGGCGAGATGCAGCTGGCCTTTCCGAACCCGGAGAGTGTGAGGTGGGGCGGGCGGCGACACGACCACGCAGTCCTGCCATTCGACGCCGAGCTTGTCGTCAAGGCCACAAACATCTCCCACGTCGCCAACCGAATTGCCGAACGGTTCGAGCCCATCAAAGGGCGAGGGGGCCGCTACGCGGCGATCACATCGGTACATGACGAATACGACCTCGACTCGGGTCACATCGGGCCACTGCGCAACTACCTCTACTTCTTCGACGAGCAAGGCGCCCCGCTTCCTGGGGCTTTCGTCTGCACCGATTCGAACGACGAGGCTCTCGGCGTCGCCTCGGAACTTGCGGGCCACCCGCCGTCATGGGCAGCTTTCGAAGAGCCACTGGGCGAGTCCGGAGGACTACCCGCTTCCGTTATCTCAGCCCTCGAACACGACCAAAGGCGAAGCTCGTGAGAGATCTTTCGGATCTGCTTGAAGAACATCGCGACGCGTACTTCCCGGCTGAGACCGAGAAGGGGCGCGACTACGGGATGATCGACCCAGTCATGATCGATGCCGACATCTTCGGCTGGGCGAGCAGCTGCGCATCCGAGCTCCAGCTCGACACTGACGCACGCCGAGGCCTGGAGCAGGTTCGGCTGGAACTCGGCGAGTCGTGGAATGACCTCCCTGTAGCCGCTCTCCCGTACTACGCCCGCCTCCTTCGGCTTGCGGACGCCGCAGTACAAGGCTGCGAGGCTGTGCCTTCGCCAGGTCCGCCGCTGCAGAACGGGATCGACCTCGTTGCGCGCGTGGACTGCAACGGCGAGGTGGTGTGGCCACGCTCGCACGCCAAGGATGCAATTCGCTCCTTGACCGCAGCCGGCTTCGAGACTCTCGGACTCGATCTCAGGAAGTACCCGCCCGACGGTGGCACCCACGAGGCTCCCTGGTCGAGCCTCGAACCAACGGTGAACGCAACGAACCTCGAGCAGGCGCTCCGATCGCTCGAAGCAGCCCTCGACAGTGAACTGGTCGACTATCCATGGGTTCTCATCACGTATCGCACCGCCGGTGGGTCAGACCCAGTACTGACCAGAGGTGAGGTCGATCTCCTGGCCGATGGGCTCACGGACGACATCTCGTTCGACAACGCACTGCTTGATCTCGGCCTTCGACGGAACCCAACGGAGCGAAACGAACCACCTGACGCGATTCAGATCGACGCAGCGATTCGCAGCTACGAGCGACTGCTCAACGCTGGTCTCATCCGATTGGGCCGAATTTGGTACATCGACGGAGGCCCGCCGGGCCGACTCGCGCCAGTCGAACACGTCGCAGAACCGCTCACACAGGTTCGCGCCCGAGTGGAAGAGTCCTGCCGTACGGCAACGGACTGGGCCGACTGGGCGTTCAGCTGCTGGTCGGTCAATACCTCTGACGGGGACGCCGTTGCGAGCAAGCGACTGGGGCGAGCCTGATGGACTGCCTTCGAATAAGACCGTCGCGGGAATCAGAGACCGAGGGATTCTTGCTCGGGCCCCTCGTTTGGAACCAGACGCAGGCCTGAGTCTTCCGCGCTCCCGCTATTTGATCCCATCGGACCTAGTCGGCTCTAGTCATGGCTCTCGTACCGGCGCTGATCGGCACTCCTAGTGCTACCGCTGAAACAGACATTCACCCGAGTCTGGTGCATCGATCGACGGATCCTGAATCGACGCCGATCGAGTAGTTTGTACGTGTCATGTCTGAGAACTCGAAAGTCGAACCGGCCACCACCAATGATACTGTCGACGCCATCGCCGGCAGTACGCAGCGAGATGCGTTCCCCCTGCGTCGAGCCTTCCTGCAGCAGAAGCAAGGCGGCAAATCAACCCCGGGCCCGATCGCATCCTTCGTTGCCGCTGGTGACCGAACTGGGCTTCTCCTCTACTGCCTGGCCGTGACCAAGGCGAGTGAATCGCCCTGGGATGTCTCGTTGCACTCGGCTGTCTGGGCTCGCGCGCTGGGCCTGACCAATCCAACCGGGCAGGCGGCACGCGGCCGGGTCTCAAAGACCTGGAGCCGGCTCGTCGACCGCAAGCTCGTGTCGCGCGCAAGGCGTCAACGGATGGCCGAGTTCACGCTCTTGAAGGAGGACAGTTCCGGAGAGGCCTACACCCGGCCAACGTCGCACTTCATCAACGTGCCTCACGCTCTCTGGACCGATGGGCCAGAGGGTGACCGCTGGTATCGCGTTCTCGATTTGCCAGAACTGACGTTTCTTCTCATCGGCCTCAGCAACCTCGACTCCTTCCCGCTGCCAGCCGAGCGGGGGCCAGAGTACTACGGCATCTCAGCTGACACGGTCCAGCGTGGTTATCAGGGTCTTCGAAAGAAGGGGCTGCTGACGGTCGACAAGAAGCGAATCCTGACTCCCCTTGCACCGGAAGGCGTCACCTACGAGAACCGCTACACGCTGCAATCTCCCTTCGGTCCGCGGGGCAAGGCAAGCAGGGCTGTGAGCCCAGTCCGATGAGCGCCCGCAGAGCCCAACCGCGAGTTCGCAACGTGAACCGTCCATCGCAACCCTCAGGGCTGTCCGATGGCGCGCCGATGCTCGGCGAACTCATCGCAGTCATCGACGAGACGGTGCCCGAGGTCGGCGCCGGAGTCCACTACGTGCTCACCACGGCCGTCACCCTCTCGCCGACCGATGTCGACCTATCTCTGGCCCAACTGTTTACCGACACGCCGGGACGCAAGCGGCCGTTCCACTGGCACAAAGAGGGTCCAGCCGCCCGCAACCGGATCACAGAGATCATCATCGAGCACGGCGTGGTCGCCCACAGTCGCTACCAGACAGTGGGACGCCGTGGTCAGCGCGACGCTCGGCAGCTCCTGTTGGCCGATCTGTCGACGGAGCTGCACCTCGAAGGCGTCGATCATCTGATCATCGAGTCCGTCGACGACGTGACTAACGGGCGTGACAAACGAACGCTGCTCGACAGCTTCGAGTCGAGTGGCGGCGTGCCCTTCGCGTATGACTGGCGCAGCAAATCCGAGCGAATCCTCTGGATCGCCGACGCCATCAACGGCGCTATCCACGACTACTTCGTTGGCGGAGACATCACGTGGTTCAACCAGCTCACCTCGGGTGGGGTCCTCGATGGCGAACCCAGGCACCTCGGCTGAAAAATGCGAAAGCCCCGGCTCCCGTCCTAGTCGGCTACCTTGCGGCAGCCCTCGGCCTGGCACTCCGGGACTTGCGTCTTCACCACGACATAACACCGCGGCGCTCTTTCAGTATCGGCGAAACGGGCCCGTTCTTCAACCCCTTGTGCTGAAGACCCACCGTAAACCCGGCCGCTCACCGTCCGGAGAGGAGCCGAATTCACTTCCTCGGGCTAGTGCCCTCGGCTCCTTCAGTGTCAAGCGGGCGACCCCCGAACCTCAACCCAGAAGTCCCAGCGACCGGCACTCGAGCCTCAGCTCAGAGAGCGATAATCGCATACTCGAGGTCGGTTTCATAACTTCCCCAGCAAGCGATCGTGTTCGCATCGTCCCACTGGCCCATGTGCCAGTCCCCCCACTCGTCACTGAGCACCAGGCACATGCCACCAAGGTCCAGGATCACCTTCGGGACCAGCTCGAACACATCGTCAACTCCGTACTCCAAGACCGTCACTGGTCGCGTCACGAGCGCTGGCGCCGCAATGCCCATGTCCTTCACCCGTTCGAGAGTCCATCCCCCAGGTAGCCGGTCCTCCCCGTCCACTGGTTCGTGGTCTGCCTCAAAGTCCGCGACGGCGTCAGTCACCGGCCGGGTGTCCCAGCTGACTCTCGTTCTTCCTTTGGCAGAGACAAGCGTCGTGTAGCCGTCATCTCGAAAGGTCGATCCATCTTCCCGATGAACGTTCCATCGAACAACCCACGTCTCGCTGACCTGATCACAGGTCTCGGCGACGAAGCGCCCGCCAAGGACCGGAACGCCGCGCTGGTACGCGCCCTCTGCGCAACGGTTGGCCTCGATCTCGCCCACGCATCCAGGATCGCACGCCGTGCTCTACCTCAGACACTCCCTCGCGACTGAGATACCGAAATGCCGTGCAGCAGCTCGTGGGAGACGCATGGGAGGTGAAAGAGGAGATCACCTACCTCACCTCCCAGCGATTTCTTGCGAATGGGAGGTGGAATGTGAGGTGAAACGGTAGGTGGCGGAGGAGGTGGGTTTCGCACCATCGGCCGTATGCCGACGACCAAGACCTCCCAGGTCGACCCGGCCAGTGCGTCGCTGCTCAGCATCGAGCAACTCCCTGACTGGCTCGGAGTCACCGATCGATTCATCCGCCGCCTCGTCGCAGAGCGACGCATCCCATTCCTCAAGATCGGAAAGTTCATCCGATTCGACCCGACCGAGATCGAGGCCTGGCTCGACTCCCAACGCGTCGCCGAACGATGAACTCCGCTCCACCGGCCGCTGTCAGCTTCCCCACAGACCGGCGAGCCCATCCCATCTCCCCCTCTCCTCACGACTCAGTGACAGACGGGTGCACAGGCGTCTCGCACCACCTCCCCCTACCCACCTCCCAATCGCTGGTCACCGGCCGGGAGGTGGGCCGATGACTGCTCGCGTCACCACCCTCAAGGGACCGGAGGCCGGCGCCTACTACGTCGAGGCACTGCCCAACTACTACCTCGACTCCGGCGAGCCGTTCGGCCGATGGTATGGCCGTGCGGCGGCGGAGCTCGGACTCAGCGGCACCATCGAGGCAGACGATTTCCTGGCAGTCATGGCCGGCGAGAACCCGCTTGTGTGCGGCCAATTTCTGGGGCGCCACTACGGCGACAGCTCAGTCCGCGGCTTCGATGTCACTTGTTCGGCCCCGAAGTCGGTTTCGGTGTTGTTCGCTCTCAGCGACCAGGACACGCGGCAAGAAGTACTCACCGCCCACGACGAGGCCGTGGCGACGACGGTGCGGTGGATCGAGCAGAGCGCTCTGACTCGCCATCGAATCAACGGTGAGGTCGCGGTGGTAGACGCCGAAGGGCTGATCGCAGGAACGTTTCGCCAACACACATCCAGATCTCTCGACCCGCAACTCCACACCCACGTCGTGATCGCGAGCAAGGTCACGACGCAGGACGGACGCTGGCTCGCGCTCGACGCGCGCGGCTTGAAGCTCGACCAGCGGACCGTGTCGGCGATCTACCACGCTTCGCTCCAAAGGGAACTGTCCCGACGACTCGGGGTCGAGTGGCGAGCAACCGACCATTCGATCGCGGAGATCGACGGCGTGAGCCAAGACATCATCGACACGTTCTCGACCCGCACGGCTTCAGTGCAACGGCGCATCGATCAGAAGCTCGACCGATTCAACGATTCGATGGGCCACGAACCGACGCCGCGCGAACGGTGGACGCTCGAACGCGAGGCCGTACTCGACTCCCGACCGGCCAAGGCGAAGATCGTCGATGGCCCCGCGCTCCACGATGAATGGAGAACGCGACTCGTCGATCTCGGTATCAGCCGCACCGAGCTCTTGGCCGACACCCTCAGCCAGGCCAGCGCGGCCGAACTTCATGCCGAGGTGCATAGCCGGATCATCGACCGGGCCATCGCCAACCTCGAGGAATCACAGTCGACCTGGCGACCGGCCGAACTGATGCGAGAGATCGCCCACGAACTGCCGACCGACATCGGCCTCGAACCGTCAGATCTCATGAATGTGCTCGACATCCTCACCACCCAAGCAATCGCAGAGCGGTGTACGGACATCTCCCGGCCTGGCCCGGCTGGTGTGATACTTCGCGCCGACGGACGCCCCATCACGGAATCAATCGCCGACCGAGCGCTCACTACACCCGCGATACTCGACCAAGAGGCACGGCTCCTCGACTGGGCACAGCGCCGCATGGCTCAGCCGGGCTTCGGCTCGGCCGCCGCAGCCAAGGCAGCCGATACAAGACTGACGGTGCCTCAGGCAGAGACCGCAGCCGCGGTCGCAGGGACGGGCGATCTCGTTCTCGTTGTGGGACCGGCGGGCACCGGCAAGACCACCGCGCTCGCGCCCGCTGTCGAGCAGCTTCGCGCCGACGGGCGATCCGTCTTTGGTGTCGCGCCTTCGGCCGTTGCGGAGCAGGTTCTCGAAGCCGAAACCGGTGTCTATTCCGACACCCTCGACAAGCTCCTCGTCGAGCACGACGGGCGCCGTCCGCCGACGAGCCGCTATGACCTCCCAATCGGGACAACAATCCTTGTCGACGAGGCAGGGATGGTACCCACCGACAGACTCGCTGCGTTGGCCGAACTCGCCGACACCCGTGCCTGGCGAGTCGCCCTGATCGGCGACCCGATGCAGTTCTCGGCCGTCGGCCGAGGCGGAGCGTTCGGCCACCTCGTCAACACCCACGGCGCGATCGAACTCGACCGCGTCCACCGCTTCGACAACCAATGGGAACGCGACGCGTCGCTGCTCCTCCGGCGCGGCGACCAGTCCGTCGCTGACCTCTACGAACTGCACGGCCGAATCCACGGCGGCACCGGAACTCGGATGGAAGCCGACGCTGTCGCTGCGTGGGACGCCGCCCGCAGGAGAGGCGAGTCCGTTCTCCTGTCCGGAACCTCGAACGAGACCGTCCACCAGCTCAACCACGCCGCACAACAACTTCGTATCGACAACGGCGAGCTCAGCCGTCGGGGAGGCACCGTGGAGGCCAACGGCTATCGATTCCAGGTCGGCGATCAGATCGTGACCCGACGAAATGACCGCCAGCTCGTGGCCGACCAGGACACCATGGTTCGCAACCGCGCCACCTGGACGATCGACAACATCCGCCGAGGCACCATCACCGCGACGGGCGACTCCGGCACGATCTGCCTGCCCGCCGGCTACGTGAACGAACATGTCCACCTCGGATACGCACAGACCAGCCACGCCACCCAGGGCCGCACCGTCGACCGATCAATCCTGGTGCTCAATGGCCCGACCGATGTCCGTGGGCTCTATGTGCCACTCACCCGTGGCCGCATCTCCAACGATGCCTACGTCACCGTGAACGCCCTCGAAACAGCCACCGACATCTTCCGGTCATCGATGACCAAGAGCTGGATCGACCGACCAGCACACGCTCGTATGGCTGAACTCGCCGACCATCAACCCGGGACCCTGCCGGTCCACGTACTGCGGGCTCTCTTCAACGAACGATCCGAGCTTCGCGAGATCATCCGCCACATCGACGGCGACATTCCGCGTCACCACCACACGCTCGAAGAACAGCAGACCGCCCTCGACCGACCCATCACCCGACGCTGGCACCGGGACGAGATCCGAACCGCCACCGTCGACCTCGAGCGAAGCGGCCGAGCCGTTTCTGACGCCGAAGCCGACCACGCCAACGCAGCCTCCCTGCTCAGCGGCGTGCGAGGGAGAATCGACGACACGAACCACCGTGCGCCGGATCGGCCGCTCCTCGAGCACCGACTCAAGGCAACCGGGGAGGCGCTCAACACCGACGCAGCCATCCGCGGCATCCGCCTTGCCGAGGCAGCGCCGCCTGCGATCACGGCAGCGATCGGAGGACGACCTCACGACGCACAGACTTCGAAAGCCTGGGAGCAGGCGGCCGGACGCCTCGAACAGTTCCATCTCAGCTTCGGCGAAGTGCGAGGACTGGGTCCCTCCAGCTACTTCCACCCGGCGAACCTCGCCGACGGCCGACAGCGAGCCGAGCAAGCAATGACCTCGCTCGGTCGCGAATACGACAGGCTCAACCCCAGCCCCACGCCTGCCATTGGCCACGGACATGGCATGAGTCGCTGACCCCGGCGATCAAGGCCCGACCAGGGTCGGGCCATTTCCAGGATCAGCGAACCAACGGCGTCAAGGGTCGGCTCCGGGACTCCGCTCCGCTACGTGTCCTCACCTCCGACCTTCGGCCGGCCCCTTGACCCCTCGAGGTGCTTTCCGCCTTCGACGGGGCCGCCCTGTCAGCAAGGACCCCACCAACCAGCTGTACCGGAAAGGTGGGCGGCTCGACCGCGGTAGCCGTACCTCATACACTTGAGGATGATCAGGCGGGGTCCATTCTGAACGAATCATCCGAGTTCATCCGTGCCAGGCGAAGGTTCGCGGCGATTGACGTAGAAACCGCGAACGCGCAGCGGGCATCGATCTGCGCGGTGGGTATCGCAATCGTCGAAGAAGGCGAAGTCGCCGAACAACACCACTGGTTGGTAAGGCCACCTGATGGGTACCAAGACTTCAGCGCATTCAACACTCGGATTCACGGCATCCGAGCAGCAGACGTGTCGGATTCGCAAGCATTCTCGTCCCTCATGCCGCAAGTCTCGGATCTACTGAATGACTTACCAGTCGTGGCACACAACGCAAGCTTCGACATCGGTGCCATCCGCCTGGCATGTCTCGCGAGCGCCACGCAGATGCCGACGCTCCACTACAGCTGCACCATGGCTCTCTCGAGAGCAACGCTCCAACTCCCAAGCTACAGCCTCCCGTTCTGCGCCGAGGCCCTCGGCATCAACATGGGTCGACATCATGATGCCCTGGCCGACGCTGAAGCGGCGGCCCAGATCGCGCTGGCGCTACTCGATCGCGAAGCGGCTGACGATCTCGACGCTCTCCTCGAGCGGTGTCACATGCGGTGGGGTCTACTGACAGAGGTCGAGTGGCTCCGCAGTCGGTTCTCGCACGGGGCCGCATCAGCGGTGAAGGGAACACAACCAGCCAATCCCGACGCCGACCCCAGTCACCAGCTCTACGGGCGCTCTGTCGCGCTCACCGGTGACCTCGTCGTCATGACGAGGCAGCAGGCCTTCGAGCAGCTGGCTGGGCTCGGCGGCATCGGGCAAAAGAATGTGACGAAGACCACGCAGATCCTCGTCGTCGGCGATCTCAATCCTGCGGTGTTGCGGCCGGGTGAAGCGGCGACGGGCAAGATGCGCAAGGCGTTCGAACTTCAGGCCAAGGGCCAACAGATCGAAGTGATGAGTGGATACGACTTCCTAGCGATGCTCGACTGATGTTCAAGACGAAACGATAGAGGGGCCCTCTCAACGACCCCACGCTTGCTGGATGAGATCAAGATTGACGACGGTGGCTTTTACCAAGGGTGGAGCTGTGGGGGCCTCATCAAGAAGCGTACGGTCATATTCGGTCGCAATGGCAGCGGTAAGACCACGCTGGTTCGCCACCTCAGGGACGAGCATCATTCCGAGTTCACATCGGCGGCGGCCGTAACGGCCAACACGGATCTCGACGTACTCGTCTTCAATGACGACTACGTCCGCGAGAACCTTGGTCGGGTCTTCACGGGATCGGGCTTGTCGTCGGCGCTCTTCGTCACCGGTTCACTGAACGTCGAGATCGAGGCTGAGATCGACGCTGCTACACAGAGAAGGGATCGGGTTACCGGCCTGGTCACCCAAGCCTCTCGAATCTTCAGGCATCGCGGACTGGTGTTGAAGACCGCAGAGGACAACGCCCGCGATGCCGTGCGGGCGCTACCCGGGGAATCTGGCGCTATGACAGGCGCAACCGCCATAGGGAGGCTGCGCCAAGCGAACCCGTGCAGCGATGGTGACGATGTGAAGGACCGTCGGCTGTTGACGACCGACCAAGGATCGATTCCTGACTCGGTGGCAGGTCTTCCTGACGCCCTGGTGAGTTTCGACCCGTCACACATCGAAGGGCTTCTCTCTCGAAATGTTGCCTCAGACGCTTCAATAGCACTTTCTGGTATGACACCAGTGCAGCGATCGTGGGTCGAGAAGGGCGCGGAGTTACACAAAGACCGTGACACCTGCCTGCTTTGCGAAAACGACTTGGTACCGCCACGATCGGATCTGCTCGCTGCACTGCGCACGACGGAGATGCTGGGCCTTAGAGCTGATCTCGACGCGATGAGTACGGGGTTTCAGCAGCAAACAGACACCATCAGAGTGTTAATCGACGACCTAGTCGAGATGGTTAAACCTCGATTCACCGTTTGACGGTTTGGAGGCCGGTGGTGGGGGTCGGTGGTGGGAGCGAGTGTCGGGTGTGGTGCGCTGTTGGGTTTGGGGCGCGTTGGGGTAGGCGTTGGTGGTCGTGGTTGTGTTGGTGACGCTTGGGTTTGGTGGGGTGCGTCAGGTCCGGGGGTCAGGGGTCAGCCTGATGGTGCGGGTAGCGCTCGTAGGGCGTTGAGTGTCTTGGTGAACGCTGTTGCCCATGGCCAGCGGGTCGGTAGGCGGATGAGCATTTGGCGTGAACGGTTGGCGATGACGGCGGGGACGGCGATGAGTCGGGTTCGTCGGGTCCGGTTCGTGGCGGGTGGCTGGTCGGCGAGCAGTGTGGTCCAGGTTCCGAGGTTGTGGGCGAGCACGGCACACGCGAGCCATGCGGCGTTGGCGTGGTAGTGCCTTGATGGGATGTGGTCGAGGTCGGCGCCTTGCTTCAAATCTCGGATAGCGAGTTCGACGATGGCGTGTTCTCGGTGGAACGCGTCGGCGGCGATCATCGAGATCTTGGTGTCGGAGGTGATGAAGGCGTGGTGGCGCCAGTGGGGCCAGAGCTGTCGTTGGGCTGGTTCGGTGAGTCGGGTGCGGCGCACGACAAGTCGAACGGTCCTCTTCTTGTTGCCTTTGCCGGTGGTGTAGG